>JAJDTQ010000038.1 GCA_022827045.1 Candidatus Binatia bacterium
CGCGCGAATATCAGCGGAACGCCGGCGGGAAGCGTGTTCTCGATGTGCTCGATCGTGCCCGGCCACTCGACCTCTCCGAGCGGGGCGTGAACCACCACCAGTTGGTCGCGGGGGACGATCCGGGCGAGCAGGATGGTCATGCATTGGCTGTCCTTGCCGGCCGAACTGTTGACAGCGACCAGCGCGCCCTTGTGGATCATGTCGCGGCACTCGGGCGGGACCTGGAGTTCGGCGGCGGGCCGGCCGCGTAGTGGGGCGGCGCTCATGCCTTTCTCCCGTCATGGTCGGTCAGCGTCATCGCCGCGGTGGGGCAGACGAAGAGCGGACTGATGAGATATTCCGGCTCGCCGCCGTCTTGGCCGGGACTGATGTTGACGGCGGCGATGGCCGCGGTCGGTTCGCCGTCGACGAAGCAACTGACGAGGCAGAAGTTCTGGAACCGGCCGCTGGTCAGGGCCTCGAACGCGCGGCGATGATCTTCGGTAATGTTGGTGTCGGGCATGGCGGCGACCTCCTTGGCGGTGGCGTGGCGTGGGGGAGCCCGTCCTCGGCCCCCCGTGACTCGCCCCGCCCCGGCCTGCCTCCACCTCCCGGAGGCGCACGGCACGGCGGCGGAGGCCGAAGCGTCCGGGCTCCGGCGGACGGCACAGTCGCCGCGAACCGTATCAGCGAAGGCGACCGTCGTGGAGCAGATCTTCTTCCATGTCGCGAAGCGAGGAGTAGCGGCCCGTGCGTGACAGCCACTCGTCCAACTCGCCGTCGTCTTCCGGCAGCTCATAATCTGAGAACGCGGACCAGTCGTGATGATGGAACCCCCGCCATAGCGCTCCCGCGAGGCTCGCGGCGAAGGTCCAGGCAATCGCCGCCATCCAGAGCGGGCCGATGTGCTCCGCGCCCGCGCCGAGCGAGAACGCCGCCGTGGTGTAGACGGCGGCAAAGGCGAGCCCGCCCAGCACGAAGGCGCGGGCGCGCCAGGTGGTGGTCGGGCGCAAGACACGGCCCGGGGCCGGGCTTCCTTCCTGCGCTGTACATGTTCTCTTCATGGTTCATGCCCTCCACTCCGCCGGCGGGCTCGGCCCGGCAGAAGAGCGCCTCTGCCGGACATCAGTCGCCGATGGTGATGCGGTCGCCCCAGGGCTGGGCGTTCGTCTTCGATGACGACTCCGAATGGTCGACCCAGATGACGGGAAAGACCGGCTCGGCCTCTGGGTAGCTGGAGCACTCCAGGTCCGTGAAGTACAGGCACACCGCCGGCTGTATCCCCTGCTCGTCGAGCCACTCGAAGCCCGGACGGAAGTCGGTGCCGCCCCGGCCCTTGAGCGTGATCTCGTCGGGGAGGTCGTCGGCCGTGTACTCGGCCGCGTCCCGTAGCGCAGCATCGACCTGGAGCACGAAGATTCTTTCCGGCCTGATCTCGGCCGCGATCTCGCGGAGTTCTACCCAGAACCCGGCAAGGGTTTGGGCGGGGAGGGAGCCCGAGGTGTCGATGATGACCGCAATGGTGTCGATGCCCTCGGAGCGGATGGAGGGGAGGTAGAGGCCGGAGTCGATGAAGCGGCGGTTGGGGAGGCTCCAGCTGTAGTCGCTGCGAGCGGCGTCGGTCATGTAGCGTCGCAGCAGGGTGCGCCAGTCGAGAGCGCTTGCGTGGGCGTTCCGGACCGTTTCCTCGACGCCTCCCGGGGCCTTGCCCTCGGCCCTGGCGATGCTGAGGGCCTGGTGCATGGCCTCGTCCCATGCCTGCTCCTCGGCGGCGGTGTCCACGGGCGTCTCAGAGGAACCGGAGTCGCTGTCCCCGCGGGCTTCGGCGTCCATGACCTCTCCGGTGCCGGAAGGATCATGGCTCGGCAGCGCGCCGGATGCGTTGTCCTCGCCCTGGCCGCTCCCGTCGCCGCCGGGAGGCAGCTGGCCGGCGGCGCCCGCGTCGTTGGCGCCACCTTGGGCCGGGTCGCCGTCGCTGCCGGCGTCGCCCTCCCCGGGTTCCGGCAGGCGGTCGTACGCCTGCTCGACACTCAGGTCCTCCCAGGCTTCGGCATCGGGCGGGAGCGTGAAGCCGGCATCGCGGAGGAGCGCATGGGTGACGAGCTGCGAGGCCGTCTGCCATCGTTCCGCGTCCCGCTCTCCCCGGCGGGTGTGGTGTTTCAGGGCGCACGCCATCACCACCCGCGCCATGGCGGTCTCGATGAGGTGCGCGTCGGTCTCCGCCACCCAGCCGGGCGAGTAGCGGATTTCCCGTCCGTCGCTGGCGAGGGTCTTCCGTGTGGGATCGGCTCGGAGCGGGAGCCTCAGGACCAGGCTCCCGAAGAAGGGCTGCTTCCGCAGGAGCTCGGTCACGCAGTCGCTCATGCGGCGCGCCGATTCGCCGAGCACGTTCGCGGCCATCACGCCACCTCCCGGGCCGGTTCGGGTTGCGGAGCCGGGAAGTAGCCCGCGAACTGCTCCATGAGCGCGTCGGCGTCGCGCTTCACCTGCGCCCGGACCACGGGGTCGAAGGTCCCGGACGGACGGAGGGAATCCGGCTCCACGCCTGCGATCCTGTCCTTCACCCGCTCGCAGAGGCTCGCGAGTCTCTGGTCGCCGAAGATGTTGAGCCGGGGAACCACGTCCACGAGGTCCCGGATGTTGGAGATCATGGTGTCCCGGAACACCAGCGGCTTGCCGTTGTCGTCCTCGGTCAGACGCTCCGAGACCCGCTCGACAGCCTCGGCCAGGCGCCGGTAGAGATCGCCCACGGCGTCGTGGATCTGCTCCTCTATATGAAGCTCGATGTCTCGTTTCACCCGTTCGGAGTCGTCCGTGGCCAGCCTGGCGATGAAGTGGTCGGCGTCGGGCACGGGCGTGATGCGGTAGCGTATGGAGAACCTGTCCCGGAGCCGGTCCTTCGAGGGATAGTCCTCGATGCGGAAGAGCTTGCCGAGGTCGATCCGGGCCTGCTCCACGTAGTCGCCGTAGTCCTCGATGAACCGAGCGCGCTGGCGCACCAGGCGCTCCCGCAGCGCGTCCATGACCTGGGTGTAGCGCTCGTAGTTGGCGACCGTGAGGAGCCGCGAGCCCTTGTCGTCCCAGGGCAGCGACTGGGCGTAGTGCTGCGTGCGGCTTTCGCTCATGACGGCGTTGAGCGGCGCCAGGGCCGCCTTGGGGAGAAGCCGCTTGTTGTACCGGCCGGCGCTCGTGCTGGCGTCGTGTTGGACGGCGACGTGGTCGCTCGCCTCGCGGTCGTAGAGCCTGCCGGACCAGGCGCTGATGCGCAGGCTGACCAGCATGGCATCATGGGTGAGGTCCATTGAAGTGCCTCCTCTCGGTCTATCTGAGGGTCCACAAGGGGACCTTGATAGCGGCGGCGAGCTTGCGCCGTGCCACCTCGCGGCTGCGCGCCCGTACCGTGTACTCGCGGGAGTTGGCACAGCCCGCCGGGTAGTGACTAATCCTCCAGCAGCGCATGGTAGTTCTCCTTCAGCGGGTCCTGGCCGCGGCCCAGCGGATGAAGGCGGGCGAGCGCTGGAGCGCCGGGTCGCGGCGCACGCACGCGCCTACCAGCGACTCTCCCACCTCCCGCCTGAGCCGTTCCGCGAAGGTGACGATGGCGTCCATGGTCACGTCTGTCGCAAGCCGGTAGAGTGAGCCGCAGAGCGCCATCAGCGCACTCGCGTTCTCCGGGATGTCCGCGTTCCCGGGGTCGTTCAACACTGCTCTGGGATGGGGCAGCTCGCGCCAGACGTTCAGGAACGCCGAGAACTCCACCGCCGCCGCCTCGCCCACGGTCCCCCGGAACAGCGCCCGCTCCGTTGCCGGATCGAGCCCGTTCCGGTGCTTGACGATGTTGCTCACGGCCTCCCATGTCCTCGGGCAAGGAAAAGCTTTCTCCGTGGACTGCGGATCGAACCGGTGCAGGAGGTCGGGCCTGTATGCGACAAAGAAAAGTACCTGTGAGACGATGCCGTTGGCCGCGCCCCAAGCGAGCCAGTCCTCCGTGTCGACGCGTATCTCCAGGTGGACGAAGCGCGAGGCCAGGGGAGTGGGCATGCGGTGGACGACGCCGCGGTCCGTTTCCCGGTTGCCGCAGGCGATGAGCGACGCTCCCTCGGGCAGTTCGTACTCGCCGACCTTGCGGTCGAGCACCAGCTGGTACAGGGCCGCCTGCACCATGGGGACCGCAGAGGGCAGCTCCTCGAGGTTGATGAGCCAGCGCCCAGGATCGTCGGACGGGGGCAGGAATGCAGGCGGCGCCCAGCGGGTGCGGTCATCTGTGTCGCGCCAGGGGATGCCGCGGAGGTCCACGGGATCGAGGAGCAGAGCCCGGACGTCCACGTACCGACGGTTCGTGGCCGCGGCCACCTGTTGGGCGATCTGGCTCTTGGCCGCGCCGGGCGGCCCCCAGACAACCACCGGCTGGCGGGCTTCGACCAACAGGGCAAGGACCTCGGCCAGTTCGCTCGGGCGGAGCGTGTAGTCCGCGGAAATGTTCTCGGGAAGGGGCATCGCGTCCTCCGTGTGGCATGGAATCGGAGCAGCGCGAGACGCCCTCGGGACACCCCGGCCGCGCCCCGGCCGGAGGCCGACCTCCGGCTTTGCGGGCCGTTGGCGCATCCGGGGCGGAACGTCCGGGTGGTTATGCGGCAATGCAGAGGCATTCGGATTGCCTGCTGCTCGCAGAATCGGATAGGCTGAATCGTCCGGTGAACTTGCGTGCGGGACGCCGGATGCCAACGTTGCGGCGTGGCATATGAAAACGGGGAGGATAAATGGCTGAGGATCTGAAAGTCGGCGTCAGGAGAGAGATCGACCGGTTGAGGAAGGAGCTGGCGGTGGCCACGGGGAAAGTCGCCGCGTTGCAGGAGGAGATCAAGAGGCACGAGACGGTTCAGGACATGCTCGATGGACGCAGGACCCGCAAGAGGTCCCGGCAGGACCGTTCCGGGGCTGGAGCGTTGAAGCGGGGGCCGCGCGGCGCAATGATCGACTGGACGGCGGTTCTCGCGACACTGCCCGACCGGTTCACTCTGGAAACCATGAGCGCTCATGAGACGGCGGGCGAGAAGCCGCGAAGCTACCACAGGCAGGTGGTCGCGCGGTGGACGAAGGACAGCCGGATCAGGCGCACCGGCCGGGGCATGTACGAGAAGACCTGATTCCTGTCAACACCCGGACGGGACCGGTGGAGCCGACTCCCGGCAGGCAACGGAAGGAGGGACGCAAGATGGCGACAGCCTCCAATCGAAAGAACGCGGCGATCAAGGAGGCCATGACCAAGACACAACTCCTGGAAGCCCTGTCCGAATCGACCGGGCTTCAAAAGAAGGACGTGGCCGCGGTGCTGGACGAGCTCGGAGCGGTCATCGAGCGTCACGTCAGGAAACGCGCGGTGGGGACGTTCACGCTTCCCGACCTTTTGAAGATCAAGGTGGCGCGCAAGCCCGCGACCAGGGCGCGCAAGATGATGTCGCCCTTCACCGGCCAGGAGATCACGGTGGCCACGAAGCCCGCCTCGCGGGCGGTGAAGGTTCAGCCCCTGAGCGGGCTCAAGCGCATGACGGAGTAGCCCGCGATGATTGCCGCCAGCGATGCCAGACTTGCGCACAAGCGGGTGTCCGTCGGGTCCACGTGCGCCGGCAACTGCTGCGACAGGAGATCGACATCATGAGACCGACTGTGATCCTTTTGGGCGTGGCCCTTGTTCTGGCAGTGAGTGGTTGCGGGAGTTCATCCACCACTGGCGACGAAGGCCGCATCGGCTTCGAGAGGAACACGGAGTTCGCCGGCCCGAAGCTGCGAGTGTTCCTGACGCTGGAGGACGGCCGCGAGGTATCCGTCAGCACGACCGACGATGCTGTCGATTCACGGTCCGCGGTTACGCCCATTCCCGGGCACCAGGCACGGGACTGGACGTTCGTCAAGGACGTGGAGGAAGGCACATCGGTAGCGTATGCCCTGGTCAGTTGGGATGGCGACAACCCGGCCGACTACCTGATGGCGGGTTGGTGGGCGGAGTTTCCCGGACAGCATCTCCCGGCACTGTCGTTCAGGGACTCCATTCAGTACGCCATTGTGGACTGCCCGGAGATCGACCCGTCGGCGCCTCCGGAACTGCCGCTGGAGGGACAGGCGACCGATACCGGCCAGGCTGGCGGGCTCTACACCTACGTCCCCGGAACCGACTGGGGAGATGCCACGGGCGCTTATGTGATCGACGAGTACGAAGGAACCGTGACGATCACGGCGGATTTCGCCGGCGCTACGCTCAGCGGCTGCATCGGCTGCACGGGCGATCTTGTCACCCGGCGCGCGCATTTCGGCGTCTTCCTTGGGGACGAAGTGCGGGACGTCCGGGCCATTGCCGCCGACTACGAACTGCACCTGGGCATCACGCCCTTCAACCCGGACGGCACGTTCGAACACGTTGACGTCACGGTGAAGCACCCCGAACGGACCGTCACCCATTCGGAGGGACACTGGGGCGGTTCGCTCTCGAACATTTCCGACCAGGATGGCAACCCCCCTCTGGTCGCGGGGTTCAGCGAAGCCGACTTCGAAGAGAGCGACGGCAGCGCCGGCGAATTCTTCGGAACGTTCGTGGCCTTGAGCGAGTCCTTCCGGGCATCCGGAAGGTGAGTCGGCCCCGCATTCGAGGAGCAGTTTTTTCTCTTGAGAGAGGAACACATGCACATGCCGTCCGCCACGTTGTTATCCTTGTTGACTGCGGCCGTGTTGGTCCTGTGCGTGGGGCAGCCCGCCACGGCCGAAGAGAGCGGCAGTTTCGAACTCCTGGAGAACTACGTCCACGACTACACCACGCTGGAGCACGCGGGGCGGACGATTACCGCGGGGCCGGTAGAGGGTACGGCGACGGTCATCAAGAGCAGCGGTAATCCCTTCACGGAAGGCGGGCACTGGCGCATCGCCTGCGTGGTCTACGCCAGGAGTTCGGACGCCGGCATCGATCTCGAGTCGCCGTGCACGCTGACCGACGAGTCGGGGGACAGGGTGTACCTTTTGGCGGAGAGGCGGGCGGGGGACGTTGCGGTGGGCGGCGGCGGCCGGGGCTTTCAGCGGATCGTGGGCGGCACGGGCCGGTATGCGGGGGTCACCGGCGAGTGTCCCTACACGACGAGCTACCTTCCGGACCGGTGGCTGGTGTCGCGGGCAGCCTGCACATGGCAAAGGCCGTGATTCAGCGGGCAGAGACGTTCCGGGGCCATCCCACCGGCGGAGCCTGACGCGCGTGATGTTCCGCAGGGCGGTATGGGAACGGGTGCTGCTCTACTCCTTCCCGGTGGTCCTGGTGACGACCCTGAGCTACACCGGCCACCTCGAGAACCACTACCTCTACCACCCGGTCCGCGAGATCACCGTGACCCCGGCCGACTACGGGGCGCCCTTCGAGGACGTGAGCTTCCAAGCCGCCGACGGCGTGCGGCTGCACGGCGGGTACGTGAGGCCTCCCGGTCCCGACCGCCCGGTGCTGCTCTGGGCGCACGGCAACGCGGGCAACCTCTCCCACCGGGCTCGCCATATTGCCGCGATCCACAGGGAACTTCGGGCGGGAGTCTTCCTGTTCGACTACAGGGGGTTCGGCCGAAGCGAGGGGAAGCCCTGGGAGCCGGGACTGTACGACGATGCCCGGGCGGCCTACGCTTGGCTGGCCAAGCGGGTGCCTCCGGAGCGGATATTCGTGTTCGGGCGTTCGCTGGGGGCCGCGGTGGCGATACGCATCGTGTCGGAGGGCGCCGCCGCCCGCGGCCTGATTCTTGAATCGCCCTTCGAGACCCTGCTGGCGATAGGAAAGGAACTGTTCCCGTTCCTGCCCGTGAGCTGGCTCGTTTCCCAGGAGTTCGACAACGCCCGCTACCTGCCGCTGGTGAGAATACCGGTGTTCATCGTTCATGGGGACGCCGACGAACTCATCCCCATCGATCACGGCCTGCGGCTCTTCGCGCTGGCCAATGGGCCCAAGCGCTTTCACGTGATCCGGCGATCAGGACACAACGACACGTGGCGGGCCAGTGGCAAGCGGTACTGGGACGCCTGGCGCTCGTTCCTCGCGAACCCCGGACAGGAAGCTCCGAAGCCGGAGGGCCTGCCGGGAGAGCCGTGACCCTGTTTGGCTTGCCGGGTTCGGGCGGGGAAGCCGGAGTTGTGACGCATCGGTATCCTCGTAAATGGCTGCCGCGGCTCGGGACGGATTCACCAGCGCACGGTGGCGCATGTCCACGATTGACGGGGAATCCGGCCCGTATGAGGGTTGAATCCATCTCGACCCTTGGGATAGTAGTGTAACGCATCCACGAACGGATCAGGGCCTTGTTGCCGATGGTCGTGTGACGGCCGCCGAATGCCTGCTCTTTCCGGGCTCCGGCATGCGCCTTCGGTGAAGGGAAGATCAGCAGTGCGGCATCGTGTGCAGGCGATGTCGGCGAGGCGCGGAGGACTCGGTTGTTGGGCATGACCACCGAACGGACAGACGGCGTATTGTGCGTCCGCGTGAGCGGGCGTGTCGATTCCGCAAGGGCTCGCGGCTTCGGGGAAGCAGTCAGGACGACGGTCGGGGACAGCGACCGCGCGGTGGTCCTCGACTTCGAGGAGGTCGCGTACATCAGCAGCGCCGGTCTTCAGGCGGTGCTGATGATCGCCAGAAACGAACGGGAGCGGAACGCGGGGTTCTCCCTGTGCTCACTGTCGGACCCGGTGCGCCGGGTGTTCGAGGTGAGCGGCTTCCACAGGATCATCACGATCCACCGGTCCAGGGACGAAGCGGTGGCGGCCGTCGACAGGTGACGAAAAGGGAACAGGCATACGAAGGCCGCGGGGCGATTCTCGTGGTCCACTCACCGTCGGCGCGAAGGTCGCAATCGGAGCGGCTGCGGGAGATGCGGCCAACGCGCGCAGTTCGCGCAAGCGCCGGCGGTTCGGCGCCGTGATCTTCGGGGAACGCTTGCGGGGGGCCCGGCGATGAACAAGTCGGACATCGTAGGCCGCGTGGCGGGCAGGATGGGGCTCGGCAAATCTGCAGCCGAGAGCGCAGTCGACACCGTGCTCGGGGCCATCGCCGAGGCGCTGGCCAGGGAAGAGGCGGTGAGGATCGCCGGATTCGGCACGTTCTCGACGAGACGCCGCGGCGCGCGCACCGGGCGCAATCCGCGCACCGGGGAGCGGGTGGCGGTGGCTGCGTCGAAGTCGCCCTGGTTCAAGGCGGGCAAGAGGCTCCGCGATGCGGTGAACACGGGCTGGACGCCGCCAGCCGTGGAGCGGGGACACGGCGGCGAGGCGGGACGGCGCGCCGATGGAGAAGCCGTCGGGAGACTGGACGTATCGGACTGGCCCGGCGGCGTGGAGCCGGTGTGGACGCTGCTCGATGCGGAAAGCGCCGGGGCGCTGGGCGCGGAGCCGGTGGCGGACAACAGCGCCGTGCGTCTTGCCGGCGACCTTTCCGAGGAGGAGCTGGCCGGGTCCGCGTTCGTCCGCAACGCGCTGGTCCTGCTCGGCGAAGCGGATCGATGGGACCCGCTGTGGACGGGGACGCACGGCAATCTCAAGATGACGGAAGTGACGCGGTTGCGCGCCTTGATGTCCTGGCCGGGCATGGAGGCGACGGAGCAGCTCCGGGCGGGGAAGACCTATCGCGAGCAGGCGGTCGGGGAACTGCACCTTTTGCGCCAGGTGGTGGAGAGGGCGGGGCTCTTGAGCGCGTCCGCTCTGTGGTTCGAGCTGACGCCGCGGGGGCGCGCGATGCTCGAACCCGGCGCTCGGGGCGCGCTTCAGGCGTTGCTGTTCCGTCAGGCGTTCTGGCGCATGGATCTGTCGACATACGTGAGCGGCCGTCCGCGCGGCCTGCCCGGGTGGTGGCCGCAAGGGGATATCGGCATCGTTCTGTGGTCGCTGTCCGAGGTCGGTGACGAATGGCGGAACACGCACACGCTCACCACGCTGTGCGCGGTGCCGGACGAGGACATTGCAACGGCCCGGTGGCCTGCGGCGGCGACGATGTTCGCCCGGCACATCCTCGATCCGTTGCGTTGGTTCGGGCTGGTGGAATGCAGCCTCGCCGAGCTTCCGCGCGCATTGCTGTGGCGCAAGACCGCGCTGTTCGACCGATTCCTGTCGTTCGACGTGCGGCTCGTGGACCGCGGCGCGGCCGGGCACTAGCGGGAACCGCTCGTGCGCGGTACCGGGTATGGCGCCCGCCGCAGCCGCGGTGTGATGTTGCCGGGCGCGCTCGGCCGCCCGATCTCCCGCGCCTCCATGAATGGGTCCATCGTCGCCATGCGAGGCTTGCGCCGACATGTTCCCGTGTGGACCGGCGAGCCGCACGAGCGATAGCTGCCGAAAGCACGCCATGGGTTCCGTTGCCGACAAGATCGCGAAGAAGATCCTCGCGTCCCGCGGGTCGAAGGCCGTCGATCTGGCGAGTTGGCGGGAAGGCAGGACGATGGCCCTCGAAGCCGGTTTCGGTGACCACGGTCCGGCCCTCGGCCAGAAGCTCGCCGGGCATGACCCGTGCCACGCCCTGTACGTTGTGGCGCAGAACGTCGCCTCCCTCATGGCCGAATCCCTTTCCGGGATGAAGGAAGCGAAGGGGTACGTCAGGATCGTGGGCGCCGCCGAGGACGAGTACCTGCCGGCCGGGCCGCCGATGAGCCCGTTGACCGTGAGCTATTTCACGATGTGGGCGCTGTTCGACGTCCGGTTCGGCAGCAGCCGGGAAACCATGGGCAGCTGCATTCTGCGCATCGCGCCCGAGTTCGAATGCCCGTCCTGGCTGATGGAGACCGTCGAGCGGATGCAGCACTCGAGGATGGGCTTCTACGTCCATTGCGGCAGCGAGGGCGAGGGGGTGCTGCTGCGCGAGGTCGGCGCGCGGGAGATCGTCTCCTGCCTGGTGCCGGCCGGCTATGCCGGCCGCGAGGGCGAGGTCTGGTTCGTACGCGTGCTTCCGCCGCCCCACCCCTTGTGCCGCCGGCATATCGTGTTCAACACTCCCTACGTCATCCGGGACCATCCTGAAGGCGCCTTCATCGATTATCTCCAGCGGGAGCTCGCGCGGATGAAGGCGAAGAGACCGCCACGGACGGACGACGCGCAAGGCCATCTGATGAAGTACGGTCCGGAGCCCAACCACTGGAACGAATACATCCACTGCGCGTATTCGGGTCATCAACGTGAGGCGATCTTCCTGACCGGCATCCCGGACATCCCGGAGAGCCTTCCTCATGCTTCGGTTTTGAGATAGTCGGCTGCGAAGCGTCCGGCGGTCCCAATACAAGGAGTCTGGTCCCTGGCGGAGGCCGGGGTTCCCCAAGCCGAGCAGCTCGGTCCAACCGCGGTGCGTACCGGAACTGGCGCGGCCCTGTTCCCCCAACCTTTCCGCAAGACGTGCTCGATCGTAGTGCGGTGCGTTGCCATAAGCGCGTCGATAATTGGTTTGAGAATGGAACCTGGACTCGGTAACCACAGGCGGAAACAACTCGTGCGCCGTCTCCGGGTGGCCAGCAACCAAAAGCCGCGCAGGCTGTTCCTGGAGTTACCCCGCTTTTTAGTAGACAGTACAAGGCCGTCGCCGTCAGAGTTGAAGTGGGCGGCAGCCCGCTGGAAGCCAAGCCTTCTCGATCCCTTGGGGAACAGCTAACCCCGGAGGGTGGTCCTGGAGGTCGGACTGGCGGATCGGGAAGGCCCCAGGGGCATTCTGGCCGTGCAGTCCGTGGTCGTCCCGGGTACGCCCCTCAGGCTCCTCCATGGCGGCACGCTCGAACTCGTTGGGGCTGCGGTAGCCCAGGGCGGAGTGGCGACGGCCGGTGTTGTACCAGCCCTCGATGAACTGGAAGACGGCCATGCGCGCCTCCACCCGGGTCCGGAACGCCCGCCGTTCGATCAGCTCGCACTCCAGGGTGGCGAAGAAGCTCTCGGCCATGGCGTTGTCGTAGCAGTCGCCGGCCGAGCCGGTGGAGGTCAGCACCCCCATCTGGCGGCAGCGCTTGCCGAAGGCCAGCGAGGTGTACTGCGACCCCTTGTCGGAATGATGGACCACCTCGGTGGGGTGGCGCTGTCCGATGGCCATGTTGAGCGCGGCCAGCACCAGTTCGGTACGGAGATGATCCGCCATGGCCCACCCCACCACCTTGCGGCTGAACACGTCGAGCACCACCGCCAGGTACATGAACCCCGACTTCTCCTTGAAGAATTCCCGGTGCTGTCGGGTGCCGCCAGGAACTTCGTTCGCAGTCATCCTCGCGAGGCGCGCGCGGCCGTTGCGGCTGCGCTGGAAGCGGTCGCCGCTCAACGGGAAGTCGAGGACTTTGCGGACGTACCGGAGCGTCTGCGGCCGTTCGTGGCCCGGCGAGCTCCGATGAGGAAATTCTCTGCGTGTCCGAGGCCGCGGCGCGGCTCGAAGTGTCCCGCACGACGATCTATGAGTGGGCGAGGGCGACAAGGCTGATCGCGTGGAAGACCACGAAGCGCGGTTTGCGCATTCCGGCGGGGCAGATTCTCGGCGCCGGACGGGTTGTTCCGGGTCTCAAACGATGTTGTGGACGCAGTCGGAGACCCCGAACTGGCCTGGGCGGTTCAGACACAGGAATGGGCGTTCGAAGAGACCGTCGCGCTGCCGCTCGATTTGCTCAAGCATGGCCGTATCGACGAAGTGCTGGACGCGGAGCCGGGATTCGGCGCCAACTTCACATGAGCGGCGGCGCCTATCGCAGAAGCCGGGTCGAACCTGTCTCGTTAACGGCGCCGATGCCGACGAGCTACCGGATCATGGCGAGCCGCCACCGGTCGGACCCGCTCGGGACCACCCCGGCCGATTCGCGGTTCTGCACACGAAACGGCGGCTCCACGGTGCTCTATGCGGCACCCGAATTCGCCACGGCGTTCGTCGAGACGGTGGTGAGGGACAGATTCACAGGGACGTCAAAGCTGCGAGGTCGCCGTAAGGAAAATCACGGCTCGAGTCTGGGCGCCGATTTCGATGCAGCGGGACGCAGTGTTGACACTGGTCGATCTACGCGGGGACGGTTGCACCCGGATCGGCGCGCCGACCGATACGGCGAATGCGCGGAACCATGCGGCAGGCCGTGCGTTTGCGAAGGCCATCCATGCGAATCATGTCGATGCCGATGGTATCGTCTACGCCTCCCGCCTGACTGGGGAGGATGTCTATGCCGTGTTTGATCGATCCACCGGAAAGCTTGCCTCGATCGAAACTGGATTGTTGAGACGGAGCGCATTCACAATCGCAACGGCGGCTACTACCGTTGTAACGCCTGCCGGGAAGACTTCACCGTTCGCACTGGCACTGTCATGGAGCGTTCGCACATCCCGCTTCAGAATGGCTAGGGAGTCAAGTAAATAATTCCCTTGACGTTTGGTAGTTCGTCCCAGTTCTCAGTCCATCATACCATCAGTCCGTTATACCAAATAAGAAACTACGGTACCGCGGAACCCCCCGTGGATGGATGCATTGACAAATTACTCAGTAACTAAGACCTACCAATTGAGTCCTGCTCTCGCACCGTACAAAGCTTGTGAGGGAATCGATCAGTGGTGGCGAACTGTCCGGATTGTGGCACAGACCGGCACTTTGCCTAGCGAGACCTCGGGCTGCGAGCGTCGCCTTACTCAGGTCAATCACCTTCCTGTGTTCCCTGTCGAAAATATCGTGTTCGATCCGCCTCTGAGCGTGTGTAGGTGTACCGTTACTGTCGACTGTCATCCAGAAAGGCATTATTCCGACAAATGCCTTTTCCGCTTCAGATGTATACGCCGTCAAGCACATCCCAACATTAAAGGACCTCCCACTCATGCTTGAGTTACGAGCAAAGGTAAACGAGGCTTTCAGTCTGAAGATCCTGATCTCACCCGGGGGAATGACCGTTAGAGTTTTAGAGTACACTATGTCGGAGTATACATCATCCACATATGTCCCCACGTACGTCCAAGTGCCAGCGTCCTCAAAAGTCCTAACGCGTTCGTCTATACCACAGAAGTGAATGTTCGTCGCAGTGAAGGGCTTGTTGCCGGTATTGGAGATTACCAACTCTGCATGGTATTCGCCGTCTCTCAATGTCAAGTTGTAACTGGCCAGTGCCAAGCTGTGTCGCACGGAGAAGAACTGGTGGTATGTATTGATTGACGATAGCACCAGAGCCGTCAAGGCGATTCCAGTGGTCAGGAATTTGTCGATTGACAAGGGTCTGATCTCCGAGGTCGATTGCGCTCGTTCTGGTCCTATGTCGACGTCTATTCCAAGATCCGGTGCTCCCGGTTCCCTCGACTCTAGTTAATCTCCGGGGCCGGGATGCATCGCCTCGTCTCCCGTTGCGCTGACGTCAACTCCAGGATACAGATGTCAGACGACATGGTCGGACAGCACAAGCCAACATACGGCGCGTGCGGACCAGCGTCAAGGCAGCGGCGTTGGCTCAACAGCCAGCGCGCGGTGTGGAGCACTGCTTTGTGCTCAAGTGAAGAGACGAGGATATGCGGACCGCGGACGGTAGGCAATAACATCACCCCCTTGATGGCCAAATTGATCGCCTCTGTGGCACATGAGGTCCAGAAAATTTCATCGACACCTGACCCGATCAACCGGGCGACATGTCCGCAGGCCTCTTCGATGGCTTCTAAAAGCTGCATGTCCAAATCGATGAGTGACCGAATGCGGGTTCCGGAGGCAACGGAAGGAGGGGGCGCAAGATGGCGACAGCCTCGAATCGAAAGAACACGGCGCTCAAGGAGGCCATGACCAAGACAAGGCTCCTGGACGCCCTGTCCGAATCGACCGGGCTTCAAAGGAAGGACGTGGCCTCGGTACTCGACCAGCTCGGAGCGGTCATCGAGCGCCACGTCAAGAGACGGGCGGTGGGAACGTTCACGCTTCCCGGGCTTTTGAAGATCAAGGTGGTGCGCAAGCCCGCGACCAAGGCGCGCAAGATGATCTCGCCCTTCAACGGGCAGGAGATCACGGTGGCCGCCAAGCCCGCCTCGCGGGCGGTGAAGGTTCAGCCGCTTCGCGGGCTCAAGCGCATGGCGGAGTAGGCCCGGGGCCGGGAGGCGCGTCAACGCGAGGATCCCACGGCCGAAGGCTTCTCCTCCATGTCGGCCGCAATGCTCTGTGCGACCCGGGCCGACGACGTCTTCACCGACTCCCTGGCAAGGTGGGCGTAGCGCGCCGTGGTCTGCACCTTCCGGTGGCCGAGGAGCTTGCCGATCATCGTCAGGCTCTCCCCCAGCGCCAACGCCCTTGAAGCGAAGCTGTGACGCAGGTCGTGGATGCGCACGTCTTCCAGACCCGCCCGCTCCCGAATCGCCGCCCACCGGCCGTTCAGGCCGCTCAAGCGCTTCCCCGGCCGGGGCCCGGCGATCACCCACGGATTGTCCGGCAACCGCGGCAGGGCGGCGAGCACCTTCCTTGCCGCCGGCGACAGCGCCACCGGCCGCGCTCCGGTCTTGGCGTCCCTGAGCCTCAACTCCCCCGCATCCAGGTCCACGTCCTCCCACCGGAGCGTCAGGATCTCGTTCCGCCTGCACCCGGTCAGCATCAGCAGCCGGAACGCCGCCGCGGCGCTCGCCGAAACCTTGCCCTCGGCTTCCATCTCGCCCAGCACCTTTCCCAGACGGCGGAACTCCCGCTCCGACAGAAACCGCTCGCAACTCCGCTCCGGGTACTTCTTCACGAACCGGCACGGGTTCCCTCCCTCCGGCGCCTCGCCCCAGGCCTCCGCCATGTGGAAGAGCCGGGAGAGCGTCTCCACCACCCGGTTCGCCATCGAAGGCGTCCTGTGGAGCCGGTAGTGCAGGGCAGCCACCTGATCGCGGCCGATCCCTCCCAGGGGCAGGGAGCCGAACGCCGGCAGGAGCACCTTGTCCAGGGCATGGCGGTACCCGCCGGCCGTCACCGGCTTGCAGCGAACCGCCACGTGCTCCCTCATGTACCGTTCCGCCGCCTCCGCCAGCGTCGGCCCGGCGGCCCTTGCCGGCATGGAGCCGCTCCGCCCGGGCTCCTCTCCCGCCTTGATGCTCGCGATCGCCATCGCCGCCTTGCGCCGCGCCTCCTCCGCCGACACCAGCCCGTGCCGCCCTATGGTCACCCGCCTCGACTTCCCCCCGGCCCGGGTCTGCACCAGGTAGACCTTCGATCCCGACGGATAGACCCTCACCCCGAACCCTGACAGTTCACGGTCCCAGAACACCGCTTCCCGCTCTCCCGCCCGGAGCGCCTCGACCGTCCGCCTCGATATCGTTCCGCTGTCCAGCCTCGCCATCGTCCCGTCCCCTTCAACCGCCCTGCTCCGGCAGGATGTCCGCTCCGATGCTCTCCGCCACCCTGGCCGTCGACGCCCGCACCGAGTCCCGCGCCAGATGGGCGTACCGCGCCGTGGTCTGCACCTTCCGGTGCCCGAGCAGCTCCCCGATCATCGGCAGGCCCTCGCCCAGCGCCAGCGCCCGGCTCGCATACGAGTGCCGCAGGTCATGGAGCCGCACTCCGTCCAGCCCCGCGCGCCTGCGCACCCGGTCCCACGACTCGTTGATGTTCCGCCGCCCCGTGCCCTTCCTCCTCCCCGGAAACACCCACGGGTTGTTCTCGACACGAGCCAGCCCGGCCAGGACCTTCGCCGCCGCCGCCGGCATGGGCACCACCCGTGCTCCGGTCTTGCTGTCCACGAGCCGCATCTCCCCCGCCTCGAAGTCCAGGTCCTCCCACCGAAGCCCCAGGACCTCGTTCCGCCTGTACCCCGTCAACACCAGCAACCGGATCGCCGCAACCGAGTATTCCGACGCCAGCCTCTTGGCCGGAGCCGCATCCAGAGCGCGCCCCAGACGGTACAGCTCCTCCGCCGTCAAAAACCGCTCGTGGCGCTTCTCCACCTTGTAGCGGCGCACAAACCGGCACGGGTTTTTGCCCGCAGCACGCCATCCCCAGTCCTCCGCCAGCCCGAACATCTTCACCAGGATGTCCACCGCGCGGTTCGCCACCGTGGGCATCTCCCTCAGACCGTACTGAAACTCCATGACGTGCTTGCGCTCCACCGCCGCCACCAGGTGCTCACCCAATGCCGGCACGATGTGCTTCCTCAGCATCAGGCCGTAGTGGGACACGGTGGCGGGCTTGCAGTGCATCTCCACGTACTCCCGGCGGTAGCGCTCGGCCAGATCCGCGACCGTGGGGTCCGGAGCGGGCTCTTCGGCCACCGGCGGCTCCCCCGCCTTGAGGCGCGCAATCATGCGGGCCGCTTCCTTGCGGGCCTCGTCCGCGGTGACCTTGCCGTGGCGTCCCACGGCGATGCGTTTCGATCGGCCGAAGACGCGGGTCTGCACCACGTACACCTTCGCGCCCGAGGGGTACACCCGGATGCCGAACCCCGGTAGGGCGCGGTCCCAGTAGACGGCGTCCTTGTCTTCCACCGACAGACGGTCGATAATGCGTTTGGTGAGGGTTAGATACGGGCGCTCAGCCATGGCGTGGTCCTCCTTGAAACGCGAAGCGCAGGGCCTACGGGCCAAAGGACGGAAAATGACCGTAAGCATGCCGAAAGCGAGTGGTATCGAAGTCAGGGGATATTCAAGCGCATCGGAGGCGCGAATGCAAGGGCTGGGAAAGCAAGCGAATGAGGTACAAATAGCTGGATTACAACAGTTTATGATACTCCTGCGCGTCGTGGGATACGTTCGGCAGGATGTAGGAAACAGTGATTAATATTTTGGACCCCAACGTGTACTTTTCCTTCGAAATAGAGGAGCGGACCCTGCCGTTCTTCATCCAGCTTCTTGGCGACGAAAAGCTGGTGTGGCCGTCGGACTATCCCCACGAGCGGTCGCGGGCGGAGTTCTTCTCGGACCTGCCGGAGTTCTTTGCGCGCGAGGACGTCTCCGCCGACTCCAAGCGCAGGATCCTGTCGGAGAATCCCAAGCGGCTGTACAGGATCTAGGAAACCGCGCGCGGTGACCTCCGAAAAGCACACCGACAGGGTCCATCACGTCCACGGCAGGCTGCACGGGCACCGGCATGCCGGCGGGCGTGAGTGGAGCGAGCAGGGGCGGCCCATCGTGGAGCTGGCGGACGTGTCCAGCGGCTACCGGCAGACCCTCGGCATCGCCGGCGTGAACCTGAAACTCTGGCCGGCGCAGTTCCTCGCCGTGGTGGGACCCAACGGCGGCGGCAAGACCACGCTGCTGCGTACCATCCTGGGGCACATCCGGCCCAGGGAGGGCCGGGTCACGGTGCACGGATCGACGGCCAGCGGCTCGTCCCTCGGGCCCGTCGGCTACGTGCCGCAACTGGAGCAGATCGACCTGAGCTTTCCCATCACGGTGGAGGAAGTGGTGTTGCTGGGCCTCTCCCGGCACCACCGGTGGTTCCGGCGCACCGCTCCGGAGGACCGCGACCGCGCCCATGAGATCATGGACAGGCTCAACCTGCTGGAGCTCGGGGACCGTCAGATCCGGGAATTGTCCGGCGGGCAGCAGCAGGCCGCGTTCATCGCCCGGGCGCTGCTGGGGGAGCCCGAGCTGATCCTGCTTGACGAACCCACCTCCGGCCTCGACATCCGCTCCCGCGACGAGGTGGTCCATTTCCTCCACGAGATCAACCACTCCGGGGTCGCCATCCTCATCACCAGCCACGACCTCAACTGGGTGGCCGCGCACCTGCCGTGGGTGGTGTGCCTCAACCGGTACGTCATCGCCGAGGGCGACCCCCAGGAGGTCTTCACCGCCGAGGTGCTGGGCGAGACCTACAAGGGGGAGATGGTGGTGTTCCAGCACGGCGACATGATCATGGTAGGCGAACGCCCGCACTCTCCCAACGGCGGATGATGCCTGCCGTGACGGGTCTGCTAGAGCCCTTCAACTACGAGTTCTTCCGCAACGGCATGATCGCCGCTGTCATCGTCGGCGCCATCTGCGGCTACGTCGGGGTCTACGTAGTGCTCCGGCGCATGAGCTACATCGGCCACGGGCTGGCCCACGCGCTTTTCGGGGGCGCGGTGCTGAGCTCCATCATCGGCCTCAACTTCTTCATCGGCGCCGGCGTCTGGGCGCTGGTGAACGCGGTGGTGATCCACTTGATCAGCCACCGACGCCTGGTGGGCGCCGACGCCGCCATCGGAGTGGTGACCACGACGAGCTTCGCCCTGGGCGTTGCGGTGGTCTCCACCTACCGCAAGTTCACCCTGGATTTCGAGGCCGCGCTGTTCGGCAACCTGCTCGGCATCACGCCGGTGGACCTCTGGGTCATCGCGGTCACTGCCGCCGCCGTCGCCGTCGCCATGATCATCATCCGCCGCCAGCTCCTGTTCTCCACCTTCGACCCGGAGGTGGCGCCGGTGTACGGCATCTCCACCAGCCGCACCGAACTGGTCTTCGTCCTGTTGCTGGCGGTCACCATCGTGGCTTCCACCCGCATCCTCGGGGTCACCCTGGTGTCCGCGGCCGTGGTCATCCCGCCCGTCATCGGCCGCTACCTGACGCAGCGTTTTCAGACCCTGCTGATCATCACGCCGGTCATCGGCGCCCTGTGCGCAGCGGCCGGAATGTACGCCAGCTACTTCCTCGACCTCTCCTCCGGAGCCATGATCGTGCTGACCTTCGCGCTCGTGTTCTTCGCGGTGGGCGGCCGCCGGTGGCTGCGGGGGAGCCGGTAGGGAGGAGCCGGGCGGGCACCCTCCCGGTGGGAGAGGGGGTCAGAGGGGGTCAAAGGGTCAGGAAAGGACGGTAGCGCCTGCGCTTGGCGGCCGATCATGCTTTAATGGAACAATGCGCCTGTCGGAACACCGGAAGCGCCGTTGGGCGGAGGGCGGAGGGCTGGCCGCGGCCGCGATGGCGGGTGCGCTTTGGGCGGGTTTTGCCGGAGCCCAAGAAGACACGGGCGCGATGCGGGACTTGGCCTCGCGCTACCTCAAGGCCGTCTATGCGCAGGACTACGCGGACGCCTACCGGTACATCTCGCGGCGGGACCGCGAAGCCAAGAGCGAGGCGGCGTACCTCAAGGAAAACCCTTCCTTCACCGGCACCGCCGCCGAGCTCACACGGCGGCTGGCCGACCGCATCAAGGTGGGCCCGGTATCCGCCGAGGTCCGCGGCGATAGCGCCTCGGTTCGTTTCCCCATCAGCCTTCCCGACGCCAACTCGGCCGAGTTGCAGGATCTCTTCGCGGGCTTCGATCCCGACGTGCTGAACCGGCTCACGCCGGAGAAGCGCCGGGACATCCTCACTTCCCTGGAGGACATGGGCCGGACCGGACGTCTGCCGACCATCAAGGGCGAAGAATCGCTGGAGCTTCTCAGGCAGGACGGTCGTTGGGCGATCTTCGAGAACTGGGGCGAGGCGGTGAAGGTGTTCTTCCACGCCGAGGTCCAGGAGGGGCTGCCCTGGGCGTTCGAGCCGCTCCAGGAGATGGTGCTGGCGCCGCCGGGAGAAACCCTGCACGCCTCCTACCGGGCTCGGAACCTCTCGGACCGTGCGGTCACGGGCAAGGCGCGCCACGTGGATACGCCGAAGGAGGCGGCCGAAGAGCACCTCAGCATCATCCAGTGCTTCTGCTTTCTCCAGGAAACCCTGAAGCCCGACCAGGAAAAGGAGCTGCCGCTGGTGTTCCGCGTGGGCTGGGACGTTCCCCGGGAAATCGGCGAGTTCCACGTGACCTACCAGTTCTACCCGAGCGACAGGTTTCCCGACGGCGCGGACCGGACCGTGGCGCAAGCGACGGGCACGCTGGAGGTCCGGGTCAAGGACCACCGTGACGCCATCGACGACTTCCGGAGCGTCGAACTGAGATTCGGAAGGTTACGGCTGGCGCCCAACGCGCGAATGAGATCCACCGATCCCGGGTGGCTGGAGTTGACGCCACAGCTCGACCGGATGGACCTGACGCGGTACAAGGACGGGTCGGCGGCGGCCACCGTGTACCGGGGCACGCTGCCGCCGGGGCGCTTCGCGGCTGTGGACCTGCAGGTGACGAGTATTCGCGGAATTCTCCGGAAGACCGGCGCGCCGGACAAAGTCAAGAACGCGGTGGGGCCCATCCGCCTCGGCTTCGAGATCAAGCCGGCCGCCACCACGGTGGTGATCCTGGACCTGGAACTGCTGGACCTGAGCGATCATCCCGGCCGGGGCTATGAATTGCTGATCAAGGGTTATGAGCTTTACGAAAATGACAGGCTGCTGCGGAAGATTCCGCCCGGATAGGCCGGCCGGCGCCGCGCGCGCCGGGACATCCGGCAACCGGGCCGGCGCGGGACGCGGGGCATGACGCAACGGCACTTCGCACTCCAGGTGACGGTCGGGAGCGTGCTGTTCGCGGTCCTCGTCGCCCTGGTCATTCACCAGCTCCGGACGCCCGCCGCGGTGCCTCCGCGCCAACCGGCGCTGGAGCAACTGGCGCGCTACGGGCCGGCGCCGGAGTTCTCGCTGGTCGAGCGAAGCGGCAGGGCGGTGTCCGCCCGTGACCTCCGGGGCCAGATCTGGATCGCGGACTTCATCTACACCAAGTGCCGGGACACCTGTCCTCTTCAAAGCCGTGCGATGGCGGCGCTGCAGTCCGACCTGAAGGCCCACGGAGAAGTTCGCTCGGTCTCCATCACTGTGGATCCGCTGACGGACACCCCCGCGCTGCTGTCGCAATATGCGGACCGTTACGGGGCCGACCCCGAACGCTGGCTGTTCCTCACCGGCGAGCTGCGGGAGATCCGGCGCATCGTGCAGGACGGTTTCCGCCTGAGCGCCGCGCCGGTGGACGGCGGGACCGCCGATCCCGTGATCTTCCACAGCGCCCGCTTCGTGCTGGTGGACCGCGACGGCGAGATCCGCGGCTACTACGACAGCAACGACCCGCAGGCACTGAAGCGCCTGCGCGAAAACGCCCGGAGCCTGCTGGCGGGGAGGGCGTAGTGGACGCCCGTTTCTTGTCTTGGAAATGCCCCGTCTGCTAGATTCACAACTCCAAAAGGCCGTAGGGACCGGAGAGAAATCATGGCCAAAGCATCGAGAAAAAGGGGGGCGCGGGGATCCCGGCAGACCCGGCAACAGGCGCCGCCGCCGTCGGCGAGCCCCAACTGGCCCGTTCTGGCCCTGGCCGTGATCGGGCTGGGACTGGCGGGGTACCTGACCGGCACGGCCTGGATGGGCGAAAAGGCGGCCTTGTGCGAGGCCGGCGCCGACTGCGACATCGTGCTCAACAGCCGCTGGTCGGTGCTGATGGGCCTTCCCACCTCGCTCTGGGGTTTTCTCGTCTACGCGGTGCTGGCGGGCGGCGCGTTCATGAAACGCCGCAGCAAACGCTGGAAGCTGCTAGCCGCGGTATCGCTGTTCGGCGTGGCCTACAGCGTGTACCTGACGGCCATCTCCATGTACCGGCTGGAGGCCGCCTGTCCGTACTGCCTGACGTCGCTGGCGCTTCTCGCCGCCATCTTCGCCGTCACCCTGTTCCAGATTCCGCAGGTCAGCCGGCGGGTGGCATGGCAGCCCTGGCTCGGCTCGAGCGTGCTGGCGGCCGGGGTGGCGGTGGTCGCGCTTCACCTGGTCTTCTATGCCGGCGGCCCCGGCATCGCCGCGGGCAAGGAGGACCCCTGGATCAGGGGGCTGACCGTGCACCTGCAGGAGATCGACGCCAAGATGTACGGCGCGTTCTGGTGTCCCGCTTGCGAGAGCCAGAAGGAGCTGTTCGGGGCGTCGGCCCACCGCATCCCGTACATCGAATGCTCGCCGGGCGGCCGGAGCGCCCCGGTTGCCTCCAAGTGCCTGGCGGCAGGCGTCCGCTCCTATCCCACGTGGGTCATCAAGGGCCAGCGTCACACCGGCGTGTTGTCCCCGGCTTCGCTGGCGGACCGCGCCGGCTACGGCGGCGTCAAGACGCCGGAAAGGCAAGGTAGCTGATGCTTCGCTTCGCAACCGCGCTGACGGCATTGCTCCTGGTGACGGCGGCGCCGGCCTGGAGCGACCCCGGGAAGTACCCGGAATACGCCAAGGTGAAGCCGTCCAAGGACATCGAGATCCGGTACATCCACGTCGAGGAATTGGTCCAGCACGTCCTCGACCGCAAGCCTTTGCTCATCGTGGACGTCAGGCAGCAGCGCAGCTACGCCGAGGAACACATCAAGGGGGCCGTCTCCATACCGCTCGGCGCCTTTTACCGGGGCTCCGACCTGGTCCCGAAGGAGGGCCTCGTCGTCCTCTATTGACAGTGCCCCCGCCACCTGTCCAGGTTGGCTTTCCAGATTCTCCACAAGCAGGGCCACCGCAACATGAAAGTGCTGTACGAGGGGATGCCCGGATGGACCGAGAAGGGCTACCCCATGGACAGCAGCCCGTAGGCCCTCACCCCGACCCTCTCCCATAGGGAGAGGGGGCCATTGTGCAACCGGAACATGGTTTACGTTTTGAACCGGGAACATGGTTTACAACTTTGGTTACCGTTGATGCCACTGGAGCGCGGGAGAGATGGCGTGGGTGCGCTCATTGAGGGTTCCGAGGAGATGGAAGCTGTAGCGGATCTCCCACCGCTGGTTGTCCACAGGGAGCAAGGCGATGGGCTCCTGGGCGAGGACCTCGGAGAGGTAGATGAGATGACCGCGCCACTTGAACTCGCCGTTGTGGCGCACCCTGCGGACGGTGACACCGGAATCGTAGTGCACTTCGGGGAGCTTGACGGGGAAAGAGCGAGGGGAGGGTTGATGGACGGTGGCGGGAGTGCGGCGGTCCAGTGCCTCGTGAGAGCGTTCCCAGTTGAACTCCTGGACGAAGGCATCGAAGCGGCGTTGTTGGGCGCCGAGGGAAGGCGCTGCGGGGGCAATCGCGGCAGCCTTCAAAGAGCGGTGCATGCGCTCGTGCCGGCCGTTCTCCGAGGGAGTGGCAGGGCGAATCCTCTCCGGACGGATGCCCAGCCGTATCCACCACTTGGACAACTGAGAGATGCCGCCGACGGCCATCGAAGCGAACGGCGGTCCGTTGTCCGTACGCACGGTCTTGGGCAGGCCGTATTCTCGAAACACCCACTCAAACCACGGTTTCACCGCTTCGGTGGTGGGGCGGCTCAACCCCCGGCACTGCAACACGTAGCGGCTGTAGTTGTCGGTGATGGTCAGAGGGTAGCAGCGCCGTCCGTTTCCCAGGCGAAAGTCCCCCTTGAAGTCCGCACTCCAGCTCTGGCCAGGCCCGCGGCTCTCCACCAGCGCCCGCGGGTCCGGGGGAATGTGCCGGCGCCTCGCACGAGCCTTTACCAGCCCCGCCCGCTTCAGGATCTCCCCCGCCGTGCTGTCCGCCGGCCAGCGCCGCCCAGGCTCCACCGCTCGCAACCGATCCATCACCTTCTTCGGTCCAAAACTCTGATGCCGAAGCTTCATCCCCACGATCCGCTCCTCCACCTCCCGACTCGTCGTCCACCGATGCCCGTGCGGCCGCCGCGAGCGCTCCCTGAGCCCTTCCACCCCCTCCGCCTCGTAGCGCTCAATCCACTTGTCCGCCGTCACCCGGCTGATCCCATAGACTCGGCAAAGCTCCACCTTCCTGAACGTCCCCTTCTGCCAATCCCCGATAAACTGAACCCGTTGGTCCATGGCTCGCGTCTCCTTCCACGGCATCGAAGTCCCCTCCTTGCCGTGTACTCTAACGTAAACCATGTTCCCGGTTCGAAACGTAAACTATGTAGCCGGTCTGTACCTCACCCCGACCCTCTCCCAGAGGGAGAGGGAGAAGAACGGCCTGGACCGCGCTAGTGTCCTGTCCCACGTAATACTTTACCAAGATGCGCAGGATTTCTTGTTGTCGGCAAGGCGCGATGACGAGCAGTGGCGGGCACCACGCGAGGAAGAGCAACGCAGCCGACGACAAGAAAGACAAGCAGATTGGTATAGTATTACGTGGGACAGGACACTAGGCGGGACGGATCGTTGACCCTCCGCGGTTACTGCTGCATAGTAAAATTTGCCGAAGTGCCTGTACGGCGGGATCGGAGGGATTCCTGTGGCAAAGCGACCGTTGCAAGTCATCCTGGCGCAGCCGAGAGGTTTCTGTGCCGGCGTGGTTCGGGCCGTCGACATCGTCGAGCGAGCGCTCGAGATCTATGGCGCCCCCGTCTACGTGCGGCACGAGATCGTCCACAACAAGCACGTGGTCGACGGCTTGCGCGAGAAGGGGGCGCGCTTCGTCGAGAAGGTCTCCGACATCCCGACCGGCGCGGTCACGGTATTCAGCGCCCACGGCGTATCCCGCAAGGTGGAAGACGCCGCCGACGACCGCGGCCTTCAGGTCATCGACGCCACCTGTCCGCTGGTGAGCAAGGTCCACATCGAGGCGCAGCGCTATGCGCGGCAGGACTACGAGGTCGTCCTCATCGGCCACGCGGGCCATCCGGAAGTCGAGGGCACCATGGGGCAGGTGCCGGGCACGGTGCACCTGGTGTCCAACGTGGACGACGTGGCGAGGCTGGAGGTCGCCGACCCGGCGAAGCTGTCCTACGTGACGCAGACCACCCTCAGCGTCGACGACACGCGCGAGATCATCGCCGCGCTGAAGTCCCGTTTTCCCGAGGTCCTCGGCCCGGACGTGAAGGACATCTGTTACGCGACCCAGAACCGGCAGACTGCGGTACGGCTATTGGCGGCCAAGTCGGACGTGATCCTGGTCATCGGCGCCGACTACAGCTCCAACTCCAACCGCCTTCGCGAGATCGGCGAGGAAGTCGGCACCCACAGCCACCTCATTCCGGATGGCGGCAGTCTGGACCCCGCCTGGCTGGAAGGGGCGGGGACGGTGGGAATCACCGCCGGCGCCTCCGCGCCCGAAGAGCTGGTCCAGGGCTTGGTGGACCGTCTCTGCGACATGTTCGACGTCACGTTGACGAACCTCGACGGCATCGAGGAAAACGTCACCTTCAAGCTGCCACGGGAGTTGTCGGGCGCCCAAGAACAGTCCGTCTAGACAAAGGTAGGGGCGACCGGCCGGTCGCCCCTACGGGAATCCACCGCGACCCGCGTTCCCGGGAATCATTGGCCGTTCACCGCTGCGCGGGTTCCCAAGAGTCTGTCCGAGTAGTCAAACACAACCCCTCTCCCTCTGGGAGAGGGTGGCCGAAGGCCGGGTGAGGGCCTAGAAGTTATACGTCGCGCTCGCCTCGATGAAGCTGTCGCGCCGAGTCTGGTAGTGGGTGAGATCGGCCTCGTCCACCGCCAGAATGAACAGGCCCTCCAGATGAAGCGACCACTGGTCCGTCAGCCGGCGGTTGAACTCGACGACCAGGGAGCGTGTCGAGTGCCCGATGTCCGCGAGCATGCTGACGACGAAATCGGTGCTCTGTACGTCGTTCAACGCCAGCCGGACCCCGACGAAGGCGTCGTTGTCGAAGACGTTGGTGGCCTTGCTGCCCCGCCCGTCGTGGTTCCATTCGGCGAGCAAACCGAGATCCGCGTCCGATTCGAATATGCCGTTGAACGTGTATTCGCCGCCGACCACGAGGGCCGCGTAGTCGTGCTCCACGCCGATCTGGTTGCCGGCGCCGGCGCGGTGAATGGCTTCGAGCTTCAGCAGCCACGATTCGATGGTTAACTGCGCGTCCACACTGAACTGACGGATCTGTTCGTAGTGGGGGACCAGCAGCAGCTCGCCCCTGTCGTTCAGTCTCGGCAGCTCACAGGCCAGACACGGCTCCCGGCTGGTGCCGTCGAACACGCTCACCCCCAGGTCCAGGGGTCCGAAGCTGTGGCTGTACCGGGCGGCCATGTCCACGTGCCATTCCCCGGCCGCGCTCTCGTAGGAGACCCCCTCATCGTCCACCACGAGACCCGGACGCAGCCGCCCGGACCGTCCCGGGAAGGTG
Source organism: Candidatus Binatia bacterium (assembly GCA_022827045.1). The sequence goes on from JAJDTQ010000038.1 coordinate 26,795, forward strand.
CGCTCACGGTGGTACGTCAAGGCGAAGAGCTCCAGCACGCCCCACTCCGCGGACCACGTGAGATGGGCCATGGGCTGCCCGAGCTTGGCCTCTTCGTTGGGGTGCTCGACCAGGTCGGTCTGGTTGACGATATCGACCAGGTGCCGCGACTCCGCCACTCCCCAGAACACCCGGTCGGCGCCGAGACGCAGCTCCCACTCGCCGTCGCCGATCTCGCCCAGCATCAGCAGGTAGGCTTCCCGAACATCGAAGTGGGTGCGGCGGCGGTCGCCTGCGTCGTAGCGGAAGAACGGCGCCACCGTGAGGCTCCTGCCCTCGGCGTCCTCGACGTAGAGCTGAGGCTCCACGACGACGCCCCCGGCGTGGGACTCCTGGCCGGTATGGGCGCCGTCCTGGTAGTACCAGCGGCCTTCGAGAGCCAGGCGCCCGGAGAGCTCGTGATCGGCGATCTCGATTCCCAAGGCCGCGCCGGCCGCCAGGAACTGCCCCAGGGCCAGAGTGGTTGCAAGAAGGATGAGAGGACGAACCGCGCGCCGCATCAACGTGCCCGCTTCAGGCCGGTCCGGGTGAAGTCCCTCTCATTGAGCTTGGTCCGGTACTTGTAATCCGTGGCGCTCAGCACCGTGCTCTTGCCCGTCAGGTGATTGACCATGGTCAACTCACCCGCCTGCCAGTAACGGTCCAGATGCTTCTCGTACTTGGCCAGCGTAAGGGTCTTGAGATGGGCGTTCTTGCGGTCGTAGTACTCCACCTTCCGGACCCGGAGCTCGTCCTTGTCCTGCCACACCACCTGGCGGCGATAGGCCGATCTCTTTGCCAGCGGGAAGCGTTCGACCACCGTGCACGTGGAGTCGCCGCAAGGCTCGTCGCGCAGGTACTTGTACTTGAACCTCTCCACTTCCGAGCTGCCCATGTCCTCGTACGAGAACTCGCTGCCCATGAAGGAGCCGGAACGGTTCGATGAGCTGATACGCTTGACCCGCTTGAGCGCGGGCAGATAGAGCCACTGGTCGTCCGCCTTGTCCTTGTGGGCATGGATGAGGAAGGCCGTTCCCTTGACGTCCCGCGGCTCGTCGAACACGAACAGGCTCTTGTCGCCGTCTCCGGGCGCCTCCAGGACCTTGATGCGGACCTGACGCTTGCTTTCCTGTCCCTGCTTGTTGCGCAGCAACATGGTCTGGCTTGCCGTGAAGTTGCCGAAACCCTTCCCCCGCTCGCGGGCTTCGCGGGCGATCCTCAGCCCCTTTTCCTCGGGTGTTTCGGCGCGCGCCGGCGGCGGCCCGCCCAGGGAAGCGACCAGCGCGAGGCAAGAGAAGATCAGTGCCGATCGAACGGTCAGGGTGTGAATCATGACTCCCTCCGGTCAAGGGCCATCAATAGAGTCGGTAAAAGCAGAAAATCGCCCGCGAGCGCAAACAGAATCGTGGTGGTCACCATGAGTCCGAGCGCCCAACTGACCTCGAAACCCGACGACGCGAAGACCAGGAATCCGGCGGACAGCACCGCGGTGGTGACCCATAGCGCGTGGCCGACGTTTCGAAAGACAGAGCGCACCGCCTCGGTGGGCGGAAGGCCCTCCCGGCGGAACTTCAGATACTTGCTGAGAAAGTGGATCGTGTCGTCCACCACGATCCCGAAGGAGATGGCTACCATCACCGAGGCCGCGAGCCCCACCTGGCCCACCAGCCAGCCCCACAGCCCGAAGGTCATGATCGCGGGAATGAAGTTCGGCACGAGACTGATGAGGCCCAGGCGCACGCTCCTGAAGACCCCGATGAGAATCAACGAGATCAGCGCCATGGCGACGATGGTGGCCCGCAGCATGCTCTCGATGTTGCGCCGGGACAGGTGGGCGAAGACCACGGTCAGACCCGTCGCCTCGGTGGCGAGCCCCGGCGCGTTGGCCCGGAGCCAGGCCGTTGCGCGCGCATCGATCTCGCGGTGCTCCTGGGACGACGAGCTGGTAACCACGACAGTCATGCGCGTGGCCGACTTGCCCACGTCGATGCGGTCGTTCAGGTCGCTGCCGAACGGCAGCGAAAGCTCGTAGAGCAACAGGTACTGCGCGGCGAGCTTGGGGTCTTCCGGCAACCGGTAGAATGCCGCGTCGTCGTTGTGCATGTTCTTGTTCAGGCGTTTCATGATGTCCGGGAACGCCTGAACGTGGCTCACCTCGGGCTGGCTACGGAACCACTCCGCGAAGGCGTCCACCGTGCGCAGGTACTTCGGATCGGTGATGCCGCCTTCCCGGTCCGCCTTGAGCGAGTACTCCAGCGTGTTCAGGCTGGTGAGATGCTCGACCACGAAGTCCGTGTGGCGCCGGAAATCGTAGCGGTCGTCGAAATATTTCGTCCAGTTGTCGGTGAGCTGGATGCGGGGGACGCCCGTGGCCAGGGCCAGCGCCGCCAGGGCGACGCACCATAGCAGCACCCTGCGCCGCGCGACCACGAAGGCGCCGAGGCGGTCGAAGAATGCAAGCCCCTCGGCACGGGCGCGAGGGGCGCGCAGCGGCAGGATGGAAAGCACCGCGGGGAGGAGCGTCATGGAGTAGACGAAGGCGCAGGACACGCCGAACGCCACGTAATTGCCCAGAACGTGGAACGGCGGCGAGTCCGAGAAATTCAGGCTGAGGAAACCGATGGAAGTGGTAGCCGCGGTCAGAAACACCGGATAGGTGTTGGAGCGTAGCGACTCGGCGACCGCCTCGTTCCTGTCCAGCCCGCGACTCAGACCCAACAAGGTGGCGGCGACGATGTGGACGGAGCTCGCGACGGCTACGGCCATGACGATGATCGGCACACCGGAATTGGCGGGGCTGAACACCGCGCCCAACCAGCCCGCGAGCCCCATGGTCGTGTTGACGGCGAACATGAGGACGAGGACGATGGAGACGGTACCCCACACCGAGCGCAGCAGGAAGGCGGCGACGGCGATGATGATCAGGAACACGACGGGCACCAGGGTTTCCAGGTCATCCTGCGTCGCGTCGTTGAAGGCACGGTTCATGACGATGATGCCGGTCAGGTAGTAGTCGATGTCCGGATGGCTCGCCCGGGCCTTGTCCAGGAGGGCTCCGAGATGATCGGTGATCTCGATCACCGCGGGGTCGGACTCCTCGGGAAGGACGAAGTTGATGACCAGCCCGGCCACCCGTCCGTCGCGGGACACCAGGCGCCCGGCAAGCTCGGGGGCGCTCAGGGCGATCTTCTCGACGCGCGCCACGTCCGCGTCGCTCAGGGCCTGCGCGTCCTCCACCAGCGGCTCGACGATCAACTCGTCTTCGCGCCCCTCGCTGTGGTTGTAGTTGGTAAGCGAGTCGACCCGGCTGGAATGCGGCGCTTCCCACCCGGCGGCGGTGAGCTCCTCGATGGCGCCCAGGACCTCGCGGGTGAACACCGTGCCCTTTCGCGGCGCCACCGCAATCAGCGCCGAGTTGGATGCCGTGTAGGTGTTCTCCAGTGCGTCGAAAGCGGCGAGTTGCGGATTGTCTTCGCCGAACAGGACACGATGATCGTTCTTGATGACCACGAACGGGGCGCCCGCGGTCATGGCCAGCATCACCAGTGTTGCGAGCACTGCTACGAGCCACCGGTGGCGCAGAACGGCGGCGATGTAGCGGTCCAGCGACAGGCGGTTCATGGAGCGGGACGCTCCCGGATGGAGACTGCGGGCACGGACATCTTCACCAATCGCTCTGTTTCGATGAATGGACGTGGTCGGGCATCCTGTAGCTCACTCCGCCCTCGTCGTACACCGAGATCTGGATCATCTGCGTGAAATTTCCCGATCGGATGAACTGGTCGCTCTTGAGCATCCGTTGAAGACGCTGTTTCATCCGGAACATGAACAGGGTCCCGAAGGTGGTGGTCCTCGGATACCGGAAATGGTCGGCGAGCTGGTTGCCGATGAGGGCGCGGGAAAGGCGCCGGGCCAGGGCCGTCACTCTTGTCCGTTCGTCCGGATCCTGGATGTCCGCCACGCCCGGGATCGAGTCGATCAGCATGTTCGCCATGGCTGCCGAGTCCGCGTCGGGTTCGGGCTCGATGGTCCGGGCGATCCTGTACATTCTTGCCGCCGAGGGGGTGTCCGTGTAGAGGATGGCTTCGGGTATTCCCATGAGGTGGCCGGCATAGCGCCACACGGCCATGACGCTGTCGTATTCTTCCCTGGTGAACTTCGCCCCCAGCAGCGCCGCGTATTCCAGCAGCAGCCTGGAGAAAACGGAGATGGCGAAGCCCAGGTGCGCCGCGCTTACCGGCGTTCCCCAGGCTTCAAGGTCCCAGTCGTCGGATTTCGCCAGCAGGTTCCTGATGCGGGCGTGAACGAAGCGGACCCGGGTGGACAGCTTCCATCCATCGCCGTCGCGGTTGAGGCCGCCCGGGAAAAAGATGTCCAGGAGTTGGCGGTTGTTCTGCTGGAGGCGCCGCTTGGTCGAACCGACCCGCCCGGTGATGTAGAAGGATTTCGAGATGAGCGTCGCGAACCCTTCCACCAGCACGCCGGTGACGAACGCCACGAGCATCAAGTCCACGTTCGCGTGGAAGGCGCGGATCCCCGGACGAAAGGCTTCGCGGTCGAGCCAGAGAGGGTCCTCGAGGTTCGCGAAGAAGTCGCGCAGGGGCTTCGGGGCATCGCGCAGGACCTCGCCGTGCTGCTCGATGCCGGCGCCGATGAACCGGTGCAGTTGTCCCGGATTCATCGAGGCAAGCTCCTCCATGACAGGGTCCAGTTCAGGGTCGCCGATGGTGGTGTGACGGACGTAGTCGTCCGCCAGCGCTTCGTCGACAAGGCGCGCCTTTGCGTAGCCTTCGATATAGGCGGTCGGCGCCGGTAGCATCCTTCCAGCTCTCGACAGTTCAGGCGACTTCGGCGTGACCGGCGACTTGAGCGAACAACTCCTTAGCTTGCCGATGGATTCCGTCGGCGGTCAGGCCATACTTCTCGCGAAGCAGGTCCTGGGGACCCTGCTCAATGTACCAGTCGGGCAACCCAAGACACTTCGTCCTGACCCCGACAATACCGTTTTCGGATAAAAGTTCAAGAACCGCGGACCCGAATCCGCCCATGGCCGTGGACTCCTCCACCGTGAGCAGGCACTTGACCTCCCTCGCCACGCTCCCGATCAGCTCGCCGTCCAGGGGCTTTACGAACCGCGCGTTGATCACCGCGGCGGACATCCCCTCCTGCTGGAGCCGCTCCGCCGCCGCCACCGCCTGGTGCACCGTCACGCCAAGGGCCACCAGCGCGATGTCCGTGCCTTCCCGCAGCAACTCCCCCTTGCCCAGGGGCAAGGGTTGCGGCATCGGGTCCATTTCCACCCCAAGGCTCGATCCCCGTGGATAGCGAACCGCCGCGGGCCGGTCGTAGCTGACGCACGATTTGACCATGTGCTGCAGCTCGTTCTCGTCCTTGGGGGCCATGACCACCATGTTGGGCACGTGCCGGAGGTAGGCCAGATCGAAAGCGCCGTGATGCGTCGTGCCGTCCTCGGCCACGAGTCCGCCGCGGTCGATGCAGAACGTCACCGGCAGGTTCTGCGTGGCGACGTCGTGGACCACTTGGTCGTAGGCCCGCTGCAGGAAGGTCGAGTAGATGGGAATCACCGGCCTCATGCCCTGCGCCGCCAGGCCGCCGGCAAAGGTCACCGCGTGCTGCTCCGCGATGCCGACGTCATAGAGCCGCTCCGGGAAGACCTTCTCGAACGCGGCCAATCCCGTCCCCTCGGACATGGCGGCGGTAATGGCGACGATGCGGGGATCTTCCCTGGCCAGTTGGATCAGGGTATTGACGGCAATGCTGCTGTAGGAGGCCGCGGCGGATTTCTTCTTGGGCCTTCCGGTTTCCCGGTCGAACGGCGAGCTGGCATGGAACCACACGGGGTTGTCCATGGCCGGCCCGTAGCCCAGCCCCTTCTTGGTAACCACGTGCAGCAGCGTCGGACCGTCGAGCTTCAGGACGTTCTCCAGGGTCGGCAGCAGGTGCTCGAACTTGTGCCCGTCGATGGGTCCAAAGTACCGGAACCCCAGCTCCTCGAACAACAGACCGGGCAGCAGCAATCCCTTCACCAGCTCCTGGGCCCGGCCGGCCAATCTCTGCACCTGATCGCCGATGTGCGGCATCCTGCCCAGCACCCGTTTGGTCTCTTCCGTGATCCGGTCGAAGAACTCGCCGGTGATGGTGCGGTTCAGATACGCCGAGATCGCGCCCACGTTCTTGGAGATGGACATCTGGTTGTCGTTGAGGATCACCAACAGGTCTTTCTTCGATCCTCCCGCCTGTTGAAGGCCCTCCATGGTCAGACCGGAGGTGAGGGCGCCGTCGCCGACCACGCACACGACCTTGTGCTTCTGCTTCCGCTGCTCCCGGGCCTCCACGAACCCCACCGCCGCGGAGACGCCGGTGCCCGCATGGCCCGCGTTGAATGTGTCGTACTCGCTCTCCTCGCGCTTGCAGAACCCGCTCAGCCCCTCGAACTGGCGGATGGTGTGAAACTGCCCCCGGCGTCCGGTCAACAGCTTGTGGGCGTAGGCCTGGTTGCTGGTGTCCCAGACGATGAGGTCCCTGGGGGTGTCCAGCAGGTAATGAAGCGCAACGGTGAGCTCCACGACGCCCAGATTGGAGGCGAGGTGGCCGCCCACGTTGGAGATGACCGATATGATCTCCTCGCGGATCTCCTCGCAAAGCTCCGGAAACTGCTCGGGCGAGAATCTCTTCAGGTCGGCAGGACTGTCGATCATTTTCAGGATGGACATGATCTCCTCCTCCCGTCAAAAAGGGGCTCAACCATCGGTGGTAGCCCAATAAGCCACCAATTGTTGCAAAGCGCAGACCCTCTGTCAAAGAGGAAGGGCAACGATTGTTCGCGTTTTGGCAACGATCGGGAAAGCCGCTTCGCAGGTGTCGGGGCCCCGTTGACAGGCCCGGCCTCCGGATGCGGGGCGACGGTCTTGACCACCGGCGCCACGGGACGCTATATAAAGAATTCCTGTTTCTCGGGCTGGGCAAGACGCCGGCCCGTTTTTGTTCCACGATCAAACGTTCCGCAAAATACAAGGAGTATTTCCATGGGAGAAGATATCAGCGATGCCGTAGCAGAGAAGACCAAGTTCACCTACGACCACTGGATGGAGGCCCTGGGGCTCCCGATCCACACGGGGTACTTCATCGGGGATCTGCGCACCTGCGACCTCGAGTGGTGGGAAGACCGCAAGTGCAAGGCGGCCTTCATGCAGCTCATGGGGCAGGAGGGCGTCACCGGCGCCTGGATCCAGGAGATCGCCCCGGGAGAGTCCAGCCCGCCGGTACGGTTTGCCCTCGACGAAGTTTGCTACGTGGTCGAGGGCCGCGGCACCACCACGGTGTGGCGGGACGACAACGGCACCAAGAAGACCTTCGAGTGGCAGAACAACAGCATGTTCATCGTCCCACGCAACTACCACTACACCATCAACAACATGCAGGGCGACAAGGTGGTGCGGCTGCTGCACTACAACTACCTGCCGCTGGCCATGTCCTCCGTGGGAGACCCGGATTTCTTCTTCGACAATCCTTTCTCCGGACAGGACGTCATCGCCTCCAATGAAGGTGAGTTCTACTCCGAGGCCAAGATGGTCACCGACTCCGGCAAGTGGAACGTGTGGAACCGGCGCGTCTACTGGTACGGCAACTTTTTCCCGGACATGCGCGCCTGGGACAAGCTGGACGAGAACAAGAGGCGCGGCGCCGGCGGCCACAGCGTGTTCATCGAGTTCCCCAACTCCGAGCTTTCCTGCCACATGTCGGTGTTCGCGGCGCGCACCTACAAGAAGGCGCACCGGCACGGCCCCGGCCGGGTCATCGTCATTCCAGCCGGCGAGGGTTATTCGATCATGTGGGAAGAAGGCAAAGAGAAGATCGTGGTGCCCTGGCACGAGGCCACCGTCTTCGTGCCGCCCAACAAGTGGTTCCACCAGCACTTCAACGCCGGCGTTGCGCCCGCGCGCTACTTGGCCTTCCATCCGCCCATGCAGTTCCACGGCTACGCGGAGAAGGTCGAGGACCGGGCCAAGGACCAGATCGAGTATCCGGACGAGGATCCCTTTGTCCGGGCCAAGTTCGAGGAAGAGCTGGCCAAGCGCGGCACCACGAGCCTGATGCACGAGGAAGCCTACACCAACCCCGACTACGAGTGGTCCAAGGGGATGGGCAAACAGTAGGGTCGCACCAACCATGCACGACGACGCAGACAATCCTGAACACTTTCATCCCGGACCCGATGCCATCGTGGAGGACATCGAAGGGGTCGAGATGTTCTCGCTCACGAGCGTGGGCATCGACATCGGCTCCTCCACCTCCCACCTGGTGTTTTCCCACCTGACGCTCCGGCGCGAGGGCGCCGGACTGTCGGCCCGGTTCAGGGTCACAGAGCGGGAGGTGCTGTACCGTTCGCCCATCATGCTGACGCCGTACAGCTCAGGGACCCTCATCGACACGGCCAGGGTGGAGGACTTCATCCACGAGTCCTACCGCGTGGCCGGCTACACCCACGACGACATCGACACCGGCGCGGTGGTGATCACCGGGGAGGCCCTCAACAAGGAGAACTCCCGCCCGATCCTCGAGTATTTCGCCAAGGACTCGGGCAAGTTCATCTGCGCCTCGGCCGGCCCCAACCACGAGGCGCTGCTGGCGGCCTACGGCTGCGGCGCGGTGGACCTGTCCAAGTCGGCCAAAGCCACGGTGCTCAACATCGACATGGGCGGCGGCACCACCAAGCTGTCGGTCATCCGGGACGGGACCGTGACCCAGACCGCGGCCATCAGCGTGGGCGCGCGTCTCATCGCCTTCGACGAGAACGACGTGGTGACCCGGGTCGAGCTTCCCGCCAAGTTCATCACGAAGGAGCTGGGCACCCCGGTGGAGGTGGGACAGGCCGTTACGGAGGACGTCAAGCGAGCGTTCGCCGCCTACATGGGCACCTACCTCTTCAACGTCATCCAGGCGAAGCCGCTTTCCGACCTGGAGGAGCACCTGCTGGTGACCGATCTGCTGCCCGACTACGACGGCCTGGAAAGCATCGACCACATCGTCTTCTCCGGCGGCGTCTCCGAACACATCTACGATCACGAAGTGCCGTCCTACGGCGACGTCGGCCCCTATCTCGGCAAGGAAATCCGCGAACGCATCGACGAGCTCAACCGGGCGGAGCTGGTCAAGGAGCCTGTGGAGGGCATCCGCGCCACCGTCATCGGCGCCGGCGAGTACACCATCCAGGCCAGCGGCAACACCAGCTACATCTCCAGCGAGACGCCGCTGCCGGTCTACGGCCTCCAGGTGGTGAAGGCGCTCATCGACGAGGAGTGCGACGTCCAGGGCACGATCCGGACGGCGCTGGCCAAGTTCGACCTGGAAAAGTTCAAACCGGGTCTCGCCCTGGCCCTGGGACTGGAGGGCGTGCCCAACTACAAGTACATCCGGCGCGTGGCCGAAGGCATCGCCGCGGTGGTCAACGACGCGGAGAATCCGTTGGATCCGGAACTCAACGTCTTCCTGATCCTGGACATGGACGTGGCCAAGTCTCTTGGCGGCATCCTGAAGGAGGAGCTGAAGGTCGCGCCGGAGGTCATCGCCGTGGACGGCATCGACGTGGGCGACCTGGACTTCATCGACGTCGGCAATGCCATGGGCGTCACCGAGGTCATCCCGGTCACCATCCGCTCGTTCATGTTCCCGGAAAGCCGGCTGGTCTGAGCCTCGCCAGTTCGGCGAGGGAAGGAATCACGGCCCGGCAGTTTGCGCTGCCGGGCCGTTTTCGTTGGAGCGCCAACGGCGACGAGGCCCCGGCGCAGCGGAAACCCTTCACCTCGTTGAGCCAGTGGGGCCGGTACCGGTGCGAGCAGTCGCACGTGCCCATGGGTCCGCACAGGGCCTTGAAGACGTCACCCTCCTGGCCCACATCCGTGGAGGTCCACTCCCAGATGTCGCCGTGCTTGTTCAGCTTGCCGCCGTTGCAGGCGGCAAGCCATTCGGCCACCGTGGGCAGCCGCTTTCCCCCCGCCCACTGGCAGTACGCCACCGCATCGTGCCAGGTCACCAGCACCACGGGGTCGGACGCCGCCCCTTCGGGGTGCGTGCCTTCCGTCCAATGCTCCGGCGCGGGGCGACCGGTGGCGCGGAGGAATCGACGGTATTCCTGGTTGGTGACCTCGGCGGGGTCGAGGACGTCGGCCAGGCCTTGATGCGCGCTCGTCAAGGCGGCCAGCGGCAGCGCGAGGGCCAGCCCGAGAAGCCGTGCGGCGGCGAATGTGCGAAGTCGGGAGTGCATGTCTGTCCCTCCTGTCCCCAGGCCCTGGCTCACGGGGCGACGGCGCCGGACCGGTACACATCGACCCGGTCGTGTGTTATGCAAGATGGATCATTTTCGGGCTTATCGCACACCCATTTCAACAACTTTTCAGAGGTGAGCCAATGGCGGAAAAGCACAGCGTGGGGGTTCCCACACCCCGCATCGACGGCGAGCACAAGGTAAGCGGCAAGGCCAAGTACGCGGTGGACGTGACGTTCCCGGACATGCTCTGGGGCAAGATCCTGCGCAGCCCCATCTCCTACGGCCGCATCAAGAGCATCGACACCAGCAAGGCCATGCAGGTGCCGGGCGTGGTCGGCATCCTCACCGGCGAGGACGTGGCGGGACTGCGCATCGGCCGCCGCGTGGTGGACATGCCCATCGTGGCGGACGGCATCGTGCGCTTCATCGGCGAGAAGGTGGCCGCGGTGTCCGCCGAGACCGAGGACGCGGCCGAGGAAGCCGCCGCGCTCATCGAGGTCGAGTACGAGGAAATGGATCCGGTGCTCGATCCTGTGGAGGCCATGGAGTCCTCGGCGCCGCTGCTGCACCCCGAGGTCCATACCTACAAGGGACTGGTGCAGAAGCTCGACAGCCCCACCAACCGGGTGATCTACGTCAACTGGGAGAAGGGCGACATCAAGAAAGGATTCGAGGAGGCGGATGTCATCGTCGAGAACACCTTCACCACGCCCAAGGTGCATCAGGCCTACATCGAGCCCCATTCCTGCGTGGCCAAGGCCGACCCGGAGACGGGCGCGGCCGAGATCTGGGCGTGCAGCAAGGTCCCCTACGGCATCCGCGGCCAGGTAGCCGCCGCGGTGCAGGTGGACCCCGAGTCCATCGTGGTGCATCCGTGCTACATCGGCGGCGACTTCGGCGGCAAGGGCGACTTCATGGACATCGCCCTGTGCTACTCGCTGTCGAAGAAGAGCGGCGGGCGGCCGGTCAAGATCGTGATGGACTACGACGAGGAGTTCATCGCCGGCAACCCGCGCCACGCCTCCATCATCAAGGTCCGCACCGGGGCCAAGAAGGACGGGACCATCACCGCCCATCACATGGATTTCATTTTCGACACCGGCGCCTACTGCGCGTTCAAGCCCAACGGCATCCTCGGCGGACCGCAGAAGTCCCCCGGCCCCTACAACATGCCCAACACGTTCGTGGAAGAGCACATGGTGTACACCAACCAGGTGCCGTGCGGACACATGCGCTCGCCCGGCGACCCGCAGGGTTTCTTCGCCAACGAGAGCCAGCTCGACCTGCTGGCCGAGGCGCTGGGCATGAACCCGGCGGACCTGCGCAAGAAGAACCTGCTGGAGGGAGTCCACGACTCGCCGGTGGGCGAGAAGGTCGACTACGTCGGCTCCAACGCGGTGTTCGACAAGGCCCTCGAAGAGGTCAAGTACTACGAGCCCCGGGCCAAGAACGTCGGCAAGGGCATCGGCCTGGTGCAGTGGTCGGTGAACGGCGGCAAGGGGTTGGTGAAGTTCCGGCTGGACGACACCGGCACGCTGACGGTTTCCTCGGCCATGCTGGACCAGGGCGTCGGCACCTTCACGCTGCTGGAGCAGATGGCGGAACAGGAGCTCAAGATCCCGGCCGAGAACATCAGGTTCGAACACTTCGACACCAGCGCCGGCATCCAGGACTCCGGCCTGGGGGGCAGCCGCGGCACCCGGGTCTACGGCAACGCCGGCTATGACGGCATCATGAAGACGCGGGAGGAGCTACTGGAGGCCGGCGCCAACGCACTGGACGCCCCGAGGGAAGACCTCGATCTCGACGACGGACAGGTGGTGCACAAGAGCGCCGACCGCGCCATCAGCTACGCCGACGTGGTCAGGGCCAAGGGCTCGGCTATCGAGACCGAGGGGCTCTACGACGACACCTCCAAGGTGGCGGACGCGGCCATGTGCGCGCAGATCGCCGAGGTGGAGGTGGACCCCGAGACCGGCAACGTCGAGCTCAAGCGGCTGGTCACGAGCCACAGCACCGGCACCATCCTGAACCCGCTGATGCACCAGGGCCAGATCGAGGGCGCCAGCATGACCGGCATCGGCTACGGCATGATGGAGCACCTCATGGTGGACGACGGCAAGGTCACCACCGCCAACTTCGGCGACTACAAGATCCCCACCATGCGCGACGTGCCGGAGCTGACCACCCTGCTGTCCGAGCACAAGCGCGGCCCCGGCCCCTACAACAGCATGGCCATCGGCGAGACCGCCAACATCCCCACGGCGGGCGCCATCGCCAACGCCGTGGCCGACGCCTGCGGCGTGCGTATCATGTCGCTGCCGATCACCTCGGAAAAAGTGTTCGAGGCGCTGAACCGGAAGAGCTAGCTAGACGGGACGGTTATCGAGAAGGGGCGGAACGGATTCTCGCGGCGATGCCCGCGGGGAGACGCTCCGCCCCTTTTCCTAGTGCAGCGACCGCGGTTCGCCGAGGACGAACTCGGCGATCTGGGCATCGAAGCGGTCGCCGTCGGCGGTGACCATCTGGTAGGTGCCGTGCATGGTGCCGTAGGGGGTGGTGAGCGGGCATCCGGAGGTGTATTGGAAGGATTCTCCCTCCTGCAGGACTGGGCTCTCGCCCACGACGCCCGGTCCCTTGACTTCCTCCACGTGGCCGCTGGCGTCGGTGATGATCCAGTGGCGGCTCACGAGTTGAACGGTCTCCGAACCGTCGTTGCTGATCTCCACGGTGTAGAGATAGAACCAGCGGTTGTGCTCCGGAAATGAACGAGACGGGTCGTACTCGGTGGAGACTTCGATCCGGACCCCTCGCGTTACCGCCTTCGAGCTACCCAAGGCAACCTCCCTATCCAATCACTTCGATTCCCCGCACACCGACAGGATGGCGAGCGCGTACACCTTGGTGGCGGCGACGAGATCGTCGATCTTCATGGCGCGGTTTTGCGCCTGGCTGATGTTTTCTTTCTGGCGTGGCGGTCCGTAGCACACGGCGGGAATCCCGAGTTCGTTGAAAATGTTCATGTCGCGCCACATGCTGATCTCGGCCGACGGCGGCGGCGGGGGGTCGGCGCCCATGACATCGCGGTGCGCCTGGTCGATGGAATCGATGAGCATGTCGGCGTTCCGCGCCACGTGCCCCCTGGAATACTGGTAGATGGACACCTCGGAGTCGGAGTCTAGGCTGGCCATCACCGCCTCGATCTCGCGCTTGATGGCCTGGGGGTCGGTCTTGGGAACGATGCGCACGTCGTAGTAGATGTCGCAGTAGCCCGGGCCGCCGCGGACCGCGGCCACTTGGGCCTTGGGGATCATGGTACCGCCGGGGAACTCGAAGCGCGCCTTGTGCTCGTAGTCGATGGCCCATTGCTCCAGCGCGACAACCGCGTGGGCCATCTTGATGTAGGGGTTGGGGTGGGCCCGCAGGGACTCGCCCCGTTCCAGCCGTGGCGTGTACAGCTCACGGCCCTTGCAGCGGATCTTGAGCCAGACCGCGCCACATTCCCCCATGATGACGCCGAATCCGGAGGTCTCCCCCACGAGGCAGTAGTCCGCGGTAACGCCGCGGTTGACCAGCCACCAGGCGCCGAAACCCTCGCCCGGGAAATTGACGCCCTGGGTGTCGTCCACCGACGGCTCGCCCGTCTCCGTGGCCACGCCTGTGACGTAGAGGTCGCCGCCGAGCACGACCCCCGCCTTGTTTAGCGCTCGGGCGGCGATCATGAAGGCGCAGAGCTGGGCCTTGTCGTTGATGAGCCCCTTGCCGAACATCAGGTCGCCGTCCACCCACGCCCCTTCCATCCGCACGTCCGCCTCGGAGGCGTCGGCCGGCAGCTCGGGGCCGGTGTCCATGTGCGCGTTCAGGATGAGGCTCGAACCGCCGCCGGCGCCGCGGATCAGGCCCACCGCGTTCACGCTCTCGTCGGTGATCCACTGAAGCCAGGCCTCGATGCCGTTGCGCTTGAGCCACCCCGCCGTGGCCTCGCCGACGGCCCTTTCCTTGGCATGGGGGCTGGGGATGTTGCCCAGCTCCAGGCACAACTGGACCAGGTCCTCGCGATCCTGGTCGATAATCTCCTTCACCCGTTCCGCCGCGTCGCTCATGGCCCTATTCATACTCGACGCCCGGATTCCCTGCAAGGAAAGCGCCGCGCGGGCTTTCCCGGCAGCCATGCCGGACTTCCTGGAGGCATGCCGGTCCCCCTAGAGGCATGCCACCCCCCTCAAAGTCATCCAAGGCTAGACCCGGGATCCGGGATGTCGCCACTGACGGCCTGATCTGCTAGAGGTCAGGACATCAGGCGAGGGGGGATCGATGGCCAGGCAACGACCGAATTCACGGATGAAACGGGTGAAGGCAATGCTGGAGATCGCCGCCGGCGCCTACGGCGACCGCAAGCTCGACCTGGGCGTGGCGCTGGACATCTCCATCCGTTCCAGCGACGAGGAGGACAACATTTTCCCGCCGCTCCGGTTCGGCGTCCACGGTGAGCTCATGGGCGGCATGAAGGCGCCCATCGAGGTGGGGAAACGCCGGGTCGACGTCTCCCACGTGAACCCGTCGGTCATCGCCACCATGGCCTACCGCGGCAAGGGCTTCTACAAGGAACCGCTGCCCCTGCGCGCGCTGGCGTGCTTTCCCTCCTGGGACCGCATCGCCTTCGTCGTCTCGGCGGAGTTGGGAATCCGCTCGGTACGCGACATCGTGCGGCGGAAGATGCCGTTGACCGTGTCCACCCGGGCCTCGGGGATCGACAACTCCACCGCCTACGCCATCGCCAACATCATGTCGCTGTACGGCCTTTCGTTCCGGAAGATCGTCCGCTGGGGCGGCAGGATCGACGAGTGCGCTCATCCTTCCTCGCCCAAGCGCATCGAATCCATCAAAGCGAGGCGCGTGGACGCGGTTTTCGATGAAGGGTTGCCCACCAAATGGCTGGAGGCCGCGCTGGAGAACGGCTACGAGGTGCTGCACCTCGACGAGGACGTGATCCGAGGCATGGAGGCCCTGGGTTTCAAGCGCGCGGTAATTCCCAGGCGGCGGTTCCCCGGCCTCAAGGAGGACGTCCGCACCGTGGACTTCAGCGGCTGGCCCATCATCACCCACAAGTGGCTCAGCAAGGACATGGCCTACTCCCTGTGCGAGTCCATCCACCACCGTCGCCGCGACATCCCGGTGGACGCCGCCCGGCTGAACATCAGGGAGGTCTGCCGCGACACCGACGCCGGGCCGCTGGGCATTCCGCTGCATCCGGGAGCGAAGCAGTTCTACAAGGACAAGGGTTTTCTTTAAGCCGGGGATGCAGTCGCAGGCAGGTCGCTAGTGTCGCGTCACGGTCAAGGTCATGCGCTGGCCTTGGACCACCCGGACATCCGCGCCGGCCGGGATCGCGGGTGCTTCCGTCTCGGTCTTGGCACGCCACAGCTCGCCGTTGACGTAAACATATCCGTTGGGATCGA
This sequence comes from Candidatus Binatia bacterium, assembly GCA_022827045.1. The sequence goes on from JAJDTQ010000038.1 coordinate 42,560, forward strand.
GGGTGTCCCGCGCGACGCCGCGCAGGCCCACGAGGCGGGCGGCGCCGGAGGCTTCGAGCTGGTAGGCCCGGCGCAGGAACGGATAGAAGATCACGTCCTTCAGCACCACCACGCCGAGCACGGTCAGCGCCACCCACACCGGCAGACCCAGCCACGCGTGCAGCACGGCCACGAGGACGGCCGTGAGGGCCCAGCCGGGAACCTGAAACAGGTAGTAGCGGGTGAGGGTCCGCATCGGCGGTCCGGGAGCCTGTCCGAGTCGTCCGGAGCCTGCCGCGAGGCGGGACTCGATGACCCGGACCGGCCTCTCGAGCTACATGGCGCCGGCGAAGAGCCGCAGGGTCTCGCCGCGGTCGGCGTCGCCGACGTTGTAGGGAATGATAGCCACCTGGTTGATGGCGCTCTGCTTCAGCTCCGCCACCTTGGCGTTGCACTCGTCGGGGGTGCCGGCGACCGCGAACTTGTCCACCAGCCAGTCGGGGATCACGCGGGCCTGGGCGGCCAGCGGGTTCATGTGCTGGTAGTAGTTGTAGGCCTGGTGGATGTCGTCCAGGACCTTCTGCTCCTGCTCGTCCAGAGTGAAGGGCAGCGGGTGGGCGATGACCCGGGCCACGTGGGCCTTGACCGCATCCTTGGCGCCCGGACTCTCGGAAACCGCGCACGGGACCCACAGCACCAGGTCGATGTCGGAGAGCTTGCGGCCCGCCGACTCGGCGCCGGCCGCGATCCGCTCCACCGCCCTTTCGATGGCGCCGGAATCCACGCCCACCAGGATGATGACGCCGTCGGCGATGCGCCCGGAAAGCTCGAGCATCCTTGGGCCGCTGGCGGCCACGTAGAACGGGATCTTCCGGTTCTGGGCAAAGTTCAGGTGTATCTTGCTGCCGCTCTCCAACTCGGCTTCGCCTCCCTCGATAACGGCCCGCATCTGCGCCACCGCCGCTTCGAAGTCCGCCAGCCGCGCCTGCTTGCGGCCCATGGTCTCCAGGGAGCTGTCGCCGAGTCCGATGCCCACGGCGAACCGTCCGGGCGCCATCTCGTCCAGGGTGGCGTAGCCGCTGGCCAGCACCGAGGGATGCCGGGTCACGGGGTTGGTGACGCCGGTGCCGATGATCACCTTTGAGGTGTTGAGCGCCACCGCGGCCATGTTCACGAACGCCTCGCGCCAGATGAGATGCGAGTCGCCGACCCAGATATGGCTGTAACCCAGCTCCTCCGCCTGCTTGCTGAGATGGATGATGCGTGACATGGGTTCCGTAGGAAACATTCCCACGCCGTATTGCATTGACCTCACCGGGAAACCTCCTTCGCCAACGGCCCGTGAATCCGGGCCGATGACCGACACCAATTTCTAATATTAACGAATTGTTACGGCCAATCCGGCCATACTACAAGGTCCGGCCCCAAATATTTGGGAAGCCGCTGGTCACTACCCGCTGATGACCACCCCCCGCTCGGGTGGCGGCGTCTGCTGGCTGCGGCCTGCGACGGTCAGCTCGCCGTCGATCATCACCACCGAGATGCCCGGCAGGTCGCCCTTGGCGAAGGAATCCAGTGCGTCCGTAGACACCGAGCCGGTGATGCTGTCCATGATGACCAGGTCCGCGGGCTTGCCCTCGGCGATGATGCCGAGGTCCAGGCCGTGGGCGCGGCCGGTGTTGCCGGTGGCCATGGCCACCGCGTGCTCCGGAGCGATGCCTCCCAGGGAGGCCAGGAAGCAGATCTCCCGCAGGATACCGCGCGGCACGACGCCCGTGCCGCCGGGTGTGTCGGTCCCCACCAGTACGCGGGCCTCGGCGCTATGCTGCCGGACCGCGTCGGTCAGCACCATGCCCATGCGCAGGTTGCCGGAGGTGCAGATCTCGACATAGTACTCCGTCTCGGCGACGATGCGACGCAGGTCCTCCTCGGGCATGGGGATGGGGCCGCCGGTGCTGTGGCCGATGACGTCGGGGTCGATGGCCTTGACGATGTCCAACCCGGCCACCTGGCTGACCCCCGAACGGGAGACGCCGCCCGAGTGGATCTTCACCTTGATGTCCCGCGCCCGGGCCCACTTCACGTAGCGTTCGGCCTCGCCGGTGGGCAGCAGGCTGTAGTCGTAGAAGATGAACTTGACCAGCCAGATGCCCGCCTCGGCGATGGTGTCGAAGTCCTTCTCCTCCAAACCCGGCACCAGCAGCAGCGTACCGCCGTGCACCCGCGCGCCTGTGGGGCGGAAGTTGTCCCAGCAGCGCTTGGCGACGATGGCCAGGGACACCGCGCACAGGGGGTCCGGCGGCAGCGGCAGGCCCGGCACGTGCAGCTCGCCGGCGGAGATGATGGAAGTGACGCCGCCATGCATGTAGTGGGTAATCCACCCCATGGAGTTCTGCGCCGGCGTGAAGTTGCCGAAGGTCGGGTGGGAATGCGAGTCGATGAGGCCGGGGACCACCGTGGTGCCGTTGGCGTCGATGGTGCGGTCCACGTTGCCGCTCAGCCCGTTGCCGATCTCCTGGATGACCCCGTCGGCAACCAGGATCGAGTCGGCGTCCCGGAGGGGGTCCTCCAGCATCCCGGTTACGAGGGTCCCGATGTTCTTGATCAATGTTGAGGACATGTGCAGGACCGTAGCACAGAAACCCGCCAAATTCAGGCGTCAGGCCACGGCACCCCGCCTGGATTCCGGCTTCCGCCGGAATGACGGAGGGACCGCGGCTCAGTGCGACAGGATCTGGCTCAGGAACAGCTTGGTGCGATCGTTTTGCGGGTTGTTGAAGAACGGCTCGGGGGCGTTCTCCTCGATGATCTCGCCGCCGTCCATGAAGATGACGCGGTCGGCGGCGCGGCGGGCGAAGCCCATCTCGTGGGTCACCACCAGCATGGTCATGCCGGTTTCGGCCAGTTCGAGCATGGTATCGAGCACTTCCTTGATCATCTCGGGATCGAGGGCGGAGGTGGGCTCATCGAACAGCATGATCTTGGGCTGCATACACAGCGAGCGCGCGATGGCCACCCGCTGCTGCTGGCCCCCGGAGAGCTGGCCGGGATACTTTTCGGCCTGCTCGGGGATCTGCACGCGCTCGAGGTACCGGAGGGCGATGGCCTCGGCCTCCTCCTTGGGCAGCTTGCGCACCCACATGGGGCCGAGGGTGCAGTTCTCCAGCACGGTGAGGTGGGGGAACAGGTTGAAGTGCTGGAACACCATGCCCACCTCGGAGCGGATCTGCTCGATGTTCTTGACGTCGCGAGTCAGCTCGATGCCGTCAACCTGGATGGTCCCCTGCTGATGGACCTCGAGCCGGTTGATGCAGCGGATCAGGGTGGACTTGCCCGAGCCGGACGGCCCGCAGATGACGATGCGCTCGCCCGCGGTCACCCGCAGGTTGATGTTCTTGAGCACGTGAAAGGTGCCGAACCACTTGTGCATGCCCTGGATTTCCACCATCACCCTGGAGGAATCGATGGTGGACCGGATGCGCTCGGGGCTTTCTTCGGTTGTAGCCATGGAAAGAATGCTAACGGTTGTCGACGCTCAGCCGTCCTTCGAGCCAGAGAGAGTATCGCGACATGGCGAAGCAGCTCATGAAGAAGAAGAGCGCGATGAAAAGATACGTCTCGTTGGACAGCCCGTTCCACTTGGCGTCGGCGAGCACTGCCCGGGCCACGCCCAGCGGGTCCAACAGGCCGATGATTACTACCAGCGTGCTGTCCTTGTAAAGGCCGATGAAGACGTTGACCATGCCGGGTATGGCGATCTTGAGGGCCTGGGGCAGGGTCACCAGCCACGTGGTCTTCCAGTAGGACAGCCCCAGCGAGTCCGCGGCCTCGTACTGGCCGCGGGAAAGGGCCTGCAGGCCACCGCGCACGGCTTCGGCGAGGTAAGCCGCGGCGAACAGCGTGACCATGATGAGCACCCGGATGAGGAGGTCGAAGTTGGTCCCCGGGGGCAGGAAGTAGTTGAGCATGGTGGAGGCGATGAACAGCAGCGTGATCAGCGGCACGCCGCGTACGACTTCGATGAAGGTGACGCACAGGACACGGATCGCCAGCAGCCGCGACTGCCTGCCGAGGGCCAGCAGGATGCCCAGCGGAAGCGACGCCACGATGCCGGTGACGCCCAGGATCATGGTGAGCAGGAACCCGCCGTAGGCGTCGGTATCCACCACCGGCAGGCCCAGGCCGCCGTAGATCAACCAAGCGCCCACCGCGGGATAGGCCAGCGAGAACCACAGCAGTTGGCTGCGATAGGGCGTGCGATCGAACAGCACCGGCGCCAGCGCGGGAAAAAGCAGGATGAAGGTGAGCACCGGACGCCAGCGCTGGTCGGCGGGATAGAAGCCGTAGACGAACTGGTCCAGCCGGGTGGCGATGACCGCCCAGCAGGCGCCGTCACCCTGTTTGCGGCAGTCCACCCGGGAGCCGGCCTCCCACACCGCTTCCAGAACGAACCAGTCGATGGCGGCGGTCACGAACTCGTAGATCAGCCAGACGGAAACGAACGTCAGCGCGGTGTTGAACACCGACGAGAACAGGTTGGCGCGCAACCAGCCGACGACGCCCGCGGACCCCGGCGGCGGCGGCAGGTCCGGGTGCTGTCCCGGCGGATAGGTGGGCGGTGCGGTGGCGGGAAGTGACATCAGCGCTCCACCAGCCGGACGTACCGGTTATACCAGTTCATGAACACCGAAATCGTCAGGGAAATGGCCAGGTAGATCAGCATGACCAGCATCATGCACTCGATCTCCCGCCCCGTCTGATTCAGCGTGATCCCCCCCAGGGTCCCCACCAGGTCCACGTAGCCGATGGCAATGGCCAGGGATGAGTTCTTGGTGAGGTCAAGGTACTGGGAAGTAAGCGGCGGGATGATGACCCGCAACGCCTGGGGCAGGACCACCAGGTTCAGGACGCGCCTGCGCGGGAGTCCCAGCGCCTGAGACGCCTCGATCTGTCCCTTGTCCACGGCGAGGATGCCGGCGCGCACGTTCTCGGCGATGAAGCCGGAGGTATAGAACGCCAGCGCCCAGGTCAGCGCCACCAGCTCGGGGAGCAGGTACAGGCCGCCCTGGAAATTGAAGCCCCGGAGCGCTGGCATGTCGAAGGAGATCGATGCGTCCGCGGCGACGTAGGCCAGAGCCGGCAATCCCAGGATCAGGGCGGTGGCCATCCAGCCGCCGGGAAGCTGGCGGCCCGTGGTCTCGCGTACCCGGCGTACGTGGCGGTGCACGAAGAACGCCCCCACGAGCGCGGCGGCCAGGGCCAGCGCGACCCACTCGAACCCGGATTCGAACAGGGGCTTGGGAACGTAGAAGCCCCGCTTGGTGAGGAAGGCGACGTCGCCGAAGGCAATGGCCTGTCGCGGATGCGGCAGCGTGTTGATGATGATGCCGTGCCACAGCAGGATGAGCAGCAGCACCGGGGTGTTGCGCGTGAACTCGACGTAACAGTAGGCGATGCGCGAGACCAGCCAGTTGGGCGACAGCCGGAGGATCCCTACCAGGAACCCGAGCACCGTGGCCAGGATGATGCCGAGGAAGGCCACCAAGCCGGTGTTGATCAGGCCCACGACGGCCGCGCGCAGGTGCGTGTCCTGGTTGTTGTATTCGATGAGCGCCTGGTTGATGTCGTAGTTGGCGGGAAGCCAGAGGAAGTCGAAGCCGAAGGTCTTGTCGAGGATGGCGTAGTTGGCGACGACGTTGCTGATCATCCAGGCCGCCGTCGCGAACACGCCGAGCAGCACCAGGATCTGGATGGCGACGCCGCGGACGGCCTCGTCGTACCACAGGCTGCCCAGGCTGAACGCGGGACCTGGAGGCGGACCGGGTCTGTCGGTAGGTTGCACCACGCCCGGTAGTCTATACGACATGCGCCGTGTGGATTGCCAGTGTCACGCGCGATGGCGGCGCGACACCGGATCCACACGGTTCATGCTGTTGTGAGACCTGTCCGGTCTACCGGAACGGCGGTGCGTAGATCAGTCCGCCGTCGGTCCACTGGGCGTTGAGTCCCCGGTCGAGGCCGATGGGGGTCTTCTTGCCGAGGTGCGTCTCGAAAACCTCGCCGTAGTTGCCCACCTGCGCGATGATGTTCACCGCCCAGTCCTTGGACAGCCCCAGCCTCTCGCGTCCCTGCAGCTCCTCGACGCCGAGCAACCGGTTGACTTCCTTGTTCTTGTTCTCCTTCGACGCCAGCTCCTTGACGTTCTTGGAGGTGACGCCCATCTCCTCGGCGGCGATCATGGCGTTGAGGCTCCAGCGCACGATGTCCGCCCACTGGTCGTCGCCGTGCCGCACCAGCGGACCCAGCGGTTCCTTGGAGATGATCTCCGGCAGTACCACGTGGTCGTCCGGGTTGTCGGTGGCGGCGCGGGTGGCCGCCAGGCCGGAGCGGTCGGTGGTGTACACGTCGCAGCGGCCGGCCAGGTAGTTGGTGCGCGCCTCGGTGTTGGTCTCGATGGGCACCGGCTCATACTTCATGTTGTTGGCGCGGAAGTAGTCCGCGAGGTTCAGCTCGGTGGTGGTGCCGGTCTGGATGCACACCGACGCGCCGGCGAGTTCGCTGGCGGACTTGACGCCGAGCTTCTTCGGCGCCATGAAGCCCTGGCCGTCGTAGTAGTTGATGCCCACGAAGGTGAGCTGCAAGTCCACGTCCCGGCTGAAGGTCCAGGTGGTGTTGCGCGACAGCATGTCGATCTCGGCCGAACGCAGCGCGGTGAAGCGCGTCTTGCCGGTGAGGTTCTTGTACTTGAGCTTGTTGGCGTCTCCGAACACCGCGGCCGCCACCGCGCGGCACACGTCCACGTCGAAGCCTTTCCACACGCCCTTGTCGTCCGGAGCGGCAAAGCCCACCAGGCCGGTGTTGATGCCGCAGATCAGGTGACCACGCTTGCGGACGTCGTCCAGGGTACCCGCCGACGCCAGGGACGCCGCCGCCAGCACCACGGCCGCCAAACCGACCGAAAACGCACGTATCGAAATCCTCATCAGTCCCTCCCTTTAAAGAAATTTTCGCCCAAACTACCCTTTAGCCGGTAGCCGGGCAAGCGTTCCAGTTACTTCAGGAAATCAATCTTAACACAAACGGAATGGGCAATGCCCGTTCCGATATCCGAGGGATATTGGGGTAGGAGCGGTGCCTGGTAGTGTCAGCCGCCCAGGTAGGCCTGCTTCACTCCGGGGTCGTCGAGGAGGTCGGCCGACTTGCCTTCCAGCACCAGGCTGCCGTTTTCCAGCACGTAGCCCCGGCCGGCGAACTGGAGCGCCAGTTGCGCGTTCTGCTCCACCAGCAGGATGGTGGTGCCCTCCTGGTTGATCTCACGGAGGGCATCGAACACGGTCTTCATCATGAGCGGGGCCAGTCCCATGGAGGGTTCGTCCAGCAGCATAAGCTTGCGGCCGCTCATGAAGGCGCGGCCCACGGCCAGCATCTGCTGCTCGCCGCCGCTCAGGGTGCCGGCCTTCTGGTGTTCGCGCTCGGCCAGCCGCGGGAAGATGCTCAGGACACGGTCGATGTCGCGCTTGATGCCGTCGTCTTTCCGGGCAAAACAGGACAACCGCAGGTTCTCCATCACCGTGAGGTTGTCGAACAGGCGCCGTCCCTCCGGCACGTGGGAGATGGCGAGCCGGCTTACCACCCTGTCGGCGGAGTACTGCAGCAGGTCCTTGTCCATGTAGGTCATGCGCGTTCCCGCCTCCACCGGCACCATGCGCGAGATCGCCAGCAGGGTCGTGCTCTTGCCGGCGCCGTTGGCGCCGATGATGCAGACGATCTCGCCCTCTTCGATCTCGAAGCTGATCCCCTGCAGGGCGCGGATCTGGTCGTAGGAGACGCGCAGGTTTTCGACGGACAACAACATCGTGGCTACGTTTCGGTGGCTCCCAGGTAGGCCTCGATGACCCTGGGGTTGTTCTGGATCTCCTCCGGCGTGCCTTCGGCGATCACCTCTCCGAAATCCAGCGTCTGGATCCGCTCGCACAACTCCATGACGAACCGCATCCGGTGCTCGATGAGAAAGATCGCCAGGTTGAACTCCCGGTGCACACGGCGGATGATCTCCATGATCTGCACCAACTCGTCCGGGTTCATGCCCGCGGTGGGCTCGTCCAGCAAAAGCAGCCTGGGCTCGGTGGCCAGGGCCCGGGCCATCTCGACCCTGCGCTGGGCGCCGTAGGGCAGGTTGGGGACGGCCTGGTCCGCCAGGTGGCGGATGTCCAGCATCTCCAGCAGGGCCAGTGCCTTTTCCTCGATTTCACGCTCTCTCCGGTGCCGCCGGGGGGTGCCGAGGCAGGCGTCGAGGAGACCGTAACCGATCCTGGAGTAGCGCGCCATCTTGACGTGCTCCAGGACGTTCATGTGCCGCCACAGCAGCAGGTTCTGGAAGGTCCTGCCGATGCCCTTGGAGGCGATGCGGTGGGGCGGAAGGCCGCTGATCCTC
>JAJDTQ010000189.1 GCA_022827045.1 Candidatus Binatia bacterium
TGCCAGGAGGCCCTCGCGCAACGGGACGCGCTGCTGGAGCAGCTCGCCTCCCTGCCGCCGGTGCCCTCGGCCCTGGACCAGGTGGTCCAGCACTTCGGCCACGAGGCCGTGGCGGAAGTGACGGGGCGCGCCCGACGGGTACTCAGGATTACGGACGGAGGAGGCGACCGCCTGGCGCTCCGCGGCCGGCCGGCCTCTGCCAATCTCTCCGAGACGGCCGCGTTCATGGAAAGGAGCAAGCGCATCCTCGTGTTCTCCATGGCCGGCGGCACCGGGCGGAGCTACCACGCCGACCTCTCGTGTCCCAACACCGAGCGCCGGGTCCACTACCTGCTGGAACCGGGCTGGCGCGCGGACCAAGCGATCCAGGGGCTCGGGCGCACCCACCGCACGCACCAGGCCTCGGCGCCGCTCTTCCGGCCGGTCACGACCGATGTGAAGGGCGAGCGGCGGTTCATCGCCACCATCGCGCGGCGGCTGGACAGCCTGGGCGCCATCACCCGCGGACAGCGCGATTCCCAGACCGCCATGGGAGGAAGCGACGCAACCCTGTTTCGGGAGAGCGACAACCTGGAGAGCCTTTACGCCAAGGCGGCCCTGAGGCGGTTCTACCTGGCGCTCTGGCGCGGAGACATCACCGGCTGGCCGCTGCAACGCTTCGAGGAGGCCACCGGCCTGAAGGTCACCTGGGAGGGTTCGCTCAAGGAGGACCTGCCGCCCATGCCGCGCTTCCTGAACAGGCTCCTGGCCCTGCCGATCGCCGAGCAGAACCAGCTCTTTGCGGAACTGGAGGACCGCATCGCAGGCGGCATCGAGCAGGCCATGGAGGCCGGGACCTACGAGGTCGGCGTGGAGACCGTGCGGGCCGACTCCCTGGCAGCGGCCGGCCGGGAGACGCTGTACACGCATCCGGGCAGCGGGGCTGCCACGGAGCTGGTCGAGATCGTGCGCCGCGACCGGATGGAGCCGACGACCGCTGACGCGGCGCTGGGAATCGGCAAGGAGACGAACGACGGTCCCCATCTGGTGGTCAATGCCCGGTCCAACCGGGCCGCGGTCGTGCTTCCGGCGCCGTCGGGTCTGTTCGACGACGGAGGGGTGCAGGAGCGCGTCCGGCTGCTGCGTCCCGCTGGGCGGGACACCATGGCGAAGGCCGAGCTGGATGCGTCCAACTGGCGGAAAGCTGCCGAAGCCGACTGGAAGACGCTCTGGGAGGACGAGATCGCCGGCCTGCCTTCGCACAAGGAATCGCGGTTCTGGCTCGCCGCCGGCCTGTTGCTGCCGGTCTGGGACCGTCTGCCGGCCGAGAACATGAGAGTGCGGCGTCTCAGGACGGACGACGGCGAGGCGTTCATCGGGCGCGTGCTCGATTTCGAGCAGGTCCGCTCCGTACGTTCCGCCTTCGGCCTCGCCGGCGGTCCCGCCATGACCGGCGCCGAAGCCTTCGAGGCGGTCATGGGACGCGGCGCGGCGCTGGCCCTCGCCAACGGCTGGCGGCTCGCCAGGCGCCGCATCATGGGCGCCGACCGGGTCGAGATCGAGGGACCCGTCGATTCCGACACCGCGGTCCTCAAGCGAATGGGCTGCACGGTCGAGATCGTCTCGTGGCGGACGCGCGTCTTCGCCCCGGGCCCCGACCTGCTCGAACGCGTCATCCAACGCTGGCCGCTCGCCGCCTGAGCCCGTCGCGCATCCGTATCGCCGTACGGACGGCGGCCACGTCATACACGCCCGCTGACGGCTCGCCGGGGGTCCGTACCGCCGGACAGCCGTCGTGCCTGTCACTGGCCGCCCACCGGGGGCGGGGCGTTTCACTCACTGAGGGAGCATTCATGACTGCACAGACCCTGCCTGACGAACCGAACTACGCGTTCTGCCCAGGCTACGAGCTCGGCGACGAGCCCCAACAGATCCGCATCGTCTTCGAGGGCATGGACGGCTACGTGCCCACTGCGCTTGTCGCCCTGAACATCGATGCCGCGGAGCGGCTGTGCGACCGCCTGAACGCCAGGCTCGGGCACTCACGGGACGACTGGACCGCGCTCGCCGCCCGCTCCATGCGCACCGGGGGCACGGAGAACGACGGCGGAGCCCGGCACTGAACCGGATGCGGCCCGCGCTGCTGCGCACCCAGCCAGCCAACCGCCGCGTTCAGCGCCGCCGCGCGAACCTCCATTCCGGCCGCCATGACCGTGAGGGCCGGAGGCGGGGCGGCACTGCCGGGTCCCGCAGCCCTCCGAACCCGCATCGGGGCATGGGCATGCGCATGCCGTCGACCCCGGCAGCGTCCTGCCGATCCGGGCGTGATGCCCCCGGGTGGAGTTCTCCGGGCGCCCGAGGGCAATCCCAGGGGCCGGAGCCTCTCCCCGGAGCCGGAGAACAGCGTTCGCGGGGCGAACGCCCGGGAGGAGAGGGAGAGGGTCTCCCTCGCACAGGCCGGGCACGGCAAGCAGCAAAGGAGGCACGGCCATGTTCGGTAACAATTTCGACCTTGAGGACACCCTGACCGGCAGCGATCTGCTCGCAGAGGTCGGCCTCAACCCCGGCGCCGTCCGGGACGTCATCGACGACGACCGCGACAGGCGCTGTCCAGACCCCCGGGATGCGGCCGGCGGAGATCCTCTCACCGTCACCGCCGTGCTGAGCGCCGGAACGGAGTGAGAGGAGATCCTGAGAGAAGTGAACGCAAGGGGGGCGGGGAGGGAGGACCCTGGGCCTTCGACGTTCACAGGCCATCGTCATTAACCAGAGAAGGAAGGAGAACTGCCATGAGCTTCGGACTGAACCGCGCAGAACTGATCGGACGCCTCGGCGCCGACGTCACCGTCAATCACCTCTCCAGCGGCGGCCGCGTCGCCAACATGAGCATCGCCACCGACGAGTCGTACATCAGCAAGACCGGCGAGAAGGTGGACAAGACCGAGTGGCACCGGGTGGTTACATTCCAGCCCGGCCTCATCGACATGCTGGAGAAGCACGCCCGCAAGGGCCGGCTGGTCTACATCGACGGCAAGCTCCAGACCCGGCGCTGGTCCAGGCCCGGCGAGGACAGCGACCGCTACTCCACCGAGATCCTGCTGGTCCCGGGTGGCCAGGTCAAGTTCCTGGAGCGCCCCAACGGCAACGGCGTGCAGGCCGCGGCGGACCCGTCGATGGCGGCGGGCGACGCCGCGATGCAGGACGCCGGGACCTCGTCCCAGCCCGCGGACCAGGACGACAGCGACATCCCGTTTTGAACCCCATCCGCCTCGTTTCCTCCCATCCTGGGGCTGGCGCTTCGCGCGTCAGCCCCATTTTTGTGCTGTCCGTGCCGGGCAACCACTCTCCGGGCGTCGCGTCCTCGCTTCGCTCGGCCCGTTCGCCCTCCGGCCAGCCGGGGTGTCCCGTCTTCTGAAGGAGTGCCGCCATGTACAACCATCCCTCGCCCGCAGCCGCCGTCGCCGCCGCGCTTGCGGCGCGCGCCGAAGACGTCTGCAGGAGCTACCTTCCCCATGGCCGCCGCCAGGGCCGATACTGGGTCGCGGGCGACCTGGACGGCGCCCGGGGCCGCTCTCTCTTCGTCCGCCTCCATGGGCCCGGCACTCCGGGCAAGTGGACCGACGCCGCCGTGGGCAGCCACGGCGACCTGCTCGACATTATCCGCCACCGCACGGGCGCGCCGACGCTTCGCGCGGCGCTTGCCGAAGCCCGCGCCTTCCTCGCCCGGCCGGCTTCGCCGGCCGCGGGCGATTCGGGCGCCTATGACGCCACCCGGGCAGCACGCCGCCTGTGGCGGCAGTGCCGGACCATTGATGGCACCCACGCGGAAGCCTATCTCCGCGCTCGTGGCCTCGCGCGCTGCCGGTTCCCCGCGCTGCGCTTCCACCCCCAGCTTCGCTACCGCGAAGGCTCCGCGATCCTCCGCCTCCCCGCCCTGGTCGCTGCCGTCACCGGCGACGACAGCGCCGTCCGGGGCGTTCAACGCACGTGGCTCGATCCTGGAAGACCGGTAAAAGCCAATGTTCCTTCAGCCAGAAAGGCCCTCGGCCGCATCTACGGCTTCGCCGTGCGCTTCGGTCAGCCCGCCGACTCCGTCGCCCCGCTTCTTGTCGGCGAGGGCATCGAGACCGTGCTGTCCCTGGTCACCGCCGTGCCCGACATCACCGCGGCCGCCGCGCTCTCCGCGGGCAGCCTCGGTTCCTTCTCCGTCCCGTCAAGCTGCCGCCATCTCGTCATCGCCCGCGACAACGACCCGGAAGGCGAACAGGCCGCCCAACGCCTCGCCCGGCGCTGCGCCCGGGCCGGCGTCGCGGCCACGGTCATCGTCCCTGACGGAGGCGACTTCAACGACGATCTGGTCGCCCTCGGCGCCGATGTCCTCACCGCAAGGTTCGGCCCGCTCTTCCGGTTCCCGGGAGTCGGAGAGAGGGAGCCTGAGTGGGCAAAGCCTTGATGGAAGGAGAGGAAGAATGGACGAAGTCACCTTCAAGAGGATCACCCCGCACGAGTCCCGCATCTACGACGCCGACGGCGACCACGTCGGCGACGTCTACCGCCACGACGACATCCTCGTGCCCGGCCAGGTGTTTTACGTCCTGCACCTGTTTGACGATCCCCGGGGACCCCGGCGCGTCCACGACCGCGGCCGCATCCGTGACGTCGCACAATCCCTCCTCGATTCCCACCCGCTGTTCTGAGCCCGCAACAGCCGCGCGATGCCCTTGCCTCCGAGAAGGGAAGTTTGAGCTTCGAAGGGGTCGGTGCTGTTCCGTACAAGTCCTCTCCTACGTGTTGTCCCATCTTGTCACACGTGCTCTCTGCGCCAACCCCGCTGGGGTCCTCCACTTCGTTCCGGCCGGGACTCCGTCCCGGTGGCTCCGGTGCGCGCGCGTGAAAAGAAGGGACATCACTTCGGAGCGGACACGCGCTCCAGTCCCGGGCCTCGGTGGGTCCTTAACGAGACAAGGAGGAAGTCATGAACACCATAGAGAACATCGCGGATCAGGGTCAGTCCGTCATGGAGGCGTTCTGCGAAAACGCTCAGCTCCTCGGCGCTACCCCAGGAAACGATGAGTTCGATTCCAGGGATGTCTGGGACGAAGACGACGCGCTCGACGCGGTGCATGCTGCGTTCGAGATCCTCGCGGGCGGCATCGGTCCCGACGGCACTCAGCTCGCCGACGAGCGCGAGAGCCTCCTCTGGGGCTTCGTCAATCTCCTGGATGCTCAGACACAGCGCCTTGACCGGGCTGCGGATCGCCTCATCCCGGACCTGCGCGACCTCCAGCACGAGCAGGACGGCTCCGAGATCAAGTCCCGAGAGCTCGAGCTCATCACCGACCGGGTGCAGAACCTCTCAGCTCGCCGCGACGCCTTCGAGCGAATGCGCGATGCGGCAGCCGAGGACTACCTGAACGCGACCGGACAGACCTGGCGGCCCCGGAGCGGATCGCACACCAGCCAGACCGGCAAGCTCACCTCCGCGGCCATCGACGCCCGTGACTTCATGCGCGCTCGCAAGGACCGCAAGACCCAGGCGCACCTGCCCGAAGGTACCCTGGTGGCGGTAACCGGCGGCAAGGACGTCACTGACCCCGCCGCGGTCTTCAACAGGCTCGACAAGGTCCGCGCGAAGTATGCGGACATGGTGCTGGTGCACGGCGGCGGCCCGGGCGTCGAGCGCGTCGCCGCGAGTTGGGCCGAGAAGCGCGGTGTCCACCAGGTTGTCTGCAAGCCCGACTGGGACCGCCACGGACGGGCCGCTCCGTTCCGCCGCAACGACGACCTCCTCAACCTCCTGCCCAAGGGCGTCATCGCCTTCCCCGGCTCCGGCATCACCGACAACCTCGTCGACAAGGCCCGCCAGCTGGGAATACCGGTCGACAAGATCGCTGCCTGATCCGCACACCAAGGGGTCGCGTCACTCGTTGGCGCGGCCCCTTTCCGACAGCGTGCTTCCGCCCGCGCGTCGCTTCGCTCCTCCACCCTTCCTCGCTTCATCTCTCCTCGGCATCGTTCCGTCACCACCATTGCCGCACACGCCCTTCATCTCCACCACGACGCTGACCATGACGACAATCCCCGCGGTGCACTCGCCCTGGGCTCGGGACCCCGCCCCACGGCCCACGTCGCCGAGTACCCGCTTCGCGCCTACCCTGTGCCACTCGGCGACGTGGGCCTCCCCGCCTTCGGACCGGTCCGTCCTTGCACCCGCGCGTCGCTCTTGCAGCTCCGCCCGTCACCGGTCCTCACATCGCCATCGCTGCCGGTGACGCCCTTGTTGTCCACCATGCCGCTCACCATGACGGGGCTCCAGCTTGACCGCCGTGCCTCGACGCGGGACACGGCTCGCCGCCTTCGGCGACTTCGCTCCGCTCGGTGCCGTCCGCCTCGCTGCGCTCGTCATCGGCATCGACGATCCTCATCCGCGCCGCCCGGTGCCGGCTTCGCCCGTCACCGGCTTCCGCATCACGTCCTCCTCCGCTGTCCTCGTCATTGCGGAGGACGCCGACAGCGTGCTCCGTATTTCGGTCGGCACCGCCTTCAGTGCTCCCTGCCGCGTGCTGCCGGCCACGCCCATCGCGACAGCGCCGGTCAACACGTCCGTGATGTCCAGCACGGTGCCGCTGTCCGGCCACTGCGCCGATTCACTTCGAACCCATCAAGTGTCGGCTCGGCTCGTCCCCTTCGGCGACATCGCACCACTCGCTGCCGTCGGCCTCGCTGCCCTCGTCCTCGTCACCAGCTTCCGCACAACCCCTTGCACTTGTGTCCGGCCCAGTGCAGGAGCCTCCGCCAGCTTCCTCCGCACGACCCCCATCGGTTCCGTCCGCACTCTCCGCCACTCAGTCGCCGTGGCGGCTCCCCGCCGCCGGGTCCTCTGGCGTCCGTTCCCCTTCGCTTGTGCCCCTGGTTTCTTCGTTCCCCACCGCCTGCGCGGGCTCTGGTTCTCACACCCCACGCAGCAGGCTGCATGGGTGGCGCATGCGCATCAACGCCTGCCCTGATGCCGCCAAGCGCCGCCCATCGGCGTCCTGTTCTTGTTGGACCGAGTCGATGCTCAAGAGCATCGCGGCTACCTTGTAGATATCGTTGAGGTTTGCCAGGCGCGGTTCTCGGGAGAACCGCGAAATCCGCCCCGCGATGCTCTGGGGAACCGCCTCATTGAGACCACGGTTCCCTGGAGCATCGCCCGGAATCGGGAAGAATTCATCGTGTCTGCATCGGACCCGGTCCACCGCGGCGGGCACACGACACCGCAATCCGGTTCAATTTCATGCCCTGGCGGCCCCCACCCCCCGGGTATCGGCCACCGAACTCCGAGCCCGGGACGGCATCACGATGTCGCCGATGCCGGGAATTTCGTAAGCGGAGTGGGCGCCTTACCATAATTCGTAGGGGGTGATGAGGGATGCTGGGACGGAAAGAGGGACGCTCAATGGATACTTATGAAGCCGGGCAACAGGGTTCGAGGGAAGAAGGGCTAGGGACGACGGTGGAGGAAGTGGGAAGTGGCGGAGCGCCACCGCGTGCCGTTGCGGCGGCTGTCGTACTGGCGCAAGCTGGCGCGCCGGGGCGAGTTGGCGGTTCCACCGGCGGCGGCAGGCGAGGGCGGGTTCGCGGCGGTGGAGGTGGAAGGGGCGGCCGCGCCGGCGCATGTGGGGTCAATGTCGATCAAGGCTCTTGGGGTAACGGTACGGCTGGACGGGGACGTGAGCAAGGTGTGCATCACGGCCATCGCCTCGGCGCTTCGAGGGATACGATGGTGTTTCCTGGCTCGGGCATGCGGATCGTGGTGGCGACGCGTCCCGTGGACTTCCGCAGGCAGCACGAGGGGCTGGCGGCGGCGGTGGCGAAGGATCCGGGTCGGGACCCGCATTCCGGGATAGTGGTCGTGTTTCGGAATTTCAACCTTCCTTCGGCCTCTCGTCGAGACCGCGTGCATCTCTATTGCACGGTCACCTTGGCAGTCGCCGAGCAATTGTCCGAGGTGTCCGACTGGTCCGCCACGTCGTCCACACAGCCCCCGTAGTAGTACGTCCCGGGCGTCGAAGGCGCCCTCAGGCCGCTCGACTCCGCGCTCGTCCCCGACGCCGACAGCGACCCCACCGCGTCCGTGCCAACGGCCGTGTCCGCCCTCGTCACCGTCCCGTCCGTGGAACGGTAGTAGCGCACCGTCGTTGCCGCCGAGGACGCGTCACCTTCGTTCGTCACCGTCGCCGACAGCGTGAACTGCCCGCCCGGGTCCGGACCGCTGTCACTGACCGACAGCGCCCCAACCGCCAGGTCCGGCCCGCTGCCGGGTGGCGTGATCACCACCTCGTTACCGGGACCGGCCGGGCGCGTGGCAGTGCCGCCACCTCCGCCGCAAGCGGTCAGTCCGACAACGGCGAGGAAGACCCCTATCAGGGACGGCACCCTCAAAACTGAATTCGCGACATTGGTCCGCTCGTGGTTGTATTCTCAGTCCGGTTGGACAATCAGGGCTACTCACGACGGGACTAAGGACACCGTGGCGCCAAGGCTTCGGTTTTCCCGCATGCCCGCATTGCGAAGCAGTTGCACGAATACCCGCTTCGTCCTGGCGCCTTTCGCAATGGTCGTCTCGACAGGCTCGTCGACGAAATCCTCGCCCGGCACGGCGGGGTTGTTGCCGCTCCCTGGAACAAGCCGCACCGAGACACGGATGTCCTCCGGTGCCGCCGCGGGAAGCACGATTTCAAGCCGCAACAGGCCGCCGCTGCCAACCGAGTCCTGCAGGAAGCGAACTTCCGCGCGGTCGACGATGCTCTCCACCGGAGAACGGGTGGCCACGCGTATCCGGCCGATGCCTTCCGCGGGACGCCACAGATCGGTCGCGGCAGGCGTGGACCCGCGGGCTGCCAGACCAAGCCCTTCCCATTGCGGAGGCTTCGACCGACTACCCCAAACACGGATCGGAACACGGAACACGCCCCGCCAACGCCCGCATCCGGCAAGCGCTGGCCCCATCAGGGCACTGGGTGACACTCCCGGCGGGAAGGCTGCGAACGGTCTCCACGACCTCGTCGCGCATCCCGGTTTCGACCGCAACCGAAGCACCGTCGTTCCCGGGAAGGATGGTTCACTGGCCATTGACGCGCCGACCCATCGGATCATGCACCCGAGTCCGAAGGGAGTAGGGGAGCCTCCTGTACGGGCACGAGACTCAGAAGCGTTGACGAAGCGAGAACCTGAACGCGCGTGGTCGGCCCGCGGCATGGTCGTAGACCTCGACCCTGACCCGCCAATCCGATGCCCGACCGAGGTCGAGCCCCAGAGTTCGCCGAACGGAACGATCACTCGAATAGCGGACCATGCCGACATACGGCCGCACCGTTCCCAGGAAAGGGCCACCCCCAATTCCGTATCCGGCCTCGCTTCGTATACCCAAACCGGCCGAACGTCCACCGGCAAGGGACATGAGCCGTGCGTCGAGGTCCAGCCGGAAACCCCGACCCGAGTCATCCGGCGCGAAGCGGATGCCGCCGCCGAGGCTCCAGAGCTTGTGCTCGTAGTCGCCGAGCCCGAACGAACCTCGGGCGCTTGCAGTCATGGTGAGACGCTGATGGAGGAGGCGCGCAAAAGACACCGAGCCTTGTGCATCCACCCTGGCGCCCTCCGAGCCGTCCCCGGTCAAATGCCTGTAGGCCACGGACACCGAAGGCGCGCCGGCAACCGGTGCGCTCCACGCCAGGCCGCCGCGATAGTCAAGGCCGCGCAGCGTCGGCAGCGTGGATGAGATCCGATCGCCGCCCTCGATCTCGAAGGCGAAAGACTCGATGCCCGCTTCCGCCTCAAGCTGTCCGGAAAGCACGTCGGTCAGGGGAACAGAGCCGCCCAGGGCATAAGCGAGAAGACGCACATCGGACCCGGACCACGACGGGAAGCCCAGGTCGTCGCGGTGTCTCAGGTCGCCCATTCCACCGCCCAACGACGCCCAGACGTGTCCGCCGGACGGCGCGTGCCATGCCACGAAGGGATGCAGGGAGACGATCTCGGTGTCGTGTTCACCAGAGTGGTAGCCCCGTTCGGCAAGGCTCGCTTCGGCATCATAGCGAAGTCTGGTCCGCGTTAACGAGGCGATGAGCCCCGCCTGCAGCCGCAGCCCATAAGTAACGCTTCGCGCCGGACGAAACCCCGGGTCGGATTCGGTGACACGGACGGTGCAGAAGAAGGTGTTTCCCGCCTCGTCCACGGGGCCAGTGCCTGCGAGGATCCTTTGGTCCGGTACCAGGGTCACCCAGTCGGGACAGCCCTCAATGCTCGATTCGTAAGGACGAACCCCGCCGGAGATTCGCAGTGGAAGCCGATGCTCAACGGCTTGCCTGGGAGGGAAACTAAGCCCTAGCGCCCCCCCTGAGGAAGATCGACAGAAAGATGACCACCGCTGCACGCGGCGAGAGAAAGGGCCAGGCAAACGTGGACAACCAAAGTCGTAATGTGTCTCATCGGGGCAGTCCGCCACATGGCAGGTTCATCACTATGAACGAATGACGAATCGGGATCAAGTGAGGCGGTCCCACCCACCGGCCGAGCATTGCCTTGGAGTCGCCCGGGAAAGGGTATCGACAACCCACGCGACCGCCACGGACGACCACAACGAGCAAAGGCCGTAGAATGACTCGGGCCTATCCACAAGGCTCGCCCGAACCGCTTCCTTGAGCTCCGCGAGCTGGGGGACGATCTCATCCACCGAGCCCGTGGTCACCCCGCGGCCTAACTGCGCGAATGGCTTCCCCGCCTCCGCCCCTTGTGAGGGCACCGTAGCCGCATCTGTGCGGACGCAGCCGTCGTAGTTGTGCAGTCCGCGCTTCATCCTGGTGCGGGAATTATCCTACCCTTGGTGAATCAGACGCTGTTTGTACAGAACAGGCGGTCGCAATCACTCAGCGACCAGAGGTCGGACGTGGAAGAGTCATCACCGCTCCGTCCCCATAGCCCAACTAGCCAGCGGTCCCACGTACTGACGGCGTGGCGAGCTTGGCCGTCTTGTCGCAAATTACGCTTGACTTGACTCTGGACAGCGGCCGGAACGGAACTCGGACACGGCACTCGAGAGGCGGAGCTGACCTTCGATACCTGATCGTCACGCGCCGGAACCCGTGTAGCGGCGGGACAGGTACAGGAAAAACGGCAATCCCAGCGCGGCGGAATACCAAAGCGTGCTCACGCGCATGATGCCGACCATCGCCATGGCGTGTGCGGTGGAGTTCCCGGCGACACCGGCAATGAACAGCGCCATCGCGAACTCCTGACCGCCAATGCCCCCGGGGAGGAAGGTGATTGCTCCTGCGACATTGCCGAGGCCGAGGGCGGCAAACGCCGACCGTAGCGGCAGGTCTCCCCCGATCGCGGGCATGAGCGTGTGCAATGCAATGGCTTCCATGCTCCATGCAAGCAGGCTCAACGACAAGAGCCTGATCAGGATGACCGGTTTGAGCAAAAGCACGACGTTGCGGTGGACGGTCAGCAGCAGTGCGAACAGACGCGGTCTTCGGCGGCCGGTCGCTGCCCATAGTGCCTTGACCGCGCGTCGTGCCGAACCGGGTAGCGCCATGAGGATCACCAGTTTCAAGGCTGCAACCAGGCACGGTAGCGCTAGCCCGCATATTTCATGAAGGGCAGAGTTGGGGAGTTTAGCGGGGATTTAGGAGCTGAGCGAAAGCAGGGATACGGGGGTATTTGGGGGCCGGAAGGGATCGCAAGTGCCGATGGTGGAGAGG
>JAJDTQ010000035.1 GCA_022827045.1 Candidatus Binatia bacterium
GTGACGGTGTCCATCTTGATGGTGGGCTCGGTGGCGTGGCCGAGGCTCACGGCGAGGATGCCGCCGGTGGCCGCCAGGGGCACGCTGAACATGATGATCAGCGGATAGCTCCAGGATTCGAACAGCGAGCACATCACCAGGTAGACCACCACCACGGCCAGCAGGAATGTCCACTTGAAGGCGTCCCAGGTTTCCGCCAGCTTCTGGGCCTGGCCGCTGACCCCTATCGAGTAGCCCAGCGGCAGGTTGCGCCGGACCTCCTCGACCGCGCCTTCCTGCACGAGCCGCACGGCTTCCTCCAGCGGCAGCGCGTGGTGCATGTTGGCGTTCAGCTTGATGGCGCGGTCGAGGTCCACGTGCTCGACCTTGGTGGGGCCGTCGCCCGGCCGGATTTCCGCGATGTCCGAGAGTTGCACCAGCCGGCCCGAGCCGTCGGCGAGCATCAGTGCGCCCAGGTCCTGGGTGTGCGCCATTTCGCCCCGCGGCCCCTTGAGGATGATGGCGATCTCCTTGCCGCGCTCGCGGAAACGCCCGGCGCGGGTGCCCTCCACCGCGGTCTCGATGACGTCGCCCACGTCGGAGGCCCGCAGGCCCAGGGCCGAGACCCGGTCACGGTCCAGCAGCACGCGGATCTCGGGGTTGCCCCATTCGAAGGACGAGTTGACGAAGTTCACCCCCTCCACGCCGCGGATGCGTCCTTCGAGGCCGCGGGCGATGTTCCGGATGGCCTGGAGGTCGTCTCCCTTGACGTCGAGGGCCACGTTGTTGCCGCCGATGAAGCCCCCGCGCTGGCGGAAGAGCGAGGCCTGGGTGATGAACACCGCCTGAGTCCCGGGAATGCCGCCGACGGCGCGGCGCATGGTCCCCACCACCCGGCGCATGCCGTTCAAGTCGGTATACGGCTCTTTCACGATGGCCCCCATGATGGGGGTGTCTAGGCGTATGACCGCGAACATGCGGTCGATCTCCGGGATGGCCCGGACCCGCGACTCGATCTCCTTGATGATCGCTTCCTTCTGGTCCGTGTTGAAACCCGGCGGCATCTTCACCACGCCGAAGATGAAGTTGCGGTTGCCCCGCGGCAGGTAGTCCAGCGGCGGCGCGAACCACCAGGCCAGCGCCACCGATCCGCCGACGATGAAGAGCACGACCGCCAGCCGCCGGACGGCGCCGCGCTGGAGCCACGCCAGCAGGCCCAGCACCATCGCGGAGAACCCGGCGCCGCCGCGGTCCAGCACGGACATGGCCGCACGCAGGCGCCGGAACCGCTCCTTCGCCTGTTCCGGAAGGATGTGGGCGGAGAGCATCGGCACCACGGTAAGGGCCACAATCAGGGACAGCGCCACCGCCACGGACACGGCCAGGGCGATGTCCCGGAAGAGCTGCCCGGCCTCCTGGCGGACGAACAGCACCGGGACGAACACGGCCACGGTGGTGAGCGTCGAAGCCAGGATCGCCCCGCCCACCTCGCGGGCACCGTCCACGGCGGCGCGCACGCGCCCCTTGCCCATGTCGCGGTGGCGGAACACGTTCTCCAGCACCACCACGGCGTTGTCCACCACCATGCCGGTGGCGAAGGCCAGGCCGGCCAGCATGACGACGTTGAGGGAAGAGCCCGCGATGTTGAGGACCACGAAGGTGGTGACGATGGACACGGGAATCGCCACCGCCACCACGATAATGCTGGCCGGGCTGCGCAGGAACAGCAGCAGCACCAGCACCGCCAGGGTCACGGCGAAGTAGACGTTGCGGGTCACCAGGTCGATGGAGTCGTGGATGTAGTCGGTCTCGTCATAGGCCATCTTCAGGCGGATGCCCTTGTCGCGGTATCGCTCGTCCAGGCGGGTCAGGGTCTGCCGGACGCCCTCCATGACCTCCATGGTGTTGGCCCCGGAACGGCGCAGCACGCCCATGCCGAGGGCGGGCTTGCCGTCGATGCGCACGGCGAAGTCCCGGTCCTCGTGCCCGAAGGAGACGGCGGCCACGTCGCGCACGTAGACCGGTCCCTGGGCGTCGTGCCGCACCACCACGTCGGCGATGTGACGGAGCTCCTCGAACTCGCCCAGGGTGCGCACCACGTGGCGGCGCTTGCCCTCACTCAAGTCGCCGCCCTTGACGTTGCGGTTCTCGCGGGTGATGGCCTGCCGCACCTCGGCCACGGTGATGCCGCGGGCGGCCATGGCGCGCGGGTCCAGGGTCACGTGCACCTGCCGGTCGCGCCCGCCGAAGCGCCACACCGCGCCGACGCCGGGGACCCGTTCCATCTGCGGCACGATGACGTCCTTCAGCTCCTCCCACACCTCGTTGAGGTCGCGCTCCGTGTCCACCATGATCCACGAGATCGGGCTCTCCTCGTCGGTGTTGACCGCGCGGATGCGCGACTCGCCCACGTCCGGCGGCAGGTCCCGGACCGTGTCGAGCTTCTCGGACACGCCCAGGCGGGCGATGTCCTTGTTGGTGCCCCAGTCGAACTTGAGGACGACGCGGGAGCGGCCTTCGATGGAGCTGGAGGAAACCTGCTTGAGCCCCTCCACCGCGTTGAGCCGGTCCTCCAGCCGGTCCGTCACCTCGCGCTCCACCTCCAGGGGCCCGGCCCCGGAGTACTCCGTCTCCACCGTGATCTCGGGCCGGTCCACGGTGGGGATCATCTGGACCGGCAGGCGCAGCAACGCGATGGTCCCGAACAGCACCGCCAGGATGATCCCGACGGTCACCGAGACCGGGTTGCGGACGCAGAAGTCAACGATTCCCATCGCGCCTCGAATCGGGTTTGGCGCCGGGTCCCGGTCTGGCGCCTGCCCCGGGTTTGGCGCCGGGCCGGCCGGCCCATGCTCCCGGTTTCGCTCCGGGTCTTCCTCCTCCAGGCCTCCCGCCCGGCCCGCGCCCGCCGCCCAGCAGGACCTTGGCGCCGTCCCGCAACACTTCGTTGCCCAGCGTCACCACCTGCTGGCCGGGCTTGAGAGCCCCGTTGGAGATCTCCAGAAACGCCCGCCAGTCGCGCCCCGTGCTGACCTTCACCGCCTTCGCCTGGCCGTCGGACACGACGAAGACCATCTCGTCTGGGCCGCGCCGCACCACCGCGTCCTTGGGCACCAGCACGCTCGGCTCGCCCTTCGAAACGATCACCGTAACCCGCGCCAGCATCCCGGCCTTGAGCCGCCCTTGTGTATTGGAGAGCCGGATCTTCACCGGGAAGCTGCGGCTGCGCGTATCCGCCTGGGGAACGATGTGCGCCACCTTCCCGGAAAAGGTCTTTCCGGGAAACGCGTCAAGGGCGACCGTGGCGGGCTGGCCGCGGCGCAGCAGCGCGATCTTGCGCTCCCCCACCGGCCCGGCGGCAAAGACCGGATCCAGGTCCACCAGGTCCGCCACCCGCTCGCCCGCGTTCACCCAGTCGCCCACGTCCACGTGCTTCCTGACGATGAAACCCGAGATGGGGGCGAGCAGCGTGCTCTTCTCGATCTCGTAGGACACCGCGTCCATGCGCGCGCGGGCCTCGTCGTGCTCGGCTTCGGCCATGGCGATGTCCTCGGCCCGGGCGCCCGAGCGGGTGAGCTTCAGGGCGGCGCGGGCGCTGCCGTACTTCTCCCGCGCGGCCAGGTAGTCGCTTTCGGCCGTCTGCAACTCCGCCAGGCTCACGAGCTGGCCGTCATAGAGCCGTTTGGCCCGTTCGAAGTCGCGCCGGGCGCGCTCCAGCAGCGCCTCCTGTTCCTTGGCCGCGGCGAGCCGCTGCTCCACTTCCTCGGAGCGGGAACCCTCCCGGACCTTCTCCCATTGCTTCTTCGCCCGCGCCACCGCGGCGGCGCGCTCGCGCAGCGCGATCTCCCGCCGGCCGCGGTCCAGTTGCAGGAGCACGGTCTTACCCGCCGCGACGGCGTCGCCCTCGCGGAAACCGGCCGCCGACACCCGCCCCGCCACCACCGAGGCCACCGTGGTGGCGACGTTGGGCTCGATGGTGCCGATGAAGGAGACCTCCTGCGGGATCGCCTTCGATTGCACCGCGGCGGTCTTGACGGCTACCGGGCGTGGCCCCCAGCGCTGAGGCCACGCCTGATCGGCGACCAGCATGAATGCCGTCAGCAGGCAGGCGACCAGGAGCAACGGCCGGGTGGCGGATCGAGGATGCGGGAAATACGGTGACATCTTGTTTCTGGTCCGGGCGGTCGGTTTGAAACAGGACCCTAGTTTAGACGACTCGGGGTTCCCTTGTCATTCGGTGCGGACGACGCGGGCATGGCCGAGAATAGGGCTTTTTGAGAGATGGGGCAACTGCCTTCGGAGCATTGGAGACCCGCGCGGCCCCCCGTTCCACCAGCATCCCGACGCTCATAATCCCTGGACTTCCCGGCCCCGAACCAGTACGTTTCTCCTCGAAAGATCCCCCGATCCCGCCCCGCTTGTGGTACCCCCGCACATGCGTTCGAGATGCTTTGGCCCCGCCTCGTGGGCTCCGCCTGTTTCGCGGGCGGTCGGGTAGCAACGTCTGCGAGAGGTTCACCGGGACCGTATGAGCAAGGTTGGAGAGCAGTTCGACGTGATCGTTGCCGGAGGCGGCAGCGCGGGAGTGGGCGCCGCGGTGGGCAGCGCGAGGTGCGGCGCGCGGACGCTGCTGATCGAACGCTACTACTGCCTCGGCGGGGCGTCGACCATGCGGAACGTCCTCACCTACTGCGGCCTCTATACTCTCGACGAGCAGCCGAAAATGGTGGTGGGCGGCGTCGGCGCTGAAGTCGTTGGCCGTCTCAAGCAGCGCAACGCCCTCACCGGGCCGTTCCGATTTCGCGGCGTCTTCGCGGTGTTCGATCCCGAGGCGGTGAAGGTCGTACTTGACGATATCTGCCAGGAGGCCAACGTGACCGTCATGCTCGGCACGATGGTGGTCGCCGCCGAGCGTGAGGACGGTGTGATAACGACGGTGACCGTCGCGGACCACGCGGGCCTGCACCAGGTCGGCGCCAAGGCGTTCGTCGACTGCACCGGCGAAGGGAATCTGGCGGCCCACGCCGGCGCCGGCACCCGCTACGGCAACGACGACGGCGTCAACCTCGGAAGCCTCGGCACGCGTTTCGGCGGGATACCGGCCGACCTGACCGTCACGGCCGACGACATCGCGGCCGCGGTGGCACGGCTGGGGCCCGAACGCAAGCTCGTCACCAAGGACCGCGGCGTGATCGCCCGTCTGCCGCACTCCGGCGACCTGGCGTGCTACCTGGTCTCCGAGGACTTCGATCCGCGGGATGCGCTGTCGGTCTCCGGAGCGGAACGCGCGGGACGAAAGCAGGCGTGGACCTACCTCAAGGCCATTCGCACCATCCCGGGCTGCGAGGGCGCCTATCTGGTGGCCACCGGCCACGAGTTCGGGACCCGCGAATCGCGGCATATCGAGTCGGTGCGCCAGTTCAGGTGGCGGGACGTCGAAGAGAGCAAGCGCTTCGATGATTGCGTCGCCCTGGGCGCCTGGGGCGCGGAGTGGCACGACCGCAAGACCTACGCCAGCACCTACGACTATCCCCCGGAAAGACTGGCCTACGACATTCCGCTGTCCTGTCTGACCAGCCGGGACACCTCGAACCTGTTCGCCGCCGGCAGGGTCGCGGACGGCGACCGGCTAGCGGGGGCCGCCATCCGGGTCATGGGCACGGCGTTCGCCACCGGCCACGCCGCGGGCGTAGCCGCGGCTCACGCGGCCAGCGGGAATCCCTGGCAGGCCGCCGATGTCCGCCAGGTGCTGGCCGACCAAGGCGCCATCCTGGACCGTTCGGCTGTTTTCCAATCGTCATGATATGACAATGCCCTAGCAGCCCTGTTCCAAGGGCAACGGCAACAACAGCAATTCGTACTCCAGTAAAGGAGAAGTCACATGTTCCACAGAATCGACAAGAAGAGTTGGCGATGGTCCGCCGGCAGTCTCGCCGGGATTGCAATGCTCGGCCTGGCCGCCCTATGGGCGAACGAAGCCGCGGCGGAAAAGATCACCATCGGCGCGCTGCGCTTCACTTCGCACTCGCCCACGTTCATCGCCAGGGAAAGGGGCTATTTCAAGAAGGAAGGGCTCGACGTGGATCTCAAGTTCTTCCAGGCGGCCCAGCCCATCGCCGTGGCCATCGCGTCGGGTGACATCGACTTCGGCGTCACCGCCCTCACCGGCGGCTTCTACAACCTCGCGGACAAGGGCGCGCTGAAGGTCATCGGCGGCCTCTACACCGAAAATCCCAAGCACAACGGCATGGCGATCATGGTTTCGAACAAGGCCTACAAGGAAGGGATTACCTCGCCCGAGGCCATCAAGGGCCGCAGTTGGGCCATGACGCAGCAAGGCTCGTCCTTCCACTACATGATCGGCATGATCGGCGCGAAGCACGGGTTCGGCGTCGCCGATGTCAAGGTCAAGCCGCTTCAGAAAGTCCCCGCGATGATCGGAGCGGTCAAGTCGGGCCAAGTGGACGCCATGTCCATGGTGCCCCACGTGGCGATTCCGCTCAGCAAGGCCGGCGCGGCCAAGATCATCGGCTGGGTCCGTGACCTGGGCGACTACCAGGTGACGACGATCTTCACCTCCACCGACAACGTGAAGAACCATCGCGGCAAGGTCGAGCGTTTCCTTACCGCCTACCGCAAGGGTATCGCCGACTACCGGGCGGTCATGCTCGATCAGAAGAAGGACCCCGCCGCCACCGAGGCGATGGTGGACCTCATCCACAAGTATGTCTACACCTCCCGGCCGCGCGCAAAGGCGGCGCCGTCCATCAAGGCGGGCGCCGTCTACATGACCGAGGACGCGGCCCTGGACATTGCCGATCTGAAGCGGCAACTGGCCTGGTTCCAGGCCCATGGCTTCGCCCCGAAGGCGCTGACCACCGAGAAGTACATCGACACCAGCTTCGTGCAGAAGTAGCGGTGGAACTTAGTGTCGTGTCCCGTAAATTCCTGCGATAATTTGCTGGTCCTTTTCGCCGTCGGCCGCGTTGCTCTTCCTCGCGTGGTGCCCGCCCTGGGGCGACCTACGGTCGCCCCTACTCGTCATCGCGCCTTGCCGACGACAAAAATTCCTGCGCAACTTATCGCAGGAATTTACGGGACACGACACTAGGCGGGAGGGAAGCGGCACGGCTTTCCTCCCCGACCGGGCGCGGTGAGTGGATGGACATCCACGTCGACAACATCAGTCACTGGTATGGTCGGACGGAGGTCCTGAGAGACATCGACCTGCGCATCGGCTCAGGGCAGATCGTCTGCATCATCGGACCGTCCGGGTGCGGCAAGTCGACGCTGCTGCGGTTCCTGGGCGGGCTGGAGCGCCCGACCCGGGGCACCGTCCGGCAGATGAGCCCGCCGCCGCCCGACAGCCTCAATCCGCTGACCTACATATTCCAGGAAATCGCCCTGCTGCCGTGGCGTTCGGCCGCCGGCAACATCTCCCTGGTGCTGGAAAGGCACGGCCTCTCGCGGGGCCAGGCCAATGCCATCATCGACGACGTTCTCGCCCGGACCAAGCTCTCGGATTTCCGCGACGCCTTTCCCAAGCAGCTCTCCGGAGGCATGAAGCAGCGGGTGGCCATCGCCCGCGCGCTGGCGGTGCGGCCGGCCTGTCTCCTGATGGACGAGCCCTTGTCCTCGCTGGACGGCCAGACCCGGGAGCTGCTGCTCGACGACCTGCTGGACCTCTGGCTGCGCGAGCGTTTCACCGCGTGCTACGTGACGCACAACCTCGAGGAGGCCGTCCGGCTCGGCCACAAGATCGTGGTGCTGTCGCGGCGGCCCGGGCGCATCCGCGAGGTCGTGGAGCTGGACGTGCCGCTGGAAGAGCGCAAGGGGGAGTCCGGCATGTTGTGGGACCGCCAGCGCTACCTCTGGGAACTGATGCGGGAAGAGGCGCTCGCCGCGGATCAGGAGATCTTCCATGTCTGACGACACCGGCGGCTCGCCGGTCCCCTATCGGGGCGGCGGTTTCCAGCCCAGGCCGGTGGGCGTGGTGGGCCCGCTGGTCTTCGCGGCGCTCATCGGCGTCTGGGAGATCGCCTCCCGGGCCGGTTGGATCAGCGATCTCGTGGCGCCCGCGCCCAGCCAGGCCATCGCGGCCCTCGTCTACCTGGTGAAGACCGGCCAGCTCTGGCTGCACCTGGCCGCGTCCCTCCAGCGCCTGCTCCTGGGCTGGACGCTGGGCGCGGTCGCGGGGCTGCTGGTGGGCTTCGCCGCCGGGCTGTTTTCCCTGGCCCGGGCGGGCATCGTCCCGTTCGTGGCCGCCATCTTCCCGATCCCCAAGATCGCGCTGCTGCCGCTGTTCATCATCTGGTTCGGCATCGGCGAGGAATCCAAGGTGGCCACCATCTTCTTCGGCACCTTCTTCCCCACGGTCATCTCGGTCTACGGCGGCGTCGACAACGTCGACCGCACCCTGATCCGCATGGGGCAGTCGTTCGACCTCACGTGGTTCTCCATCGTGCGCAAGATCATCCTGCCCGGCGCCATGCCGGCGATCCTGTCGGGCTTCCGCATATCCACCTCCATCGCCATCATCCTGCTGGTGGCCGCCGAGATGATCGGCGCCGAGTTCGGCGTGGGCGCCTACATCCTGCTGGCCGGCAACCTCATGGCCACCGACGAGCTCATAGCCGGCGCCGCGCTGCTGTCCATCATGGGCCTGACCGTGAGCTGGCTCATCGGCAAGGCGGAAAAGACCATACTGCGCTGGCGCTAGGCCCTCACCCCAACCCTCTCCCAGAGGGAGAGGGGGCCATATTGCTCTGTCCCCCTCTCCCTCTGGGATGACGGTTAATCCGACTCCCTCTCCCTCTGGGAGAGGGTTGGGGTGAGGGTGCCCGGACGAGCTGCCAACGCGCTTGACAGCCTTCCGGCAACAGCCTACGATTCGGGCATTCCGGTACCGCAAACCGCCCCGCCCGTGGGGTCATTTTCGTTCGCGAAGGAGACAGACATGGCTAAGCAAGGCTTCAAGGCAATGGATTCCGATATGCACGTGTTCGAGCCCCATGACCTCTGGGATCGCTACATCGATCCGGAGTTCAAGGAGCGCGCGCCCAAGGGCCTGCAGCGCGACTTCCGGGACCTCGGCGTGGAGGTTGAAGGGAAGATCCTACCGATCCCGAGGCGACCGGAGGCCACCAATCTCAGGGACTACCGCCTGAAGACCCTCAAGGAGAAATACAGCGACGTGGCCGCGCGCGACTTCGACGGCGTCAGCCAAGTGATGGCCATGGACAAGGAAGGGCTCGACGTGGCGTTCCTGTTCCCCACCCGCGGCCTCTTCGTGCTGGGCATCGACGGCCTCGACCCGGAGCTGGCCGCGGCCATCTCCCGCGCCTACAACGACTGGCTCTACGACTTCGCGCAGACCGCGCCCGACCGCATGGTCTGTGTCGCGATGGTGCCGCCCCAGAACGTCGAGGCGGCGGTGGCCGAGACCAAGCGGACGGTGAACGAAAAGGGCTTCCGGGGTATCTTCATGCGCCCCAACCAGACCAACGGACTGTGCTGGAGCGACCCCTACTACGATCCCCTGTGGGAAGTGTGCCAGGACCTGAACGTGCCGGTGGGGTTCCACGAGGCCGGGCGGGTCTATCAGCCCCAGCCGGCCATCTCCCAGTTCATCCCGTCCTTCTCCATGTTCAACACCCTGAGCTTTCCGCTGGCCAACATGTTCGCGTGCGCGGACATGATCTACGGCGGCGTGATGGAGCGCTTCCCCAAGCTCAGAGTGGCCTTCCTGGAAGGTAACTGCTCGTGGCTCCCGTGGCTGCTGTACCGCATGGGGGACTACATGGAGTCGGTGGGCAAAGCCGAGTACCCGGATCTCAAGCTCGAGCCGCTGGAGTACTTCCAGCGCCAGTGCTTCGGCGCCGTCGAATGCGACGAGGTCACCGCCAAGCACATTCCGGAGTTCGGCCTCGAGGACAACGTGGTGTTCTCCACCGACTATCCGCACCTGGACGTCAAATATCCGCACTCGCTGGATACATTCCTGGAGATGCCGTTCTCCGACGAGTCCAAGCGGAAGTACCTCTGGGACAACTGCGCCCGGCTCTACAATATGGGTCAGTGACATCCCCAGGACAGGACACCAGCTCCATAACCACATTCGAGCGGCGGGGGATCGTTGAAGGCTTCTTCGGTCCCCCGTGGAGCATGGCGCACCGCGCGGCGATGTTCGCGTTCGGCGCCGCGCGCGGCATGAACACCTACCTGTACGCGCCCAAGGACGACCCTTACCACCGGGAGCGCTGGCAACTGCCGTACCCCGAGCCTGAGTGGCGCGAGTTGTGCCGGCTCATCGATGCGGCGCAGAGCCGTGGCATCGACTTCGTCTACGGCTTTCACCCGGGCAAGGACCTCTGCTTCGCTGCCGCGGAACCCGTGCGCGTCCTGCTCGACAAGGGGGCGCGGCTCTACGACCGGGGGGTGCGCACCTTCGCGGTGTTGTTCGACGACATCCCGTCGCACCTGACCCATGCCGAAGACTCGAAGAAGTTCGACGGCAGCCTGGCCAAGGCCGAATCCCTGTGGCTGGAGGCGGTGTTGGAAGCGCAACCCGCAGACTGGAACGCGGAGTGGTGGTTCTGTCCCTCGTACTACACCCCCGACCCGCTGCTGGCCCGGATGTTCGGCGAGTTCGAGCCGGAGTTCCCGGAGACCGTCGGGCGCTACCTGCCGGAGTCGGTGGCCTGCTTCTGGACCGGGGCCAAGGTGGTGCCCGAGAGTGTCACCTTCGCCGACATGGAGGATATCTGCGAGAGGATGGGGCACCGGCTGCTGTTCTGGGACAACTACCCGGTCAATGACCTGACCATGGCCGGCGAGATGCACATCGGGCCTCTCACCGGCCGGGACCCGCGGCTGCCGGAGCGGGTGCACGCGCACCTCGCCAACCCGCTGCTGCAGGAGGAGCTGAGCTTCGTCCCCATGGCCACCTGCTTCGACTACGCGCGGGACCCCGGAGCCTACGACCCGGAAACGAGTTGGGAGGCGGCGGTGACGGAGCGGTTCGACGCGGACAACCTGGAACACTGGCGTGCGCTTCGACTGTTTTGCGAAAGGGATGCAAAGGCCGCCGGCGCGGCGACGTTCTCGGAGTCGGAGCGGAACGCGCTGGAAGCCGCCAACGGCTATCTGCTGGCCCACCGCGGCAAAGGGTGGTGCCGGGAGTTCGAGCCGTGGCGGGAGAGAATGGAGCATGCGCTCCGCTAGAGGCATGAAAGAAGACAAGACCGTATCCACCCGTGAGATACTGGACACCTTGAACGAGGTGCGTTCCCGGACCCTGGGCCTGGTAGAAGATCTGTCCGGCGAGCAGCTCACGGTGCCCATGCTGAACATCGTCAATCCCCCGCTCTGGGAGATCGGGCACGTGTCCTGGTTTCACGAACGGTGGGCGTTGCGGCACCTGCGCGGACGCGATCCCATCATTTCCAACGGCGACGAGCTGTACGACTCCGCGGCCGTGCACCACGACACCCGCTGGGTGCTGGCGCTACCGCCGCTGAAAGAGACGCTCGCCTACAAGGAACGCGTGCTGCGGGAGATCACGGACAAGCTTCCCGCCGAGCGGCTGAGCCCGGAGGAGACCTACTTCCACAAGCTGGTCATCTTCCACGAGGACATGCACGCGGAGGCCATGACCTAGTCGCGCCAGACCCTGGGCTATCCCCCGCCCCCGTTCGTGGCCGAGCCAACGGCCGTGTCCGGCGACGCCTGCCCCGGCGACGTGGAGGTCACGGGCGGCGAGTTCGTTCTCGGCGGCACGCCGGACCTTCCCTTCGTCTTCGACAACGAAAAGTGGGGCCACCCGGTGACCGTCGCGCCCTTCCGCATCGCCCGCGCCCCGGTGACCAACCAGGAGTTCGCCGCCTTCGTGGACGACAAGGGTTACGAGAATCCGCGTTGGTGGAGCGCGGAGGGCTGGAGTTGGCGTCAGGCCGAGGGCGGCACGCACCCCGTCTACTGGCGACGGGAAGCGCCGGGACGTTGGCAAGAGCGTATCTTCGACCGGTGGGGGCCGCTTCAGGCGGAACTGCCGGTGATCCACGTCAACTGGTACGAGGCCGAGGCGTACTGCCGCTGGGCCGGGCGCCGGCTGGCGACGGAAGCGGAGTGGGAGATGGCCGCGGCCGTGGACCCGGCGGGCAAAGAGGAGCCGGGAGCAGCCAAGCGGGGCTACCCCTGGGGCGAAGCGCCGCCCGACCCGTCCTGCGGCAACCTCGACTGGGCCGCCGGAGGCCGGCTGCCGGTGGACGCGCTTTCGGGGGGCGACAGCGCCGCCGGCTGCCGGCAGATGATCGGCAATGTCTGGGAGTGGACGGCCGACGCCTTCCACCCCTACCCCGGCTTCGTCCGGGACCCCTACAAGGAATACTCGGAGCCCTGGTTCGGCGACCGCAAGGTGCTGCGCGGAGGCTGCTGGGCCACCCGCTCCCACCTGATCCGCAACACCTGGCGGAACTTCTTCACACCCGAGCGGCGGGACGTGCTGGCGGGCTTCCGGACGTGCGCGCGGGACTAGATAGGAAGGCACGTTGGCAAACGGAAAAACCGGAGCGGCCAGAATCGCGCTGGTAACCCCGGCCGGACCCACCCGGCGCACGGGCAACCGCATCTCGGGCAACCGGTGGGCGCGAATCCTGCACGCCTCGGGACACCGGGTCGCCGCCCTGGACCGCTACGAGCGCGAACGCTGCGACCTGTTGATCGCGCTCCACGCCCGCCGCAGCCATCCGTCCATCCGGCAGTTCCATGATCGGCACCCCGACAAGCCGATCATCGTGGTCCTCACGGGGACCGACCTATACCGCGACATCCACGTGGACGAGGACTCGCGGGAGTCCCTGCGATTGGCCACCCGCCTGGTGGTGCTGCAACGCAAGGGTCTGGACGAGATCGATCCGGCGCTGCACGAGAAGACCCGGATCATCTACCAGTCCGCGCCGGCCCGCCCCGGACGCCCCGGCGACCGCCACAGGCAGTTCACGGTTACCGTAGTGGGCCATATGCGCCCCGAGAAGGACCCGTTCCGGACGGCCATGGCGGTGCGTTCCCTTCCGCGCACGTCGCGGATCCAGGTGGTGCACATCGGCGCCGCCTTGGGCGACAACTTCCTGCGCCGCGCCGCGCGGGAGGCCGAGCGCAACCCGCGCTACCGCTGGCTGGGCGACCTGCCCCACTGGAAGACGCGGCAACTCCTGGCCAACAGCCACCTCACGTCCATCACCTCCCGCATGGAAGGCAGCTCCAACGTCCTGTGCGAAGCGCTGGCCTCCGGCGTGCCCGTGGCGGCGTCCAGAATCTCCGGACTGATGGGCACCCTGGGCGACGACTATCCAGGCTACTACGAGCTGGGCGACACCGCCGAACTCAAGCGCCTCCTGCTCCGGGCCGAGAATGACTCAGGGTTCTACGAGAGTCTGGCGCGGCACTGCGCAGAGGTCGCGCCGCTGATAAACCCGGACCGAGAAATCCGCACGTGGCAAGGATTGGTCCGCGAGGTGATGCGGCTTTAACCCGGGACGAGACGCCGAAGATCAGCTGCAGCCGTTCAAATCCGCCATTGTGTTTAGCCGCCTCGCTGGTATCCGCTCGAAAGATGACGGCTACCGCCACCACTTGGTCGACCGATCTGCTAGCTAGTACGTCGCTCAGCAGCTGCAGGTGGCGACACTCAACACATCACACCGTTTGCAAAGAAATGTACGGAGAATGAGATGACCGATAGTTCCCGCATGAAACCCTGCTCAATCAATATCTTTCTTCTCGATGGCGATCCAAACGGCATCCGCGTCGCACAAATCTCCATGTCTACTATCCAAGCGGTCGCCTTCCGCCGTAACCAGCTCAGGCAGGTACGCGAGGCGTTCCCCGAAATCGGAAGGCCGGGCGTGTATATCCTGGTCGGCGCTGACGAGAACGAACCGTATAGGGAACTCGCCTACATCGGCGAGTCCGAAGACATCAGCACCCGACTCTCCTACCACAACTCGAACGAGAGGGGGCAAGACTCGAAGGACTTTTGGACCGACACCGTCGTCCTGATCAGCAAGGACGAGAACCTGACCAAGAGCCATGCGCGATACGTTGAGTCATGCCTGATCCGTAGCATCGGTGGAAACCCACGATGGTCCATACCCAACGCAAAAACACCCTCCGAGGATGCCGGCAAATTGCCGCTGCCGGACCGGGCAGCGATGGAGGAATTCGTTGAACAGACAAAAACGCTGGTTGGTGCTCTTGGGTGGGATCTGTTCCGCGAGATGCGGGGACAGGAACCGACGCCGGCTCGCGATCTCCCTCAGAACCCGACCGCCGAGAGTCCACGGTTTTACTGCCGCGGCAAGGGATTTGCGGCGGAGATGGAAGTGGGGAAGTCCGGGGATTTCGTCGTGAGGGGCGGCTCTAAGGCGCGAGTGCAGACTACGAAGACGGTGCCACGGCGCACGGCGGTACTCCGACAAATCCTGCAGGAAAAGGGTGTGCTGCACAAGGACGGAGATTTTCTTGTATTCACAGGTGCCTACAGCTTCTCGTCTGCTTCGGCTGCGGCTGCGGTAGTGATCGGAGCGAGTGCGAACGGACGTACTCTTTGGAAGCTTCCCAATGGAAACACCTATGCGGATTGGGAGTCGAACCAGGAAGTTGAGAACGGGCCGCGCGGTGAAATCCCGTCAACAGGCGCGGTCTAAGTGCCTGCGCCTAGGACGACCGCTGGGCACGAGTGGGAGTGGCGCTTTTCGCCCGCGGTGTAACGCTGAGTCGCATGCCCAATTGCGCGAGGACACTGTTCAATGTGGAGAGCCGAGGATTGCCGCGTTTCGAGAAGGATTGGTACAGGGTCTCGCGTCGCAGACCTGTCCCTTGTGCAACTTTGGCAAAACCCCTCGATTTGACGACGTTGCGGAGTGCCACCAGCAACAGCTTGTCATCCCCTTCTTCCAGAACGGCGTCCAGGTATGCGGCGACCTCCTCGGGGTTTTCCAGGTGGTCGGCAACATCAAACTGTCTGGTCGTTGCCCCTGCCATCATGTCTTCTCCCTGTCCAAGAGCCTTGCGAACGTCCGCGCTCGGTCAATGTCTCGCGTTTGGGTGCGCTTCGTGCCGCCCCACAGCAAGACCACCGTCCGACCGCTGACGCGGTAATATATCCGGTAACCCGGACCGGCGTCGATGCGATACTCAAACAATGCCGGTGCTCCCCTTATGGACCTTGCGCCGCCAAAATTACCTACCGACATCTTGCTGATCGCGGCGAGGATTCGAGCCTTCGCAACGGGATCGCGGAGTCCGTCAAGCCATTCTTCAAACGGGACCTGACCACTAGCCAGTTCGAAAGAGCGCGTGCCATACTCCACTTGAGCATGTTAATTAAAATTAACACCGGGATCAATCCCAGGACAAGTTCTGTAAGTGTTCGACCTATCGTCCTTCGTCCGACAGGACCTCAATAAGCCGCTCCGCCACCGTGTCCAGCTCGGCGTGAGTGATGACCAGGGGCGGCAGCAGGCGGACGACCGTGGCGCCCGCGGGGAGCGCCAGCACGCCCTTCTCCATGAGATTCACGAGGTGGGGCTGGGACTTTTCCTTGAGCTCGATCCCGATCATCAGTCCGAGCTGGCGGATCTCCCGAACCTTGGGCAGGTCCACGGCCTTGAGGCGCTCCAGCAGGTAGGCGCCCTTCTCCGCGGCCGCCTCGGCCAGCCCTTCCTCCTCCATGGCGTCGATGGCCGCCAGCGAAGCGGCACAGGCCAGGGGGTTGCCGCCGAAGGTGCTGCCGTGGCGGCCCACCGGCACTTCCAGCTTGTCGGAGCAGACCACCGCACCCATGGGGAGGCCGCCTGCCATGGCCTTGGCCAGGCACAGGATGTCGGGCTCGACGCCGAAGTGCTCGCAGGCGAACATCTTGCCGGTGCGGCAGAAGCCGGTCTGGACCTCGTCGATGATGAGGAGGACGCCCCTGTCACGGCACAGCCCACTCACCTGCTCGAAGAACTCAGCCTTGCCGAGGTTCACGCCACCCTCTCCCTGTACGATCTCCAGCATGACGGCGGCGGTGTTGTCGTTCACCTTCTCCTCGAACTTGGCGAAGTTGTTGAAGGGGGTGAACTGGAAACCTTCGACGATGGGCACGAAAGGCTCGCGGTACTCCTTGGTAAAAGTGGCGCTCAACGCACCCATGGTGCGGCCGTGGAAGCCGCGCATGGCGCACACGAACTCCTGCTTGCCGGTGGCGAAGCGGGCGAACTTGATGGCTGCCTCGATGGTCTCGGTACCCGAGTTGCACAGGAAGGCGCGGTTGAGGTTGCCGGGAGTGATTCCGGCCAGCCGCTCCAGCAGGCGGGCCTTGACGTCGTTGTAGAAGACCCCGGAGCAGCTCACGAGCCGTTGGGCCTGCTCGGCGACGGCCTCCACCACCTTGGGGTGGCAATGGCCCAGGTTGGCGACGCCGTGACCGGCCACGCAGTCGATGTACTCCCGGCCGGTGTCGTCCCACACCTTGGCGCCCTCGCCGCGCACGAGGACGATGTCACGCTTGGGATAGACGTCGAACTCGTACTGCTGCTGCAGCTCCTTGAAGTCGCTCATTGGATCACCGTTCCTTTCCCCGCCAGGGCGTCACGGACCGGATGCTCCGTGCGCCCGTCGCTCATGATGACCTTTTCCGCGCCTTCCTCGAAGAGCTTCCGGAGAGCCAGCATCTTGCGCTTCATGCGCCCCTCCACCTGGGCTTCCCGCTGCTCCAGCTCGGCGGCGCGGATGGCGGGCACCACGGTGCTCTCGTCGTCCTTGTCGGCGAGAAAGCCCGGAGCCTCGATAAGCTGCAGCACCACCTCCGCGTGGAAGGCCGCCTGGAGCACGTTGATGATGTCGTCGTTCTCCGAGTTGATGGCGGTGTGGCGCTCGTCGATGATGGGGATCGACAGCACCGGCGCGTAGCCGCCGTCGAGCAGCAACTGGAACAGCTCCTTGTTGGCGCTCCTGGGCTTGCCCGAGAAGTCCCGGACGATCAGCGTCTTGCCGTTCTTCCGCACCCGGATGCCCTTGTTGCGCTGGCCCTGGATGGCCCGGCCGTCGATGCCGGAGAGGCCCACGGCGTTGACGCCGTTCTGCTGCAGCAGCTCGACGATGCGCTTGTTCTGCACCCCGGCGTAGCCCATCAGGATGGCGTCGAGCGCCGCCTTGTCCGACAGCACGC
Source organism: Candidatus Binatia bacterium (assembly GCA_022827045.1). Next base: position 17,192 of record JAJDTQ010000035.1, read on the forward strand.
TCGTGTACCCGGACACCGAGGTCACCACCTGGGTAGGGTTGCCGAGCTTGGCCGCAATCGCGTCCCGCACCGCGTTGGCGCCGTGCACCACGATGAAAGGATCGGACACCGCCGCCAGATCCCCGGCGATGCCGGGCAGGTTGATGTCGCTGCCGCCGCCGATCTTCACCAGGATCATCGCAGGTGCTCCACCGTGTCGTTGGGGATGACTCGCCACGACCCGTTCTCCGACACGGTCTCGGAGCTCACCACGAAGCCGCCCTCGGCATCTTGTGCCCGCAGCCTGAAATACTCTGGCTCCTCGTTGTACACCGACCCCACGTAGACGTTCTCGCTATCGGCGATGATCATGTTCATGGCCCTGACGTAACGCGTCCTGCGGACGATGATGTCCATCCCCTTTCTCATGGCCGCCGCCATATCGCCCTTGTCGAAACGCTTGACGAAATTGAACACTTTCTCCGCCCCGATCCGTCCCTCCGCGGAAATCCGCACGCCCCGCAACTCCCCGTTGAAGGCGAACACGTAGCGCTCGTCCGAGAACGGCATGTTGTTCTCCACCACGATGTTCTCGTCGCGGAACGCGCTGCGGGCGTGGCCCAACAGCAGCGTGGTGGCGCCGAACTGTGTCAGGTCATCCTCCCAGATGGGCTTGATGTTGTGGTAGACCCGCCACTCGCCGTCGACGATGTAGGCGCAACCCCAGCCGTGCCCCTGGTACTCGGGGCTGTTGCGGGCGATGCCGGCGAGTTCCGATAGGCGTTCGCCGATGTCGAAAGGCTCGCGGTTCTTGACGCAAAGCAGGCGGCACATGACTTATGGCAAGATGGCGTCCTTCGACTTCGCTTCGCTACGCTCAGGACGAACGGATCTGCACGTCGTCCCTTTCATCTCTACGGGTGCAGCCCCGGAAACTCGAGGCCCTCGGTCTCTTCGAAGCCGTTCATGAGGTTGAACGCCTGGACCGCCTGGCCGGCGGCGCCCTTCATGAGGTTGTCGAGGGCGCTCAGCACCACCAAGCGGTCCGATCCCTTCTCTTTCTGGAAGCCGATGTCGCAGTAGTTGGTGCCGCTCAGCAGCTTGGGCTCGGGGTAGCGGTAGATGCCGTCGGCCTCCTTGACGATGCGGATGAAGGGCTCGTTGCCGTAGACCTCGCGGTAGAGCTTCCACACGTCCTTCTCTTCCAGCGGCTCCCGCAGGAACAGGTGGCAGGTGGCCAGCACGCCGCGCACCATCTCGATGGAGGTGGCGGAGAAGTACACGCGGATGGCCTCTCCGAAGCCCAACTCCTGGTAGATCTCCGCGCAGTGGCGGTGCATCGTGGGCATGAAGGAGCGCACCGCGCCGCTCCGCTCGGGGTGGTGCGAAGCTTCGCTGGCGGCGTTGCCGCCCTCGCTGGAGCCCACCTTGACCTCCACCACCGTGCGGTCCGGGTCCACCAGGCCTTTCCTGAAGAACGGGTAGACGCCGAGGATCGTGGCGGTGGCGTTGCAGCCGGCGCCGGTGACGAAGCTCGCGCCCCGAATCTCCTCGCGGTGCAGCTCGGGGACGCCGTAGACGAACTCCTTCATGAGCTCCGGGCGCTGGTGCGGCTTGCCGTACCAGCGCTGGTACTCGTCCGCGTCGTTGAGCCGGAAGTCCGCGCTGAGATCGATCAGCCTGGGGGCAAGGCCGCGGAAGGACTCGATGCGCTCCATGGCCCGGCCGTGGGGCAGGCACAGGAACAGCAGGTCGCACGGCTTGAGCTCGTCCATCATTCGGAACCGGAGCTGCGTCCGCTTGCGCAGGTTGGGATGGGCCTTGGACACGAACTTGCCGGCAAAGCGCTCCGAGGTGACCTCGCACACCTCCACCCGCGGGTGACCGAGCAGAAGGCGCAGCAGTTCCCCGCCGGTGTAGCCGGACGCTCCGACGATGGAGACCCTCAGCTTCTCCGCCACGGCTCCAGCCGTCCTTTCCCGCGCATCATTGCCTTGCAATCCGTCTCTACGATCCAAGCACAGCCGAGTCCACCAGTATGGTCTGCGGGCATCAAGCCCCTCTCCCTCTGGGAGAGGGTGGCCGAAGGCCGGGTGAGGGCGCGCCGGGCACCCTCACCCCAACCCTCTCCCAAGGGGAGAGGGGGCGGAGCCCGCCACCTTCAGCACGTGCTCGACGACGAGGCCGGGAATGTTCACCCCGGTGGTGTCGATGCTATTGCGAAACTCCATCGTGTAGTTCACCTCGTTGACCAGAAGACCCCCGGGGGTCTCGAAGAGATCCACGGCGACGATGCCGCCTCCCACCGCCCGACATGCGCGAACCGACAGATCTCCCAGCTCGTCCGTCACCGGACAGTTCTCGGCGCGCCCGCCCCGCGCCGTGTTGGTGATCCAGTGGTCACTGTAGCGGTATATTGCGGCGATGCACTCGTCGCCGATGACGAAGCTCCGGATGTCACGCTCGCTCTTCTCGATGTACTCCTGGATGTAGAAGATGGAGTGGTGGTAGCTGCCCAGGATCGACTTGTGCTCGAGGATGGTCTCCGCCGCGTCCCGGTCGTTGACCTTTGCCAGCAGCCGGCCCCAGGAGCCTACCGCGGGCTTGAGCACCACGGGGTAGCCCATCTCCTCGATAGCCTCCAGGGTGGACTCCTCGGTGAAGGCAATGCGCACCTCGGGCTGGGGCACGCCGTGCTCCTGCAGGTGAACCGAGGTGAGGATCTTGTCGCCGCACACGGTGGCCACGGCAGAGGAGTTGACGCAACGCACGCCGGCGCTCTCGAACAGTCGCAGGCCGTGCAACGCCCGGGAGTGGTTGATGCACCGCTCCAGCAGCACGTCCAGGTCGAATTCATCCTTGCCGAGGTTGAACGCGAGCCGCCGGTCGTCGATCATCTCGAGCGCCACGCCGGGATGCTTCCGGAACTCCTTGATGAGAAGCTTCTCCTCGGGCCGGATCAATGAATGCAGCAGGCCGATCTTCAAGCTCATTCCCCCCAATCTTCCTCTTCCGAGGGCGCCTCTTCTACCGCCGGAGGATCGAGGCTCGTGACCTCCAGCTCGGTGCCGCACTCGACGCAGGTGATCAACTCGCCCTCCACCGCGTCGTCCTCCAGTCCGAATACCGCTCCGCAAACCGGACATTCAACCATCGGCGGATACCTCCTCAAATCGTTTCCGGCTTTGACCCGCGGGCTGCTCGGGCCACAGAGGGCGACCGCCGGTCGCCCCTACATGGTTGCAATCTCCGACGGCGATGGAGTCCGACCGCCGGTCACCCCCACGCCTGCATGTTCGCCGACTCTTTTGTGAGACAGTTTACGACACCACGGCTTTCGCGACCGTGGTGATGGCGTTCCGCAAGATTGTGACGATGTCGTCGATCTGCTCTTTCGTGATCACCAGCGGCGGACACACCGCCAGCGCGTGGGTGCCGCATACCCGCAGCAACAGGCCGTTGGCGAGACACTCGTCGTACACCTGCCGGGGCACCTGCTGCTCCACCGCGAAGGACTCGCGGGTCTCCTTGTCCTTCACCAGCTCCACCGCGGCGATGAGCCCCCGGCCGCGTAACTGGCCCACCATGGGCAGGTCCGACAGCGTCGCCAGCCGCTCCTGCATGTAGGCGCCCACCTCCGCCGCGCGCTCTACCAGCCTCTCCCGCTCCAGGATGTCCAGGTTGGCCAGCGCCGCGGCGCACACCACCGGATGCCCGGTGTAGGTGTAGCCGTGGTAGAAGGCGTCGTCGGCCTTGGCCAGCAGCGTCTGGAAGATCTCTTCCCGGAACAGCATGGCGCCCATTGGCAGGTAGCCGCTGGTGATGCCCTTGGCGGTCACCAGCACATCCGGCGTAACGCCCTCGCCGGCGCAGGCGAACAGGCTGCCGGTGCGCCCGAAACCGGTGATCACCTCGTCGCAGACCATCAGGATACCGTGCCGGTCGCAGATCTCCCGGATCCTGGCGAGCCAGCCTTCGGGCGGCACGATGACCCCGCCCACACCCTGCACGGGCTCGGCCACGAAGGCGGCGATGGCGTCCGGGCCCTCCCGCTCCACCAGCCGCTCCAGCTCGTCGGCGCAGGCGAGCTTACAGTCCGGCCAGGTCTTCCCCAACTCGCAACGGTAGCAATGGGGCCGTGCCATGTGGTGCACGTCCGGGAGGCCGGGCGCCATCTGTTCGTTGAACAGCGGGATCCCCGTCAGCATGGCGGCGCCGCTGGAGGAGCCGTGGTAGCCCTGGTTCAGGGTGACGAACTGCGTCCTTTGGAGCTGGCCCTTGGCCTTCCAGTAGGACCGCACCAGGCGGATCATGCTCTCGTTGGTCTCCGAACCACCCGACGTGAACACCACGCGGGTCAACCCCTCCGGCGCCATCTCCGTAAGCCGGGACGCAAGCCGGACTGTGGGCTCGGACGTGGGCCCGATGAGCGTGGGCGCGTAGGCCAGACGGTCCATCTGGTCCGCCACCGCACGGCTGATCTCCTTGCGGCCGTGGCCGACGTGGACGTTCCACAGCGTGGCGAGGCCGTCGATGTAGCGCTTGCCCAGCGAGTCCCAGAAGTAGACCCCCTCCGCCCGGACGAACACCGGCACTCCGTCCTTCTGGTGCTTCGACAACGGCACGAAGCCGTGGACGAGATGGTCACGGTCGGCGCGGCTCATTGCAGCCGCGCGTTCCAGGTCAACAGTTTCTTGAGCTTTCGTCATGGGTCCGATGTACGCCGGACGCCGCGGAAGGTCGGTGTCTCCGGCCTCGCGTCCTCGGCCGCCGGCGCCTTAGAGTCCGTAGTAGCGCTTGGGGTTGTCGCACAGGATCTTCTTGCGCAGATCCGGGCTGACGTCCTCGCGCGCGAAGAAGTCCGGCAGATCGTGGAAGAAGTCCGCGCGTGCTCGCTCGTGGGGGTAGTCCGAGGCCCACAGCACCTGGTCCCCACCGAGCCGCTCCAGCACGTAGGGCAGCGCCTTCTCGTCCACCTCGCAGGTGAAGAAGATGTTGCCGCCGCGGATGATGTCGCTGGGGCGCTGCTTCACCGCCAGGGCACGGCCGCGCCGCTCCCAGTTCTCGTCCAGCGCGTCCATCATGAACGGCACCCAGCCGGTGCCGCACTCCAGGTAGGCCACCCGCAGATTGGGAAAGCGGTCGAACACGCCGCTGTGGATCATGCTCATCATCTGCACCATCTGCGGCAGGGCGTGCTCCAGGGGCCGCGCCTCGGCCAGGCTCTCGAACATGTCCAGGCCCAGGCCCGCCACCGGACCGCCGTGGACCGCCAAGGCGCAGTCGAGCCGCTCAGCCTCCGCGTAGATCGGGTCGAACTGGCTGTTCCCCAAGCCCACCAGCGGCGCCATCACCGACGGGATCACGCCCGCCACCATGCCCAGCTCCTCCACGCACCGGCGCAACTCCGCCACCGCCGCGTCGACGTCCTGCACCGGCAACAGCGCCACCCCCTTGAGCCGGTCCGACTGGCGGCCGAAGCAGTCGTACAGCCAGTCGTTGTAGGCCTGGGCCACGGCCACCGCCCAGCCCTTGTTGCGGATCTGGCCGTGGAACAGCGCGTTGCTGGGATAGAGGACGGTCTGCTCGATCTTCGACTCGTCGAGGAAGCTCAGCCAATTGGCCGCGTCCGGCACCTCGGCCTTGTGGCGCGACGACATGCCGCGCATCCAACCGTCGGTGAGGGGAAACAGGTAATACTCCCGGGTCCAGTCCTTCTCGTTCCACGGAGCGGGCAGATAGTTGCGCAGGTCCTTGTCCTGGTCCACCACGTGACCGTCGGCGTCGATGATATCGTGTTCACATTCCATGATCAGCCTCCACTGTCCGGACTCGATGCGCGCTCGGCGGTCGCGCGTCAGCGGATCATCAGCCGGCCGGATTGGCCGGAGTAGTTGATGAAGACGGTCTTGAGCTCGGTGAAGAAGTTGAGGCCCTCCTCGGACATCTCGCGCTCGCCCACGCCGGTGGCCTTGATGCCGCCGAAGGGAAGCTGGGCCTCGCCGCCGATGGTGGGCTCGTTCACGTGCACCATGCCCACTTCCACCTCCTCCACGAAGCGCATGACCTGGTCCACGTCCTGGGTGAAGATGGAAGTGGTCAGGCCGAAGTCCACCGAGTTGGCGAACCGGATGGCTTCGTCGAGGTCCGAGGCCGCCGCCACCGACAGCACCGGACCGAAGATCTCCTCGCGGAAGATGCGCATGTCCGGGGTGACGTCGTCGAACACCGTGGGCTCGACGTAGTAGCCGTGCTCCAGCCCCTCGGGGGCGTTGCCGCCCGTCACCAGCCGGGCGCCTTCCTGCTTGCCGATCTCGATGTACTCCAGGTCGGTCTTCCACTGGCCCTCGTCCACCGCCGGCCCCATGTCCACGTCCGCGTCCAGGCCCGAGCCCACGCGGATCTTCCTGGCGTGGTCCTCCAGCCGCGCCACCAACTCGCTCCGGGTATCGCCGATGGCGATGACCCGGGAGGTGGCGGTGCAGCGCTGGCCGGTGGAACCGAAGGCGCCGTCGCGGATGGCCACCGCGGCCTTGTCGAGGTCGCAGTCCGGCATGACGATGACCGCGTTCTTGCCGCCCATCTCGCAGGTCACCTTGGCGCCGCGGGAAGCGGCCTTGACGTAGAGGTCGCTGCCGATCTCGTTGGAGCCGGTGAACGACACCACCGGGATGCGCCGGGAGTTGACGATGGTCTCGCCCACGTCGCCGCCGGAGCCCACCACCACGTTGAAGACGCCCTTGGGAATGCCGGCCTCCTCGTAGACCTCGGCCAGGAGTCCGGCGGTGGCCGGAGTCAGGGACGCCGGCTTGAGCAGCACCGCATTGCCCGCCACCAGCGCCGGCGCCGACTTCCACACCGGGATCGCCCAGGGGAAGTTCCACGGCGCGATGAGCCCCACCACGCCCATGGGCTGGCGGATGGTGTAGGTGAAGGTGTCCCGTGCCTCGGACGGCAGGGTCTTGCCGCCCAGCCGGTAACCGGCGCCGGCGTTGTACTCCAGCAGCGAGATCCCCTTGAGCACCTCCCCCCGCGCCTCCTTGAAGATCTTCCCTTCCTCGCGGGTCATCACCTCCGCGATCTCGTCCACGCGCCGGCGCGCGATGTCCGCGGCGCGCCAGATCACCCGCCCGCGCTCGGGACCCGGGGTCTTGCGCCATCCCTGGAACGCCTCCGCGGCCGCGTCGATGGCCCGTTCCGTGTCCTCGGCCGTGGCCATGGGAAACTCGGCGATGACGTCGCGGGTGTCCGCGGGATTGACGTTGCGGATCTGTCTCTCGGAGTTCGGCTGATACCACTCGCCGTTGATGTAAGAACCGGTTTGCATGGGTTGTCTCCTTGGGGCCGGTGCCGTGGGTCACGAAGGGGGCTTGCGGCGCAGAACACCAGCGTTGGGCGTGTGTCGGATTAAAAAAGACATACGGTTCCGTGTCAAGCGTTTACGGGCATTTGCGGCGCCAAGGGGCCACCTTCTATACTTCTTGAGCAAGCAACCATGAAGCACGTGACCATCTACACCGACGGAGCCTGCATCGGGAACCCCGGACCGGGCGGCTACGGTACCGTCCTGCTTTACGATGGCAACCGCAGGGAGCTGAGCGGCGGGTACCGCTGGACCACCAACAACCGCATGGAGATCATGGCCGTGCTGGCCGGGCTCCGGTCCCTGAAGGAACCCTGTCGGGTCAGTCTCTACAGCGATTCCCGCTACGTGGTGGACGCCATGTCCAAGGGGTGGGCGGAGCGCTGGCGCGCCAAGGGATGGAAGAAACCGGACAAGACCCCGGCCCTCAACCCCGATCTCTGGGCCGAGATGCTGGAGCTGTCGGAACGCCACCAGGTCGAGTACCGCTGGATCAAGGGCCACTCGGGCGACCCGGAGAACGAGCGATGCGACGAGCTGGCGGTGGCGGCGGCGAGCGGAGCGGGTCTCGCACGTGATGAGGGCTACGAGCGAAACAATCGCCGAGCCCGGAGCCGGCGGAGCTAACGACGGCACCATCTCCTTGAAATCTGTGCGTCCATCGCTCATATTTCAAGTCAATGTCAATGGAAGTTGTACGGGAGCGTCACCTTCAGCGTGTCGAGCTGCTGCTGAACGAGTTTCCTGTGGTCGCGCTGCTGGGCGCCCGCCAAGTCGGCAAGTCCACGCTCGCCCGACAAATCTTCAAGTCCCGAACCGGCCCATCGACGTGGTTTGACCTGGAGAACCCCGTCGATCTCGCTCGTCTGGCCGACCCCGGCCTTGAACTGCGGCCTCTGCAGGGCCTCGTGGTCCTCGACGAAATCCAGCGGCTGCCGGAAGTGTTTCCTCTCCTGCGCGTGCTGGCGGACCGGCCTGGAACCCCGACGCGTTTCCTCGTGCTGGGGAGCGCCTCGCCCGCACTGCTCCGCCAGACCTCCGAGACTCTCGCCGGGCGGGTGGCCTTCCACGAGTTGGACGGATTCGGACTCGACGAGGCGGACGACCTGGAACGACTGTGGCTGCGCGGCGGATTCCCGCGTTCGTATCTTGCGTCCTCCGCTCCCGCGAGCCGCCGTTGGCGTGACGGCTTCATCCAGACTTTCCTGGCCCGGGACGTGCCGGAACTCGGCAGCCTGGTTCCGTCGACTACGCTGTACCGCTTCTGGACGATGCTGGCGCACTGGCACGGCCGGTTGTGGAACGGCGCGGAGCTGGGCCGCGCCTTCGGCGTTTCCCATACCACGGTCCGACGCTACCTGGACCTCCTCACCTCGGTGTTCATGGTCCGGCAGTTGCAACCCTGGCACGAAAACATCGCCAAGCGGCAGGTGCGCTCGCCCAAGGTCTTCATCAACGACTCCGGCCTGCTTCACGCGCTGCTGGGCCTGACGACGCGCGAGGACGTGGTCTCCCACCCTGTTGTCGGACCGTCGTGGGAGGGATTCGTGGTCCGACAGGTCATTCACCTGCTGGGCGTCCGTCCCGAGCAGTGCTACCACTGGTCGACCCACGCGGGAGCGGAACTGGATCTGCTGATACTCGCCGGCAACCGGCGTTACGGCTTCGAAGTGAAACGCGCCGAAGCCCCCCGCATGACGGCGTCCATGCGCGCGGCCTACGAGACATTACGCCTGGAGCGGCTGGACGTCGTGCACGCCGGCACCCAGAGCTACCGGATGGCGCCCGGCATCAGAGCACTTCCGGCGGCGGACCTCAACGCAACACTCCGTCCCTTGCCGGAATGAGGCCCTCCACGAAGACCGCCCCGTTCGAACCGAATGAGCGCAGGGCTTCTCACTATGAATAATCCGGCCCGGTGTTAAATTGGAGTCCATGAAAGTCGGACTCACCGGATTCTCTCGCGCAGGCAAGACTACCTTGTACAACGCCCTCACCGGCCTCAGCGCCGCGGTGGGCGGCTTCGAGGCCCGTCACGAGGCGGCCATGGCGGTGGTCAAGGTTCCTGACCCGCGCGTGGACGCGCTGAGCGAGATCGTCCATCCCAAGCAGAAGAAGTACGCGGAGGTCACCTTCCTGGACTTCCCGCCGTCGCAGGAGCGGAAGGCGGCGCTGGAAAACCAGTCCCTGGTGCAACTGCGCGAGGTGGACGCCATGGTCCAGGTGGTCCGGGCCTTCGACGACCCGCTGGCCGACGAGCCGCCCGCGCCGGTGCGGGATCTCAACGCCTTCCAGGCCGAGCTGATACTCGCCGACCTCGCGGTCATCGAGAAACGCCTGGAGCGGATCCGCAAGGAAGCCATGAAGGCCCGCGAGCGGGAGATGGAGAAGGATCTTCTGACCCGCTGCCAGGGCACGCTGGAAGAGGAACTCCCGCTACGGAGCCTGGAGTTCCTGCCGGAAGAACGGACCCTGCTGTCGGGCTTCGCCTTCCTGAGCGTCAAGCCGCTGCTGGTGGTCTACAACTCCGACGAGACGGCCCTGCAGCAGCCTCTGCCCGACGATGTCGTGGGATACGCCCGAGCCGAAGACCTCACCGTGGTGCCGGTGTGCGGCAAGCTCGAAATGGAGATCGCCCAGCTCGACGCCGGGGAGCGCGCCGGGTTCCTGGCGGAGCTCGGGCTCTCCGAGACGGCCCGGGACCGCTTCATCCGCCACGCCTACGACCACCTGCGTCTCATGAGCTTCTTCACCGCCGGACCCGTGGAAGTGCGTGCCTGGACCATCACCCGCGACACCGCCGCGGTCAGCGCCGCCGGCAAGATCCACTCCGACATCGAGCGCGGCTTCATCCGCGCCGAGGTCATCTCCTACGACGACTACATCGAGCACCAAGGCGAATCCGGCTGCCGCTCCGCCGGCAAGCTCCGCCTCGAAGGCAAGGAGTACCGGGTCCAGGACGGCGACGTCATGCACATAAGGTTCAACGTGTGAAGGAGCAAGGTGGCTTGGCCGGAACATTGTCAAGCCTCAACACGGAGGTACCCGAATGAAGCAGTATGCGGTGTTCCAGCACCCCACGTCGGGCTATGAGGCCGTCAAGAACGGCTGGAGCTGGCCCGCGTTCTTCTTCACCTGGATCTGGGCGTTCGTGAAAAGACTCTGGCTGATCGGCGTGATCGTATTCCTGTTCGGGATCCTCGCGAGCTCGATCCCGGAGGCCTGGCTGGTGGGCGAGCTGATCATTTCGATCGTGATGGGCGTGAAAGGCAATCAACTACGGTGCAAACGACTGAGCGACTCCGGATACGAACACGTGGCAACCGTGGAGGCAAGGACACCCGACCACGCGCTGACGGTGCATCTCGCTTCACAAGGGGGTGAGAACCCGCTCCCGCCGGAAGGCCTCGTGAGGTAGCTCGCTCCGGCCAGCCGCGTTCGCCGCACCATTGGAAAAGGAGCATGCCGAATGACGCAGTTTTCCATTTTCCAACACCCTGACCTGGGCTATGAAGCCGTCAAGAACGGTTGGAGCTGGCCCGCGTTCCTCTTCACCTGGATTTGGGCGTTCGTAAAGCGGCTTTTCCTGATCGGCTGGCTTGTTCTGTTGCTCGTGATGGCCTTGAGCTCGATCCCGGCCCCGGAGGTCTGGCTGGTCGGCAACCTGATCATTTCCATTGCAATGGGCGCGAAAGGAAATGAACTACGCGTCAAACGGCTACGTGCTTCCGGATTCGAAGAGGTAGCAACCATCGCGGCGACGACACCCGACGCCGCCGTGGCGGCGCATCTCGCTTCACAGGGGGATGAGGGCGCGGTGCCGCCGGAGGGGATTGTGAGGTAGGTTGCGGGGTCGGGCGCATTAGCCGGACATCCCGCTTCTGGATCCCGGGTCAAGCCCGGGATGACGAGAAGGTTGGGCCGGAATGACGGAGAATACCCCCTTCACCGGATCATCGTATTCGGCAGGAACAGCGCGATCTCGGGGAACGCCACCAGGATGGCCAGGCAGACGGCCATGGCGATCCAGAAAGGGAAGATGCCGGCGAAGATCCGGCTCATGGGGACGTCCTCGGCGATGCCCTTGACCACGAAGACGTTTACGCCCACCGGCGGGCTGATGAGGCCCATCTCCAGCACGATGACCATGACCACGCCGAACCAGATGGGGTCGTAGCCCAGGGTGAGGATGATGGGGTGCACGATGGGGAGGGTCAGCACCAGCATGGCGAAGCCCTCCAGG
>JAJDTQ010000218.1 GCA_022827045.1 Candidatus Binatia bacterium
ATCACTGTTGACCGACACCACGCACCAGCGCTCGTCACCCTGGCAGCGATAACAGCCGTGGGGAGCTGCGGTGAGGCTCCGGTTCCCCTGGGGCTGGGGATCGACGCCGTTGATGCTGGACTCCAGGTAGCTGGTGCCCAGGGTATAGGCGGTCACCTCGCCCTGGGACACGTCGATGGAGCAGCCCTTGCCGGTGAGCCGCTGGCGCAGCAGCGCGGCCATCATGATGGTGGGCGCGGAGATGAAGCCGAGATGGTCGGGATAGACGCCCTGGCTGCCGATGGGGCGGTCCTGTCCGGGATGGTTCCAGAGGTACGTCATGCCGCTGAAGGAATTGAGATTGAACCCCCAGGTGCCGTACCAGTTCTTGGGTCCGGTCTCGCCGAGCCCCGGCAGCTTGAGGATGATGATGGAGGGGTTGACCTTCCTCAGCTCGTCGTCGCCGAGCCCGAGGCGGCCCAACACCTGGGGCCGGAAGTTCACCAGCACCGCGTTGGACTTGGCCGCCAGCTCCTTGATGATCCGCTTGCCGTCGTCGTGCTTGATGTTGACGGTCATGGACCGTATGGCCAGGTTGCACTCGATGAAGCGCGGCGCGGCGTTGATGTCGCCCTCCGCGCCATAGTGCCGGAAGGTGTCGAGCCCGCCGGGATACGACTCGACCTTGATGACCTCGGCGCCGTACTGCGCCAGCAGCCGGCCCGCATAGGGTCCGGCGTATCCGGTGGTGAACGCGATGATCCGGACGCCTTCGAGAATCCGGTTGGAACTGGGCATCAGATGACTCCCTCCGCGGCCAGCACTCCCATGTCCCCCTCGCTCAGCCCGAGTTCGCCGCCGAGAACCTCCGCGTTGTGCTGGCCCAGCATGGGCGCGGGCCGTGGCCCTCGGCGCTCGCCGTCCAGCAGGAACGGCACCCCCGGCTGGGCGAAGGCGCCCAGCACAGGATGCTCTACCGTGCCGAAAAAGCCCCGCTCCACGATGTGCGGGTCTTCCATGAAGTCCCGCGGGGAGTTCACCGGCAGCGCCGGCAGGCCGTGCTTCTGAAGCAACACCGACAGCTCCTCCTTGCCGTACCGGGAAGTGAACGACGCCACCATGGGGTTGAGCCAATCCGCGGCCGCGCGCCGGTTCAGGTTGACCAGGAGCTCCGGGTCGTCCAGCTCCGTCGGGTGCCCCTCCCACATGTCGAGGAAGATGGGCCAGTGCCGCTGGGTGGCGAAGAACGAGATCCAGCCGTCTTTGCACGGGAACAGGTTGGCGGGGGCCACGTGCTGGTGCTGGCTTCCGGCGCGTTTCATGAGCCGGCCCTCGGACGACCAGGTGAAGGCTACGTGCTCGTGGAGCGCCATGCTGGCCTGCACCGATGCGTCGATATGCGCCCCCAAGCCCTTGGTCTCGCGCTGCCAGAGGGCCAGCAGGGCGCCCAGGGCGGAGTAGAGACAGGTGTAGACGTAGGACTGGCCGCCCGGGGGCACGCACGGCGTCATGCTGGGGTCGCCGCTGATGAACAGCAGCCCGCCCATGGCGTTGGCCACCAGATCCGGCGCCTGGTAGTCGCGGTAAGGGCCGTCCTGCCCGAAGGCGGAGATGGAGACCAGCACCAGTTTGGGCCGGCGCGCCACCATCTCCCCGTAGCCGATTCCCAGGTCGTCAAGGTAGCCGGGGTCATGGCTGTCGATGACCACGTCGGCCCCTTCCACCAGATCCAAAAGGATGTTGCGACCTGTCTCACGCCCGAGATCCAGGGTGATGCCGCGCTTGCCGGAGTTGAAATAGGCGAACCGGAGACTTCCCTCGCGGTTGCTGTGGCCCCTGGCGAAGGGCGGCTCGGTGCGGAGGTCGTCCCCCGACGGCGGCTCGACCTTGACCACGTCCATGCCGAGGTCCGCCAGCACCTTGCCGCAGAAGGCCCCCATGGCGGTGCCGAGGTCCAGCACCCGGAAGCCCGAGGGAAGCAGAGACTCTCCGCTCATTGACCCTTGGCGCGGGCGCGCAAGAGGTTCTGGGCCATGCGCCAACGCAGCACTTCGGTGGCGCCCTCGGTGATGCGGATGCTGCGCAACTGCCGGTACCACCACTCCAGCGGCAGCTCCTTGGTAAGGCCGATGCCACCGTGGACCTGGATGGAGCGGTCCACCACCCGGCTGGCCATCTCCGTGCACACGCACTTGACCATGTAGCCCATGTTGCGGATGTCCTCGCCGCGGTCGTGGCGCCAGGCGCATTCGTAGACCAGGTTGCGCGCCATGTGCAGTTCCATGACCGAGTCGGCGATCATGAACTGGACCGCCTGCCGTTCCGCCAGCGGCTGCCCGAAGGTGGTGCGGATCTGCGAGTAGTCCATCATCATGTCAAGGGCGCGCTCGGCGATGCCGACGCAGCGCGCCCCGTGGCCCTTGATGCGCCCCTCCTGGAGCCAGCCCTGGGCAAGCCGGAAGCCCTGCCCTACCTCGCCGGCGACGTTGCCCACGGGTATGCGGGCGTCCTCGAAGAGGATCTGGAACGGCGCGTCGCCCATCATGGTGGGCCAGCGGCGCTCGATGGTCACGCCCGGCGTGTCCATGTCCACCAGGAAACAGGTGATGCCGCCCCGCGCGCGCTTCTCGGGATCGGTCACCGCCATGACCTGGGCAAAGTCGGAGAAGCCCGCGTTGCTGATGAAGCGCTTGGTGCCGTTCAACACCCAGTGGTCGCCGTCCAGCACCGCGCGGGTCTTCATGCCCGCGGGGTCGCCGCCGGCGTCGGGCTCGGTCTGCGCGAAGCAGGCGACCTTCTCACCACGGATCACGGGGTAGAGGTAGCGTTCCTTCTGCTCGTCGTTGAGCTCGAAAAGAATGCCGCGCGCCTCCGGGCCGAAGACCGGGTTGTTGCGGAAGGGGATGGAGATCGTGCGGGAGACCTCCTCCTGGATCACGCAGCGCGTCAACAGGTCGAGACCGGCGCCGCCGTACTCCTCGGGGATGTCGAGCATCCAGAACCCCAGGGCCTTGGCCTTTTCCTGAAGCGGCTTGTAGAGCTCCTCGGGCATCTCCTCGCCCTCGGGGCGAAACTCCCGCTCCAGCGGGATCAGTTCCCGGTCCACGAAGTCGCGCATGGTGTTCTTGATGATCTTGACCTCTTCGGGAAGCTCGAAATCCATTCTTTCCTCCTTGTCTGGCGTCGGTCCGGCTGTCAGATGGCTGGTAACATAAGCCCGTGTCCGGCCGCAGGTCAAGTCAACCCTGGGGAACGCCTGCGGATGCCCCGGAACGGCTCCGCCGGCTGCCCTTCCGGGGCCGGGAGGACGTATTTGACAACCGCGGGAGCAGTGTTTATGTTTCCGATAACCTACCCGCGCGAGGCCAGCCTATGCCCATCTACGAGTACCAGTGTTCGAAATGCGGCGTGTTCGAGGTGACTCAGAGGATCACCGAAGACGCCCTGAAGAAGTGTCCGTCTTGTCGTAGCAAGGTTCAGAAGCTCATCTCGAACACCTCCTTTCAACTCAAGGGGACCGGCTGGTACATCACCGATTACGGACGGGGCAAGGGTTCCAACGGAGACAAGGCGGAGTCCAACGGCGGCAAGGATTCCCCTGACTCCGGCAAGTCCACGGAGAGCAAGAAGTCCGAGAAGTCATCGTCCGCTGACAGCGCGGCCAGCACCGCGTCCTAGTCGTGACGTCGCACCCAAGCCCGTCTCCGATTCGTCCGCCGCGCCCGGCACGTTCTACGAGCGCGGCCACCCAACCGGCACACCGGCCTCGCCGGGACTCCATGACAGGCGCCCGATGAAGACGAAACCACTCGGCGGCACTCAACTCCAGGTACCCGAGATCGGCCTGGGCGTGTGGCAGTACCGGGGCGGGGTCGAGCCCCTCCGGCACGGCATCGAACTGGGCGCGAACCTGATCGACACCGCCGAGATGTACCGGACCGAGGACATCGTCGGCGAGGCCGTGCGCGGCATCCGCGAGCAGGTGTTCGTCGCCAGCAAGGTGTCCGGTGACCACCTGGGTTACGACCAGGTGCTTCGAGCCGCGGACGCCAGCCTGCGGCGGCTCGACATCGACACCATCGACCTCTACCAGGTCCACTGGCCGAGCCGGAACACTCCCATCAAGGAAACCATGCAGGCGATGGAAACCCTGGTGGATACGGGCCGGATCCGCTACATCGGCGTCAGCAACTTCTCCACCGACGAACTGGTGGAAACACAAGCCGCCCTGAGCCACCATCCCATCGTGTCGAATCAGGTGCTGTACAACCTCCGGCGGCGCGAGATCGAGCGGACGCTGTTGCCCTATTGCCAGCGCCACGACGTCACGATCATCGCCTACACGCCGCTGGACAGCGGCAGGCTTGCCGGCAAGCCCGGGCTGTTCCCGGCGCGGGAGACAAGGGTGCTGCACGAGATCGCCGAAGCGAACGGCAAGACCGCCGCTCAGGTGGCGCTCAACTGGTGCACTTCCCACGAAGGCGTCATCGCCATCCCCAAATCCGACAAGGTCTCCCGGACCACCGAGAACTGCGGCGCGTCGGACTGGCGCCTTTCCGACGAGGACATGGCGCGGCTGGACCAGGCCTTCGCCTAGGCGGGACCGGCCGGCCCGTCGAGAAGAATCGAGAACCCGATGGACTTTCCCGCACTGACCCGTACCGGCGCCATGGCGTTCTTCTCCGACTACGGGAAAAACATCCACAACCCGCAGGGGATCCTTTACTGGACCGCCAAGGCCAAGGCCAAGGCCCGGATCAACGCCACTATCGGCTCCGCCCGGGGGCCGGAAAGCGCCGTGTACCCCGAGGGCGGGGAGCGCGAGATCACGCTTTGCACGCCTCTGATCCACTCCTTCTTCAACGGGCTGGACACCGAGGAGATCTTTCCGTACACGCCGGAAACCGGCACGCCGGCGTTCCGCTCGGCATGGAAGAAGTGGGTCCTGGCCCGCGCGGGCGATGAGTACGAGCGGCTCGAGCGGCAACTGCATCCGCCGATCCTCACCCCCGGCATCACCGCCGCCATCAGCATCGCCGCGCGGATGTTCGTGGACCCGGGCCGCTCCCTCATCACGGCTGACCGGCGCTGGGAGAACTACGACCACATCCTGGAAAAGAACCTCGGCATCCGCATCGCCGACTTCCCGCTGTACGACGGCGGCGACCTGAACGTCGCCGGGCTCGTCACGGTCATCCAAAGGGTGTGGCTCGAACAGGACAACGCGGTGGTGCTGCTCAACTTCCCCAACAACCCCACCGGCTTCTGCCCGTCCGTCGCGGCCGGACGCCGGCTGGTGGACGCGCTGGACCGACTCGCGGAGGGCACCGACAAGCGTCTGGTCGTGCTGTTCGACGACGCCTACGAGAGCTACGTCTACGACCCTGCCGCCATGCAGTCGTCGCTGTTCTACCTGTGCCGGCCGCGGACGAACCTCCTGCCGGTAAAGCTGGACGGCGTCACCAAGGAGCTTCTCTGGTACGGCGCGCGTGCCGGCACCATTACCCTGGCGCGTCCCGACGAATGGCTGTCCGGGGACGACGCCGACACCCTGGCTTCGGAGATCGACAACAAGTTCGCTGGAGTCAACCGCGGTCTTTTCTCCAACAACTCGACGGTGACCCAATCGGTGGCCACCAAGGCCATGGAGCAGATGGAGCGGCTGGTGGTGGAGCGGCGGCGGACCTTCGAGCTCCTCGCGCAACGCTACCGGACCCTGAAGGACGAGCTCGAGAAGATGGAGACCGACCTCCTCACCGTGGAGCCGTTCCAGGGCGGCTTCTTCTGCTTCGTGACCCTGCGGCCCGAGTCGGGGCTGCGCGCGACGGACGTCGCCAACCACCTCCTCGACGAGCACGGCATCGGCACCGTGCCGTTCGACGGCGACAGCATGAACGGCCTCCGGATCGCGTTCTGCAGCGTCGACCGCGCCGACCTGCCGGAGCTGTGCCGGAGGCTGGCGGAGACGGTGAACGAGTTGGCCGAGAAAAGGAGGCAGGCCCGTGGGACGGCTTGAAGGACGCGTCGCCATCATCACCGGCGCCAGCCGCGGCATCGGCCGGGCGGTGGCGCTGGCTTTCGCCCGGGAGGGTGCGACCCTGGCGATTACGGGCGTACGGGACCAGGCGGCTCTCGATTCGGTCCGGAACGAGCTCTCGGGCATGGGCGCCGAAAGCACCGCGCGGCTGGTGGACGTCGGCCGGCGGGCGGAGGTGGAGGATCTGGTGCGGGAAGTCGAGGACCGCTGGGGCCGTGTCGACGTTCTCGTCAACAACGCGGGAGTCCTCACCCTCAGGCGGTTCGAGGACATCACCGAGGAACAGTGGGACGAGACCATCCGGGTCCATCTCAAGGGCACCTTCAACGGCATGCAGGCCGTGCTCCCCATCATGAAGCGGCAACGATCGGGCAAGATCATAAACCTGACCGGCCCGGCGGCGTTGCGGCCGTCCAACGGCGTATCGGACTACGCCAGCGCCAAGGGCGGCATCATCACGCTGACCTTCAACGTCGCCAACGAGATGAAGCCCCACAACATCCAGATCAACTGCATCTCGCCGATAGCGGACACGCGAATGACCGACGCCATCGCCGAGTTTCGTGACCGAGAGGGGATTCCCGACCCCCGGCCCAGTCCGGCTCCTGCCGAGACGGTGGCGCCGGCGTTCGTCTTCTTCGCGTGCAGCGACAGCGACTACATCACCGGAGAGGTCCTCGGCTTCCACCGCAAGTGAGCCGCCTGTGGCCTCCGGCGCGGTAATCGTTAATAATGGAGACAGGACGACCGGTTATCGTTGAGGCATGACGGGACAGGAAACGAGGTGAACCCATGCTCCGAAAATCATTGACGGCCTTGCTGGCCGCGGCCGCGCTTGCGGCGGTCACGGCTGCGACGGCGGCGGCTCCCCCCTTCGGCTGGCAGGCGGTGCCGCGGGACGCGTTCCCGGTCTTCGACGACCCCAAGATGCTGAGCGCCGCCGAGGCGGAAAAGCAGGAGGTCATCTTCGACCGGGACGTAATCATCGGGGTGGCGCACAACGGCGAGGCCAAGGCTTATCCCATCACCATCATGGGCGTCCACGAGCTCGGCAACGACACCATCGGAGGGGTGCCCATCGCCGTCTCCTGGTGACCGCTGTGCCAGACGTCTATCGTGTATAGACGCAAACTCGACGACAGGGTGTTGAGCTTCGGGCACGCGGGAATTCTCTACGAGCAATCGTTCGTCATGTACGACCGGGAAACGGATTCGCTCTGGGTCCATGTGACCGGCGAGGCGGCCCACGGCCCGCTCAAGGGAAAGCGGCTGGAATTCATGCCGTCGACGGTGACGAGCTGGGCCAACTGGAAGAAGAGCTATCCCGAAACCCTGGTCCTGCCGGGGTATCGCCGCGGCGGTTTCATGGGGACCTACGTGGGCCCGTACGACAGCGAGCCCCTCGGGCTGGCCGTGGTGGTCAAGTTCAAGGGCAAGCTCTACCCCTACAAGGCGCTCGAGCGGCAGAACGTGGTCAACGACGAGTTCAACGGGGCCAAGATCGTGGTGTACTACTCGCCCGGCGACTCCACGGGTACGGCCTGGCGCCGGGAGCTCGACGACCGCGTCCTGACCTTCGCGAAGTCGGAGCGCAAGGATGCGCAGGGCAACGTGCTGTTGCGCGACAAGGAGACGGGAAGCCTGTGGTCGTGGCTGCGCGGAGAAGCGGTGGAGGGTCCCCTCAAGGGTCGCAAGCTTCGGCAACTCCTGTACAACCCGATTCTGAACAACCGCTTCGCCGCCTTCTACCCGGGCGGTCCGGTATTCCGGGCCGTGAACTAGTGGCCGGACCCGACAATCTGTATACGCGGAGGTTACACCGAGAGCCGTGAGCGGCACTTCCGACTATATTCGAGAAGCGCGGGAGCAAAAGGGCCTGACCCTGAGCCAGGTGGAGGAGGCGACCCGCATTCCACGCTACTACCTCGAGATCCTCGAGGGCGGCGGCGACGGGCGTCTGGTTTCGGACCGTCTGTACATGGTCCATTTCCTTCGCACCTATGCCTCGTTCCTGGAGGTCGAGGTGGAGACGCTCGCGGCCCAGTTCGTTCGCGAGAACCGGCAGCTCGAGCCCGCCGACATCATCCCCGTAAGGGAGTCCCGGTCGTGGAAAGCCACCGCCATGGTCACGCTGACCTTGTTGCTGGCCGCGGCCATCGGCGTCTATCTCTATGACCCGGCGCTCGTCGGCGGACCGGTGGAGCGGCTCCTGGTGAGCTCCGCTCCCGCGCCACCGGAAACGCCTGCACCGGGGACGTCGCCGGTCCTCGTCACCCCGCCCCGGACCGACGATGCCCAAAGCTCCGTCCTGCAACCGGAAGCCACCGAAACGGATCCATCGAGACCCCGGCTGGTGGCAAACCCGCCGGCCTCTCCGCCCGAGCCTGCTCCGGCGCCAGCGCTGGAACCCGTAGCCGCCTTACAGCAGCAGCCGCCGGTCCAGCCGGACGTTGCCGCGTCACCTGCCGCGCAAGACGTCACCGTGCCGTCGACCGCCGGGAGAGAGCCGGCGGCGTCGGCCACGGAGGACACTCCCGCGTCACAGACCGGCCAGACCGCTGCCGTGTCGCAACCCGCGCCCGACACGCCGGCGTCACCGCCGGCCCAGGAAGTTGCGGCATCACAACGCGCGGACACCACGGGCGAGACCACGAGCACCGCCGAGCCGCAACAGCAACAGGGACCGGCCAGCGCCACACAGACCGCCCAAGGCCCGGACCCGACGGCGTCACCCGAGGTAGCCGCGTTGTCGACGCCTCCGGATACCGCTACCGCCGGAACGCCGGCGAATCATACCCTTACGATCGCCGCCGAGCAAAAGTCCTGGATGAGGATCTGGGTCGACGGCGAGCCATTCCAGGACCTGTTGCTGGGCCCTGGAGAATCCAGGACGCTGTCCGCGCAAACCCATTTCGTCATCACTTTCGGCAACGCCGGAGGAGTGCGTCTCACGTTGAACGGAGAAGAGCTTCCCCCTGTCGGCAGATCCGGAGAGGTGGTGCGCGGCCGCAAGTTCCCCCCCGACGAATAGACAGGAAACATGATCGACCTGCGTTCCGACACCGTGACCACGCCCACGCCGGAGATGCTTCGCGCGATGACGGCGGCCGAGGTGGGTGACGACGTTTACGGCGAAGACCCCAGCCTCAACCGGCTCGAGGAAGAAGTGGCGGCGCTGCTGGGCAAGGAGGCCGCCGTGTTCACGCCTTCCGGCTCCATGGCGAACCAGATCGCGATTCTGCTCCACACCAGGCCCGGAGACTCGGTGCTGTGCGAGGAAGGATCGCATACATTCGCCTACGAGGCCGGCGCCGGCGCCGCCCTCTCGGGGGTGCAGTTCGACCTGATCCCCTTCAGCGACAAGCTTTCCGACGAGGCCATCACGGGCAAGTACAGGGGCGATGGACTGCACGAATCGCCCTCCACCCTCATCCTGGTGGAAAACACCCACAACCGCGGCCGCGGCAGGGCGCTGCCTCGGCGGGAAACGGAACGGATCGTGAACACGGCCCACGGCCTCGGGCTCAAGGCGCACTGCGACGGCGCCAGGCTGTGGAACGCGGCGGCGGCCACCGGCCACTCGGAACGCGAGCTCGCCGCCGGGTTCGACACGGTGTCGGTTTGCTTTTCCAAAGGCCTGGGGGCACCCGTGGGCTCCGCCCTGGCCGGCGGCCGGGAGGACGTCGGACGCGCACGCAAGATCCGCAAGCGGCTCGGCGGCGGCATGCGCCAGGCGGGATTCCTGGCCGCGGCGGCGCTCTACGGCGTGCGCCAGCATCGCGGGCGCCTGGTGGAGGACCACCGGCGCGCCGTGGCGCTGGCCGAAGGACTGAAGGAACTCGTCCAAGACGGGCGTCCGCTCGAGGTCGACATCCCCGACCCGCCCACCAACATGGTCTACTGGCGGGTCGCCGACGGGGGAGACGTGGTGGCGCGACTACGCGACAAGGGCGTACTCATGAACCACGTGGGACGCGGGTGGATCCGGGCGGTGACCCACCTCCAGATCTCGGATTCGGACGTCCACAATGCGATCCGGCGGATTCGCGAAGTGCTGCTGGCATCCGGAAACCGGGACTGACATGCAACCCGAAGAGGCGCGATACGTCATCGTAGGGGCCGGGTTCGCCGGCGCGGCCACCGCATGCCACCTGGCCCTCCAGGGCGCGCGCCAAATGGTGATCGTGGAGCAGGAAGCGGTGGCCGGGTTCCACTCCTCGGGACGGAACGCGGGTTTCATACGGCAGGTCCTGAGCGAACCCTCGGTAGCGGACCTCGCCGCCAAGTCAGCGGAGTTCATCCGCAATCCCCCGCCCGGCTGGCCCGTGCCGGTTTCGTACGACGCCATCGGCTGTATGATCCTCGGGCGCGGCGAGCAATGGGACGGACTGCGCAAGGACGCGGAGCTGGCGCGCGGGCGAGGCCTCGATGTGGAGTGCTGGTCCCCGGAGAAGACCCGGGCCGCCATGCCGCTCATCGAGGACGCCGATGTGGACGGAGCCGTGTGGTGCGCGTCGGACGGCGTCATCGATATCAACGCGCTGCTCTCGGGCTACCTCAAGACGGCCCAGAGCGCGGGTGCGGTGATCCGGTACGACGCGACGGTGGAGGAAGTGCGGGTGCGCGACGGACGCGTTCATGGCGTCGCCACGACCCAGGGATTTTTCGACGCCGACGTGGTCGTCAACGCCGCGGGACCCTGGGCCGGACCGGTGGGCATCATGGCCGGCGCCGTGCCCATCGCCCTCCATCCGCGCCGGCGCCACCTGTTCGTGACGCCGCCGCTGGACTGGGTCAAGCCGGACTGGCCCTTCGTCCTCAACGTCTCCGACGAGGTCTACTTCCAGCCCAGCTCGGGCGGGTTGATGTTGTGCGCAATGGACGAGGACGAGTTGCCGCCCTGCGATCCGCCGACGCGACCCGAGGCGCTCGAGTTGCTGGCGGAGAGGCTGGCGGCGGCCTACCCCAACTTCCCCGACGTCCCTATCGGCCGCTCCTGGGCCGGGCTGCGGACATTCACCGATGACAACCGATTCGTGATCGGGTGGGACCCCAAGGTCGAGGGTTTCTTCTGGGTCGCCGGACTCGGCGGCCACGGCGTCACCACCAGCGCGGCGGTGGGTTCACTGGCCGCCCGGTTGCTTTTCGGAGCCGACGCGGACCCGAACTTCTCGCCCGCGCGCTTCGGCTGAAGCGGCCGGCCCTCACCCGGCCTTCGGCCACCCTCTCCCAAGGGGAGAGGGGTTGGATTTGGGACGGTAGGGGGGCCACCCTCTCCCAGAGGGAGAGGGGCCGGTGTCGCCGCCTTCGCGCATCCGCCGAGAGAGGAACCTCCGACTCCCTCTCCCTCTGGGAGAGGGTCGGGGTGAGCGCGCCACGGCTGGCTAGTCCGTTTCCCGCTTCTCCAGGATCTTGTCGATGATGCGGTAGTCGAGCGCCATGGACGCGGTCATGTAGCGGTCACGCTCGGTGTCCCGTTCGATGGTCTCGAGGGTCTGCCCGGTGTGCTTGACCAGGATGCCGTTGACTTCCTCGCGCACCCGGAGGATCTCCCTGGCGTGGATGTCGATGTCCGCCGCCGACCCCTGGTAGCCCCCCAGGGGCTGGTGGATCATGACTCGCGCGTGGGGCAGCGCGAACCGCTTCCCTTGCTGGCCGGCGGCCAGCAACATGGCTCCCATGCTCGCGGCCTCGCCGATGCACACCGTGGACACGGCCGCCTGGATGTATTGCATGGTGTCGTAGATGGCGAGACCCGCGGTGACCAACCCGCCCGGCGAGTTGATGTAGAGATAGATGTCCTGCTCGGGATCCTCGGATTCAAGATAGAGAAGCTGAGCCGCGATGGCATTGGCCACCGGGTCGTCGATCTCTCCCACCAGAAACACGATGCGGTCGCGCAGCATGCGGGAGTAGAGGTCGTAGGCGCGCTCGCCCCGTCCGGTCTCCTCCACCACCGTAGGTATCTCGATCTGATTACGTATCACCATTGGCGTTCAGGAACTCAAGAGCCCGCGCCGGTCCAGGAACTCACGCATGATCGTGACGCAGCTTTCCGGCTCTTCGAGCTGCAGAAAGTGGGTCGTCTCGGGCACGAAGTCGTAGTCCACGGTCAGCATATGGCTCAGGTCCAGCGTCGGCAGGTAGGAAAAGGGCAAGGTGGGATCGGCGCCGATGACCTTCGTCGGGCAACGGAGTTCTTCCAAGTCCACCATCACCGCGAACGCCGCCGCGTATTGGATAATCTGTGCTTCGTAGTCGCGCGGACACCGGAGCTCGTAGCCGTTCCCGTCGGTGGATTTACGGAGCGTCGTCCTTGCCACAAGATCGTACACGCCCGGAACGGCCCGTTGGTATATCGGCAGATAAGGAAGGATCTCGGCGAACTCTTCCTCGCTCTCAAACCTGGACGAACGACGCCGGGCCATGCCTGCCACGCGCTCGGCCGCGACATCGAACTCCTCGTAGTTCCGCCCCGGCTTGCACACGGGCGGATCGAACAGAACACGCGCCGCGTACTCGGCGCCCAGATTGGTTGACAGGAGCGAAGCCAGAGCCGAGATGGAATGGAAGACGCCGATCTTCGGCTTCTCCCCGTAGTGACTGTCGATGGCCGCGAGAATCCGGTCGTGGTCGCTGACGAATCTCGCGACGTTATGACCCTGCGACCTGCCGACCGCATTCCAGCCGTGGTTTCTGAGGTCATAGACGACCAGGTCGAAGTCGTCCGCCAGCAGCGACCAGAAAGGGTAGTAGAGATCGACGGCGAGTCCGTTGCCGTGGCTCAGGACCAGCCGCGGGCCTGCCGGGTTGCCGTGACGCCGCAGGACGATGACCGTGTCATCGTCCACGCGGACGTCACGGGTGGAAAGCGGCTCGGGTACCTCCCACACGGCTGTGCAACCGGCTTTACCCGGAGTTAGAATCCACGTATGCGATCAGGTCACCGAGGTTGCTGAACTTCGCGACTTCTTCGGCAGGGATCGACGTTGAACTCGTCGCCAACCACCTTGATGAAGGCCACGGCATCCACGGATGATACGCCCGAGTCGGCGAGACTCTGCGTGGGATTCGCAGGGCGACCCAGTTGTTCCTGATAAAGCTGCTTGATACGATCTTCGCTCGCCATCTGTATTTCCTCCTTTTCGGCTAACGACCCGTGTAGCCACACGGGACCATCCCGTAAAACTCCCGTTTCCGCACACCGCGAAATGTTCCGCACAATATAGGGTTTTCCACGACAATTTCAAACGGCCCGAGCCGAACTTCCTTGTCGGTACCGAATACCCTCATCGACGGCTCACCCTGGCAGCCGTTTGGGCGCCTCGATCCAGTAGCGGCGGCGCTCGAACGGGTAGCCGGGCAACGAGATCCGGCGCCGGCTTTCTCCCGCGAAGAGGCCGGCAAAGGAAACCCCCAGTCCCGCCTCGTAGGCGCCGGCCACCGCCGCGACGAACCCATTGTCCGACGGTGCGTTGCGCCGGAGGCTCGACAATACCACCGGCGCCCCGTGGTTCCCCCCTCCGTCCGCCGGCGACGGCCACGCGGGCACCACCGCCGGAGCCAGCACGGCCTCCGGACCGATCTCAACCACCACGTCCACCTCCAGGGCCGCCAGCGTCGAGACGCATTCCGCGAACGCGGCGAGCTCACGCTCTTGGCCGCGCCAGTACGCCCCATCGAGCACGTCACCGGGCTCCACGGTCCGTCCGGTCACGCCGCTCACCAGGACCAGGGACGGCGGCGCCCACGCGACGCCGGCGAGGAGCGCTTCCAGGTCGTCCGGATCGGAGTCCGGGGCTTCACCCGCGGACGACGGCGCCGACAGCGCACCCCGCGCCATGGCCAGACGCAAGCCGTCTTCCAGTCCGAACATTCCGGCCGCCTGCGCGGCCGCCAACTCTCCCAGGTCCTGCCCCACCACCACGGTCGGGCGAATCCCGACACTCGACCACAGCGCCGTAAGCGCGCACTCCAGCGCATAAACGGCCGGCTGCATCCACGCCGGGGCGTCCAGGTCTTCCTCCGAACCGGCCCGGCCGAACATCACCTCCAGCAGCGATGCGCTTCGCGTTTCTCGAAGCACCGCGTCGCAACGGTCCAGAACCGCCCGCACCACCGGTTCGCTTTCGTACAACGCCTGGCCCATGCCGACCCACTGGCTGCCCTGGCCGGTGTACGCGAAGGCGACCTTTGTCGCCGCCGCCACGGGTCGCTCGGCCGCATCCGCCAACTTCTTCAGCCCGTCCCGCAACGACGCGGCATCCCGGAACACCACGCCCGCCCGGTGGTCGAAATGGCTGCGTCCCACGCCGGCCGTCCACGCCATGTCCGCCAGCAGTGCCTGCACGGGGGTATCTTCGTCCGGCGAATCCCCGGCGCGCTCGTCAAGCCACGACAAATACCGCTGCGCGAGTTCCCGAAGCGCCTGGTCCGATTTCCCCGACAGGGGCAGCAACCGGTTTTCGCGCTCCCGCACCACCTCTTCGACCGGCGGCAGGTCCGCGACCGCTTCGGGCAGGGAGACCGCATGCGTGGAACCCACGGGGGACCCGTCATCATCCGGCCCGGCACCGGCCGCTCCGTACCCCTCCAACACGACGTGCGCGTTGGTTCCCGATATCCCGAACGCGCTTACTCCTGCCCGCGGCGGCCGATCGGGGTCGCGCGGCCACTCCGTCGGCTCGGAGGTCACCCGAACCGGGAGCCTGTCCCAGTCCAGATGCGGGTTCGGCTC
>JAJDTQ010000167.1 GCA_022827045.1 Candidatus Binatia bacterium
AGCCAGGACGTCGAGCCGCCGAGCTTCGAGTACACCCAACGCTCGAAAGAGGGCGCCAAGAATGACGCCCCTCCAAACGAGCAGCGACCCTGAGGTCGCCGATTGGGAAAAGCCTCTCGGAGCGGCGTGTTTCACGCGCCGGCTGGGATCGGCGTGGAGCGGCGGCGTCCTCGGCGCCGACTGGGACCGGCGTCCGGAGCGGCGTCTTTCAGGCGCCGACTGGGACCGGCGTCCTTCCGGGCGCCGATCCCCTAGTGGCCAGGCAAACGGAGTCCCCACTCGACGCTTCCCGCCCGCCGAATCGCGCAAAAAACAGAACACGGGGGGACTGGAAAGTCCCCCCTCCAACCGCAACACGCCCCTGGCCGCATATACTGCAAACTTCAGTTAAGGTCATCCATATGATGTCCGCACTCCGGGACCTTGGGCGCGAGCTTCGCACAGACATACTGTCCGCGAAGATGGTGCCCGCGTTGTCGGCCGGGTTCACTTCCGGCCTCGGCCTGCTCGTCGCCCAGGTGGCTTTCGGGAGTTTCATCTTCTCCGGCGCGTTGGCGCCCTACTCCTCCCAAGGCGTCGGCCTGATTCTGTTCGGAAACTTTGCGGCCTGCCTGCTCGTGGCGCTGGTGGGCGGCTATCGCGGCACGATTGCGGGCCTGTCGCCGGCGCTGGTGATCGTCATGGCCACGATCGCATCCACCATGGACGCGCGCGGGGAGGCGCTGTTCGTCACAGTGGCCGGCGCCCTCGTGATCAGCGCCATCGGCACCGGCGTGTGCTGCCTCATGATCGGGCGTTTTCGCCTCGCCAACCTGGTGCGCTTCATTCCCTACCCAGTCGCCGCGGGATTCGTGTCCGGCATTGGAGGAGCCGTGTGTCTCGCCGCAATGTCCTTGATGGGAGCGAATCCGGGTTGGCGAACCGCCCCCGCACTTCTGGAGCCTGCCGTGCTCTGGACGTGGCTCCCGGGCGCCGCGTACGGGATCGCACTCTATGTCGCGATGAAGCGCTGGGGCAACGCGCTGATCCTGCCGGTGAGTGTCGTGGCCGCCGTCGCTGCGTACCACCTCGCCCTCGGCGCTTTCGACATTTCCGGCGACCAGGCGAGAGAGCTGAGCCTGCTGCTCACGAGCACGGCGGACGGAGGCCTGTGGCCCGTGTTGTTCCCCGCCGACCTGGTGCAGGTGGATTGGAACGCGATAGCGGGTCAGGTTCCCAACATGCTGACGCTGATGCTCATCGCCTTCATCTGCGTCATCATGAATGTTGCCGGGCTCGAACTCGCCGTGAACGAGGAGCTGGACTGGAACCGGGAGTTCAAGGCGACCGGATTTGCCAGCATCATGGCCGGCGTGGGCGGCGGAACGGTGGCGACGCTGGTCGTGCCCGCTTCACTGCGCAGCAAGCTCTTCAGGGCCACCACCCGGCTGACCGGCGTCGTTGCCGCGTCGGTCGTGGGGATCGCCCTGTTCCTGGGCGACGGGATGCTGGAGTTCGTGCCGACGGCGCTCGTCGGCGGCATTCTGGTCTTTGCCGGCCTCGGCCTGTTGGGCGAAGGACTGGTGAGGAGCCGCCAGCGCCTGCCCTCGGCAGAGTTCGGCATCGTTCTGGTGATCTTCGTCGTCATCATCTTCTTCGGTCTGATCGAGGGCGTGGGCGCCGGCATGCTGGCCACTCTCGTGTTTTTCGCCGGGCGCCTCAGCCGCGTCGACCCCATCGCATCCCGATTCACCGCGCGCGAACGCCACAGCAACAAGGTCCGTCCCATACCCGATCGTGCGATCCTGCTGGAGGAAGGCGAGCGCGTCCAGGCCTACCGGCTGCGCGGCTACATCTTCTTCGGCAGCGCCGGCCCTCTGATCGACCATCTCCGAGGAACCCTGGAGGAACGTCCGCGCCCTCTCTGCCTGATGTTGGATTTCGCCGCCGTCTCGGGCTTCGACTTTTCCGCAGTGAGCGCGCTGTCCCGGTTCCTGCGGCTAGCGAGCGAGGCCGGAGTCAGAGTTGTCCTGAGCGCAGTGTCCGGACAATTGAGGTCGGGCTTGGAGCGCAACCTTCCCGGCTCGGAGTTTGCCAAGTTGGTGTTCGAGCCTGATGCGGATCAAGCCCTCGAGCGCTGCGAGGAGATCGTCATCGTGGCGTGGAGGACGGATGCGGCAGGCGCGGACAGCCGGCGCGCCACGTTGCTGGAGCACGCCGCCGCCGAACTGGAACGCCACCTGGTACGCCAAATGCGTTTCGAGGATCTGATGGAGAAGCTTCGATCATGGCTCACGCCGCGCGACTACGCCGCAGATACGGCCCTGGCGAATGCAGATGAGCCGCAGGAAGGGCTGCAACTGCTGCTCTCCGGCCGGGCGTCCGCATACGATGCCGCCGGCGCGCGCCTCCACCAGTTCAGCCCCGGCGACGTGATATGGCTGGCCGGTGCGGCGGGCGGGCGGGTGACCTCGGTGGTTGCGGACGAGGCGTGCCGCACGATGGTGCTGACGCCGTCCGCGCGGCTCTGGCTGGAGGAGCACGAAGAGCGGTTGGCTCTCGATCTGTACCGGTACATGCTCGCGGAGCACTTCGGAACCGAGCCGGAATAGGGCCACCCCCACGAGCTGTCCCACCGGCCCCGGTCCGGCGAAATCCTGCGAGAAAAGGAGTGGGGGTTTTCCTACCCCCACTCCCTCGGGGGGACTAAAAGTCCCCCCTCCTATCCGCCCAACTCCGACCCCACCACCGGAGCCCAGCGAAGGCAACCGCGGCGAAGAGGGGGACAAGAATGTCCCCCCTCCGGGTGTCCCATGTTTTTCTCAGAAGTCCCCCACCGCCGCGCACCCCGGCATGATCCCCCGAGAAACCGGGCGGGGATTGTCCACCAGCGGCGCCCACCGCGTTGCCGCTGTCGAACGACTCGTAGGGGCGACCCTGGTGGTCGCCCTCCCCCGAACGGCGCCACCGTCCGTCGGCCATTGCCTGGGCACTACCGAACCGGGGGGGTGGAGCGGCGACTTTCTAGTCGCCGACTGGGATCGGCGTCCTTCCGGGCGCCGGGAATGGCGACGTGGAGCGGCGACTCAGCCGGGGAGCGATGCGACCCCGCAGGGCACCCACAAGGGGTGCCCCTACGGTCATCGGGGATTGGAAGTTTCAAAGAAGTCCCCCACCGGCCGGCCTCCGGCATGATCCCCCGAGAAACTGGGCGGGCA
>JAJDTQ010000059.1 GCA_022827045.1 Candidatus Binatia bacterium
GCCTCTTGTGCCGTTCCGAAGAAGTCGATGATCTGCTCATCGCGTAGGAGGGCGAATTGACCTGGGTGAGTCTCCAGAAGTGTCGGGAGTTGCTTGCGGAATGCCTGGTAGTTCTTGTCTACCGCATTCTGAATGATCTCCCGGTTCGGCTTCACTGCTTTCGCCATGGGCTACCTCCTTGAAGCGCGACAACAACATGGTTACAGCGGTTCCAGGTTAATCCATACATCTCCAGGCCTTCTCGGAAGTCAACGGGCCACTGGTAGCCGTCTGGAATTCTAACAGAAATTTCCCATGCAGACCCCTCGCTCAGTCGTGTCTCGATCATTTTCGGCGCTCCACTCCATCTCGTAAAGCACGTCGGTCAACCTGGATGACAAGCGGTGGACAAACCGGCGCAAAAAGGCATAAGAAGTACCTGAACAATAAAAGAAAGAGGGGAACTACTTTGAGCGTAAGCGAGTCAACCGCAACGAGTGCTTTGGAGGAACTGGCCGGCGAGATCGTCGTGTCCGCGGACTCCCACATCATGGAGCCCACGGACCTGTGGGTGAACAACCTGCCGGCGAGCTTCAAGGGCAAGTATCCCGAGTTCCCGCCCCGGAACGCCATCGGCGAGAAGCCGGGCGGCTATGACCCCAAGGCACGGGTCGAGGAGATGGCGGTGGACGGGGTGTCGGCCGAGGTGCTTTACCCGACCTTGGGGCTGCGCCTTTTCGCCCTGGAGGACGCGGAGCTTCAGGAAGCCTGCTTCGAACTGGCCAACGACTGGCTCATCGACTACTGCAACGTGCACCCCGACAAGCTCGTGGGCGTGCCGTCGGTCTCGCTCTACAACGTCGACAACGCCATCAAGGAGATGGAGCGCTGCAAGAAGGCCGGGTTGGTGGGCGTCCTGATCTGGCAGGTGCCACCGGACCACCTTCCCTTCACCAGCGACCACTACAACCCGTTCTGGGAGGCGGCCCAGGATCTCCAGATGCCGGTCAACCTGCACATCCTGACGGGCTTCAACTACAGCCGCTACGAGCGGCACGGCCTGGACATCTACCGCATGACCGTCAACCAGAAGCTGGCGGACGCCGCCAACACGCTGTTCGACCTGGTCTTCGGCGGCCCCATGTCCAACTACCCGGATCTCAAGTTCGTGTACGTGGAGAACGAGATCTCGTGGGTGCCGTTCTACCTCCACGAGTGGGACAAGTACTTCAAGCGCCACGCCACCAGGGCGCCGCTCCCCCACATGAAGAAGCTCCCGAGCGAGTACTGCAACGAGCAGTTCTACGCCACCTTCTTCAGCGACCCCACGGGCGGACGGCTGCTGGACTGGTGGGGCAGCGAGACCTGCATGTGGTCCAACGACTACCCGCACGCGGCGTCCACCTGGCCGCACTCCCGCCAGGTCATCGCCGACGAGCTGGGGCATTTGCCCAGGGATATCTTCCGCAAGGTCGTGCGCGAGAACGTGCTTCGGCTGTACGACCTCAAGCTGGGGGGCGTCAACGCCTGAAGGAACGGCGCCCGGGACCGCCTGGGCGGGCTCTCATCACTGACGGACAGGACACGAAACGTTCGGAAAGGAGTTCACCATGGAAGCACTCGCAGAGAAGCAAGAGGTCGAACACCCCAAGGCCTACAGGTATTCGCTCAAGACCCCCTACATGCAGCAGGGCCGGGTCACCCAGCTCGTCGCCAAGACCGACAACATGTGGATCCACACCAAGATCAACTCCGAGGGCGGGGAGAACGCGGTCCACTGCCACCTGGACGAGGACCATTCGTTCGTAGTGCTGGAAGGCCAGATGTCGGTGTTCGACGAGAAGGGCAACGAGCTGAAGATCGACAAGTACCAGGGGATCATGATCCCCAAGGGCGCCTACTACCGTTACCTCAACACCGGCGACGGCAACCTCGTGGTGCTGCGCATCGGCTGCGGCATCGACGCCACGCCGCCACGGGGCGACGACGCGCGCCTCGGCCCGGACGGCAAGGAGATCCCCTCCGACTCGGAGGAGAACAAGACCCTGCCGCCCATCGAAATGCCCGGCAAGTTCTTCGCGGAATCCGCGGGGTAGGCACGGCGTAGTCGAGAGTCATTAGCATAGTCACCAGCCGACGCTTCGGGGACCTGCCCGCGCGGGAGCCTCGGAGCGCCGGAGTGTTTCTGCCCCCAGGCCTCGCCATCGCACGCCGGCAACCTGCCCGGTGATCCGGGCCGCGCACGGGCCGGTAGCACATCCCTCCCCCACGCCATGCTGCAACACACCGGCCAGATCCTCTACAACATCCTGCTGCCGCTGTTGCTCATGGTGGGCTTCGGCACGCTGCTCCAGCGCTACCAGTCGCTGAGCCTGGACACCCTCGCCCTCATCAGCATGTACCTGCTGGTGCCGTCGTTCCTGCTGGTCAAGATCTACGACAGTGACATCCCCTGGGGCGAGATCGGCCTCATCGCCCTGGTCTTCCTGATCGTCCTGGGCGTGCTGGGGGTGCTGTTGTTCGCCGGCGGCCGCGCCATCGGCGCCCCCAACGAGGCGGTCGCCGCCGCCATCCTC
Source organism: Candidatus Binatia bacterium (assembly GCA_022827045.1). The sequence goes on from JAJDTQ010000059.1 coordinate 2,556, forward strand.
GGCAGCATCGTGTTCAACGCCGGCAACTTCGGCATCCCGGTGGCCCACCTGCTCTACATCCAGGGCGGCACGCTGTTCCAGGGCCAACCGGACACGGAAGCGGGCCTGCACGTCCAGGCGCTGGTGGTGATGCTCAGCAACCTGCTGGTCTGGATCCTGGGGTACGTGGTGTTGGCTGTGGCCAAGGGCGGCCACGCACGTGAGGCCCTGGGCATCTTCAAGCTCCCCATACCCTACGCGCTGGTGACCTCCTTCGTGCTTCGGGAGATCCGCCTCAGGTCGTTCAGCGGCGCGGACTTCCTGCCGGTCTGGGCCTCCTTTCCCCTGCGCTCGCTGGCCGGCGCGCTGGTGCCCATGATGCTCGTCGCCTTGGGCGCGCAGCTCGCCCGGGGCGCCCGCTGGCGGCGGTGGCGCGAGGTCGTGCCCATCGCCGTCGTCAAGCTCCTGGCCCTGCCCGCGCTCATCGGCGCCGCGGCCTACGCCTTCGGCCTATGGCCCTGGCCCGGCGCCCACCTCGTCATCGGCGCCGCCGCCCCCACCGCCGTCAACACCCTGATCCTCACCATCAAGCTCGACGGCGACGCCGAGCTAACCGGCGACGTGGTGTTCTGGACCACGATCTTCTCCGGCATCACGGTGGCCGGCGTCATCGCGGTGGTGACGGCGCTGGGGGCGGCTTGATGGCGTCGGGACAGGGGTGGTACGTTCGTCGCCTCGAAGCCGTATCGGGCGCAAAGCGCCGCAGACCTCCACACCCGTCATTCCCGCGAAAGCGGGAATCCAGGGGCGGGGCAGGGTGTGGCGGTCGCGCACCCCGCTCCACCCCACCTGGATTCCCGCTTTCGCGGGAATGACGGAGAGGGCGCGTCGTCGGGTCGTCTCCGCGCACTGGCGCTGTGGTGCGGCGAACAAAGCCATTCGGGAGGAATCGCATGAAACTTGCAGATCAGGTAGCAGTCATCGTCGGCGGCGCCCGTGGAATCGGCGAGGCCATCGCCCACACCTTCGCCGGCGAGGGCGCGAAGATCGCCCTCGTGGACCTGGAAAGGACGAAGACCGAATTGGACGGCGTCGTTCAAGCCATCCAGGAGAAGGGCGGCGAGGCCGTGGCCATGACGGCCGACGCCACCGACCTGGCGGAGGTGGAGCGGATGGTCGCGGACGTCGTGGCGCGCTGGGGCCAACTGGACATCCTGGTCAACAGCGTCGGATTCCGCGGCCCCATGGTGGAGGTGCACGAGATCACCGAGGAAGAGTGGGACCAGGTCCTCAACGTCAACCTCAAGGCCATCTTCCTCTGCTGCAAGGCAGCGCTCAAGGTCATGACCGAGCAGAAGCGCGGCAGCATCGTCAGCATCTCCGGCACCGCCGGACGCGAAGGCATGGCGCTGCGCGGCTCCCTGTGCGCCGCCAAGTGGGGCCTCCTGGGCCTCACCCAGACCATCGCCAAGGAGGCCGGCCCCTCGGGCGTGCGCGCCAACGTCATCTGCCCGGGCGGCATGGACGAGGCCGATCTCCGCGAGATGTACCGGGACCGCGCGGAAGGCCTCGGCGTCTCCTTCGAGGAGTTGTGGGAGAGCGT
>JAJDTQ010000187.1 GCA_022827045.1 Candidatus Binatia bacterium
GGGTCCTCCCGCAGGCGCAGCGTGTTGATCTCCATGGTCAGTGTATTGAAATGGAGCAGCCGGCCGACCAGGGAGTCGCCCTTGCCGAGGATGAGCTTGATGGTCTCCACCGCCTGGATGGTGCCGATGAGCCCGGGAAGGACTCCCAGCACGCCAGCCTCGGCACAGCTCGGCGCCATGCCCGGGGGAGGCGGCTCGGGGTAGAGGCAGCGGTAGCACGGGCCCTTGCCCGGGTAGAACACCGTCACCTGTCCCTCGAACTGGAAGATGCTGCCGTGGACGTTGGGCTTGCCGGTCATCACGCAGGCATCGTTCACCAGGTAGCGCGTGGCGAAGTTGTCGCAGCCGTCCACCACGATGTCGTAGTCCTCGATGATCCCCATGATGTTCTCGGAGGTCAGCCGCTCCGGAATCGGGATCACGTTGACGTCGGGGTTCAGTCCCTGCAGGGTCTTGCGCGCGGACTCGGTCTTGGGCTCGCCGATGCGGTCGTTGGTGTGGAGGATCTGGCGCTGTAGGTTGGACAGGTCCACCACGTCGTGGTCGATGATGCCTATCGTGCCGACCCCGGCCGCGGCTAGGTAGTAGGCGGACGGCGAACCCAGGCCGCCGGCCCCGACCATCAGCACCTTGGCGTCTAGGAGCTTCGCCTGGCCCTCTTCCCCCACCTCGGGAAGCAGGAAGTGGCGGCTGTAGCGGGTGAGCTGCTCCTGGGTGAACTGCCGGTCCTGCACGAACGAGTAGCCCTCGTTCTTCCAGGCCGTGTATCCGCCGGACATGGAGATCACGTCCTCGTAGCCCATCTCCTGCATCACCTTGCCGGCGAGAAGCGACCGTACGCCGCCGGCGCAGTAGGCGATGATGGGAGTCGACTTGTCGGGCACCTCGGCGTCCATCTTCATTTCGAGAAAGCCCCGGGGCATCGACACCGCGCCCTCAAGGTGTCCCTCGCGGTACTCCTCTTTCTCGCGCACGTCCAGGAGCGCGTGGTTGCCGTTGTTCCGCAGCAACTCGTGCACCTGCTGAGGCGACAACTCCTTGACGGTGTCGCGCGCCTCGTCCATCAATTGCTGAAACGTTTTGGCCATGACCTCTCCCTGACCGAAGTCCGGAAACATTAACTAAGTTTCAGACTCTCTAATATAGACAATTCTCGTTCATTGTCAATTGAGCCGGTAGAAGCGGTTGGCGTTGTCGGCCAGGATCTTCCGCTTCGCCGTGTCCGAGACATCCTCCCTGGCGCACAGCTCGGGGATATCCTTGAGGTATTCCTGGCGCGGGCGCTCGTGAGGATAGTCGGAGGCGAAGAAGATGTGGTCCTCGCCAAAGAGCTCGATGACGTAGGGCAGGGTGCGTTCCTCCGACTCGACGGAGACGTAGACGCTGCCGCTCTTGATGTATTGGCTGGGCGAGTGCTTCAGCCGGGGCGCCCATTTCTTGCCGCGCCGCTCGTAGCCCTCGTCCATCCGGTCCATCATGAACGGCACCCAGCCGGCGCCGGCTTCGAGGTATGCGACACGCAGGTCCGGAAACAGCTCGTACACGCCCTGGAACACCATGTTGGTCAGGTGAATCAGCAGCGGAATCGGATGCTCCAGCGCGTGCACCTCGGCGAAGCTGTCCAGGTAGTCGAAGCCCAGTCCGCGGCTCGGCGCCCCGTGGATGGCCAGCGCCATGTCCAGGCGGCAGGCCTCCTCGTAGATGGGAAAGAACGTCTCGTGGCCATAGCCCTTGCCCAGGGAGTTCACCGAAGGCAGCACGGCCGCCGGCATGCCCAGCTCCTGCTTGGCCCGACGCATCTCCTTGACGGCGTCGTCGACGCTGTGGATCGGGATCAGCGCGACGCCCAGGACCCGCGGCGTATGCTTCATGTAGTACTCGTACAACCAGGTGTTGTAGGCGTGGGCGATGTTCACGGAATACGCCGGATCCTGGATCAGCCCGAACCCCAGGCCCGCGGTGGGATAGACGATGGTGCGGTCGATGCCGCAGTCGTCGAGGAACGACACCCACATGTCGCAGTCCGGATAGTCCCGGAGCCCCGACGAGCTCATGTTCGAAAGCCGGGTCCAGCCGTCCAGCGACGGGAACAGCGAGTACATGCGCGCCCAGGCGGGCTGGCCGTCGCTGCCCACGTACTTCTCGCCCATGTAGGGCATGATCTCGCTGGCGTTCTCCATGATGTGTCCGTCACCGTCAATGACCGGGTAGGCGTTCTCGCGCATGGGAATTCTCCTTTCGCTCTCAATCAGGGGGGCTGGTGTCGGTTCGGTTCAGGCTCCGTCGATGCCGTAGAACCGCCTGGCGTTGTCACCGAACATCTTGTCCGCGACCCGTTGCGGGATGTCCTCCCGGCCGCGGATGGTGCCTGTCAGATCGGGCTCGAACGAGGGGTCCTGATGGCCGTAGTCAGACCCGATGAGCAGGTGGTCCTCGCCGATGTAATCCACGAGGTAGGGGACGTCCTCGTCGGCCTCGCAGGCCACGAACAGGCGGTAGTCCTCGAACAGGGCCTCGTCCGTCTTGTGCTTCCAGTCGCTCTTGAGAAGCCGCTTGAGGATGTGCAGCATGAACGGCACCCAGCCGGCGGAGGCCTCGATGAAGCCGATGCGAAGGCCGGGAAACTCCTCGGGGATGCGGTTCGCTATGAGGTCCCGGAAGGCGTATATCGGCAGCACCCGTCCCTGGGCGAACGAGAAGTTCCGCTCGAAGCTGAACAGGTTGATGATGGACGGCGCGCCCATGCCGGTATGGATGCAGATGGGCAGGTCCAGCTTGGCGGCCTCCTCGTAGACCGGGAAGAAATGGGGGTTGTCCAGGGTCAGGTCCCCCTCCATGCCGCGGAAGAAGATGCCGACGGCGCCGTGCTCCTTGGCCAGCCGCATCTCGTCGACGGAGGCCTCGATGGAGCGCAGCGGCAGCACCGCGGTCCACAAGAGGCGGTTCCGCCCGGTGCGTTGCACTTCCCACATGTAGCGGTTGTAGGCCTCGCACAAGGCGATCTCCAGCTCCGGGTCGTGCGTCAGGTAGGTCAGGAAGAGCGTCGGATAAATGACCTGGACGTCGATGCCGAGGCGATCCATGTCCGCCAGCCGCACCTCGGGCTGGGTGATCTCGCGGCTGGCGATGAGGCTGTCGCTGCGGGACGACTCCAGCTTCGTGGCCGACGGCGTCACCAGGCGGTAGCTCCCCTTGCCGTTGGGCTTGGGCACGATGTTGCCGTCGATGAGCCAGAAGGCGTTGCGCGGGCCGTAGAGCGTGTCCTCGGGCACCGAGGTCAGCACCGGCCGGCGCGCGTACATGCCCTCGTCGATGTGGTCCCACATGGCGACGGGCTCGGCGATGTGCGTGTCGGAGTCGATGATCGTCATGGCGTGCGGCTCGCTTCGGACGGCCTCAGAGGTTGTAGAGCTGCTTCGGGTTCTCGTACAGGATCTTGTCCGCGATGGCCGGCGACAGGTCTTCCCGCGAGCGGATGGTCTGGGCCAGCTCCGGCTCGAAAGACGGATCGTTGTGGCCGTAGTCGGAGCCTATGACGATGTTGTCCTCGCCCATGTAGCGGATCAGGTACGGGATGTCCTCGTCCGCCTCGCAGGCCACGAACAGCCGGTACTTCTGGAACAGCTCCACGCTGGAATCGAACTTGAACTGCTGCTTTAGCAGCCGCCGCAGGATGTGCAGCAGGAACGGCACCCAGCCCGCCGACGCCTCGATGAAACCGAACCGCAGCTTCGGGAACATCTCCGGGATGCGGTTGTGGATGATGTCACGGAAGGCGAAGATGGGCAGCACCCGGCCGTGGTGGAAGGTGTGGTTGCGCTCGAGGTTGAACATGTTGGTGAGGGTGGGACAGCCCGACCCCGTGTGGATGCAGATCGGCATCTCCAGGGAGTTGGCCTCTTCGTACACCGGGAAGAAGTAGGGGTCGTCCAGGGTCCGCTCCCCCTCCATGCCCCGGAAGAATATCCCCACCGCGCCGTGCTCCTTGGCGAGCCGCATCTCGTCGATGGAGGCGTCGATGGAGCGCAACGGCAGCACCGCGGTCCAGCGCATCCGTCCTCCAGCCTTCTCCTCCACCTCCCACATGTAACGGTTGTAGGCCTTGGCCAGCGCGATATCGAGGTCCACGTCCTCGGTGAGATAGACCAGGAACAGGGTCGGATAGATCACTTGGGTCTCGACGCCCAGGCGGTCCATGTCCGCGAGCCGCACGCCGACATCCGTGATCTCGCGGCTCGCCACCAGGCTGTCGTTCCGTTCCGTTTCCAGCGTGGAGGCCGCCGGCGTCACCAGCCTGAAGCCGCCCTTGCCCGAGGGCTTCGGAAAGATGTTGCCGTCGATGAGCCAGAACTTGTTGCGGATGCCGTAAAGCGTGTCGTCGGTAATCGACGTCAGCACCGGCCGGCGCGGGTGCATGTCCGCGTCGAAGAACTTCCACATCGCCTCGGGCTCGGCGATATGCGTATCCGCATCGATGACTCCTGCCATGATTGCCTCCTTGGAGAATCGGCACCGCGGTAATGGGACGCGGCCGGCACAGATGGTGCGCCTGCTTGTTTTTACTGCCGGGGGTGATTCCTTGTCAAACGTGTTTGAGCGGCGGGAATGACGGATGGGACGCCCGGAATGACGCAGCGGGCCCCGCTCACCCCTCGGCGCACAGGCGCCCCAGCCCCGGAATCGACGTCGGGCGGCCCATCCGCCGCAGGCAGGCCCACAGCGCCGCCTGGTTGCTCGACACCACCGGACGGGCGAGGCGGCTCTCCACCGCTTCGATGGTCTCGATCATGCGGGTGTTGGTGCAGCTCAGGAAGTAGCCCTCGGCCTCAGGGCGGCTGTTGTCGCAGGTGATGTCCAGCCACTCCTCCGGCGTTACCGCGATGTAGTCGTCGCTTCCGGGAAGCCCGAGACCCAGCTCGTGGACGACGTCGAAGCCGGCTTCCGACATGTAGCGCATCTCCGACTGGTTCGTTGCCTCCACGTAGGGGCTGATGAGCACCAGCTTGCGGATCGCCAGCTCGCGCAGCGCCTCGGTAATGGCCTGGCTCGTGGTCACGGCTTCGCACCCGCTCGCTTGGCCGACCCATTCGGTGATGCGCTGCTCGCCATCGAGGCCGCCTTCCATGGAGTTGGCGGTGCAGTGGAACACGATCACGTCCGGGCTGGTGTCGGACAAAACGGCCGCGGCTTCCTCGATGGCTCCCTGAAGCTGGTCAAGCGGTTTGGCCCACTTGCCGGTCATGCGCAGGCGGGTGACGTGGATGTCAACGTCATCCGGCAGGTAGCGGTTGAACTGGGGCTCGGTGAGCCTGTTGGCCGACGGTATGATCAGGCCGATGCGCGCCTGGTTGTCCATGTGGTTCCTCCAATCGATTCCGTTTGTCCGGTGCACAAGGCCTGCATTGCGGTGGATGCCCGCATGGGCGACCGCCGGTCGCCCTGCCCGCGCTACGCGTCTAGGCCGGGGGCACGCCCCCGTCATAACTGTCCCACGCGCCCATGGCGTTGGCCAGGGCTCTGGGCTCGGGCAGGTCCCCCAGATTGAAGAACTCCACCGCGTTTCTGTACAGCACCCGTTCCTTCTGCTCGAAGCTCAGGTCGTCGCCGGAGATGACGTCCTTGACGGAGTAGGGGAAGTGGCAGTCCCAGTGGCAGTAGTCCGAGGCGTAGAGCACGGTGGCGGTTCCGGAGGCGTCCAGCACCCGGTCGAGCCCGGTCTCCTCGGACTCGCACGACAGCACCAGTTGCTCGCTCCGGATGATCTCGCTGGGACGGCGCAGCATCGCGGGCATCTGCGGCGCCAGCTTTTCCAGGTGCTCGTCGAAACGCTCCATCCAGAAAGGCAGCCAGCCGGCGCCCCCTTCCATGTAGGCGACCTTGAGCAGGGGATAGCGGTCGAACACCCCCTCTCCGATCATGTGCATCATCGCGATCATGAGTTCGAAGGGAAACGCGGTCATGTGAACGTACACGTACTTGTAGAAGCGGCGGCTGCCGGCGCCCATCACCCCGGATACGCCGGGAACGCCGTCGTGGCCCGTCTGCGGATGGACCGAGAGCGGGATGCCGAGTTCCTGGGCGGCGGCGTAGATGGGATCGAACATGGGATCGCCCATGTTCCGGCCGTAGACGTTGGTGGGGAGCATGGCCGTGGTGGCGCCGTGCTCGGCCAGGTAGGTGAGCTCCCGGACGGCCGCGGGCGGGTCCTGGCAGGGGATGAGGCCTACGGCGCGGAGGCGCCCGGGGTCGGCGGAACAGTATTCCAGCAGCCACTCGTTGACCGCGTGACACATGGCGCCGGCGAGGCCCTTGTCCATGAGACCATTGACCGTCAGCGCGATCTGCGTGCCGAAGATTACCGCCACATCGATGCCCTCGATGTCCATGTCCTTGAGGCGTTCCTTGGGGTCGGTCATACCGGGGCGGCCCTTGCGCGCTTCTTCCGTCATGGGCCCGGTCACGCCCGGTCCTGGTCCTTCGTTGGCGGGCCATATGCGGCCTTCCAGCATCAGGCGGTTGCCGCCGCGGTTGTCCTTGAGCCGGACGGGCGCCAGTGACTTGTACTTCTCAGGCAGCCACGGCGCGAAGTCGATGTCTCCTTCATTGACGTGGCCGTCCGCGTCGATGACGAGGGTGTGGGTGTAGTCTTCCATGGGATGTGCTCCGATCAAGCGGTTCCGGCCTCGGCGGGATGTCCGGTTCCGCGCGTCTCGTGGCCGGTCGTTTCGCCGCGATTTACCGTTACTACCTGGGCCATTTTTGTGTCAAGATGCCTCGCCGAGGATGCTCATGGATATGGACTCCAACGCCGCGCCCGCGCCGTTGCTCGAAGTCAAGGACCTGAGAACCTACTTTTTCACCCGGTCGGGAACGGGCAGGGCCGTGGACGGTGTCTCGTTCACGCTGGACCAGGGAGAGTCGCTGGGCCTCCTGGGCGAGTCGGGCTGCGGCAAGAGCATGACCAGCCTCTCCATCCTGCGGCTGGTGCCGCGGCCGGCCGGGCGCATCGTCTCGGGGCAAGTGCTGTTTCGGGGCCGCGACCTGCTGAGAATATCGGAGCAGGAAATGCGCGAGGTCCGGGGCAGGGAGATCGCCATGATCCTCCAGGATCCCCTGAGTACCCTCAATCCGGTGTTCACCATCGGCAACCAGGTGGCGGAGCCGTTGCGGGTCCACCGCGTCGTGTCGCGGTCGCGCCTCTGGGAGAGGGTTTCGAAGTTGCTCAGCCTCGTTCGCATACCCGCGCCGGAGTCGCGGTTGAGGGACTATCCTCACCAGTTCAGCGGGGGTATGCGCCAGCGAGTGGTGGGAGCCACGGCCATCGCCGCCGGCCCCAGGGTCCTCATCGCCGACGAGCCCACCACTTCGCTCGACGTCACCATCCAGGCGCAGTACCTGCGCCTCCTGAAGGAGCTCCAGAGAGAATCGAACCTGTCCATCATCTACATCACACACGACCTCGCCACCCTGGCGAGGATCTGCGATCGGGTGGCGGTCATGTACGCCGGCAGGATCGTCGAGCAGTTGACCGTGGAAGCGCTGTTCGAACGTCCCGCGCACCCTTATACCGAAGCGTTGCTGCAATCCGTTCCGCGCATGGACCGCAAGGTGCACCGCTTCCCGTCCATCGAGGGAAGCCCGCCGTTGGTCTACGATCTGCCCCCGGGCTGCGCGTTCGCGCCCCGTTGTCCCAGGGCCATGGATAGATGCCGGTCGGAGGCCCCGCCGGTGACTAGGCTCGGTACGGACCACGCCGTATCCTGCTGGCTGCACGAGAAGGACGAGCATGAATCCCGCGCTTCTGGAAGCCAGGAACGTCAGTAAGCGTTTCCCCGTGACCAAGGGGTTGATCCTCGGCGGCCACGTGGGCTGGATCCACGCCGTCGAGGACGTCAGCTTCCACATCGACAGCGGCGAGACCCTGGGACTGGTGGGGGAATCCGGTTGCGGCAAGAGCACCACCGCCAGGATGGTGTTGTTGCTGGAGCGCCCCACCAGCGGCGAGATGCTCTACGAGGGAGTCAGCTTGCAGGAGATACAGGGCGACGACCTGCAACGTTACCGGAGCACCGTGCAGGCGGTGTTCCAGGACCCGCAGAGCTCCCTGAACCCCAGGATGCGTGTGGGCGATATCGTCGGCGAGCCGCTGGAGGTGAACGCCGGGCTTCCCCGCAAGGCGGTGCGCGAGCGGGTCGCGGAAGTCCTGGAGGACGTCAACCTGGACGCTGCCTTCGCCCGGCTCTACCCCCACGAGTTCAGCGGCGGTCAACGCCAGCGCATCGCCCTGGCCCGAGCCTTGGCGACCCATTCGCGGCTGATCGTCCTGGACGAGCCCGTGGCCTCACTCGACGCCTCCATCCGAAGCCAGATCATCAACCTGATGAAGGACCTTCAGGACCAGCACGGCCTGAGCTACCTGCTCATCACCCATGACTTGGCCGTGTCGCGGCACCTGAGCCATCGGGTGGCGGTGATGTATCTGGGAAGGATCGTCGAGGAAGCGGCGTCCGATGCGCTGTATGCCGAACCCTTGCACCCGTACACCAAGGCGCTCATCGCCGCGGCCCTGCCGGTGCGGAAAGGGCAGGACTCGGACGAGATGGTGGTGGCCGGCGAGGTTCCCAACCCCATGGCCCCGCCTTCCGGCTGCCGTTTCCATCCGCGCTGCCCCATGGCCATGGCCCGGTGCGCGGAGGAGGAGCCGGCGCTCCAGGAAGTCGCCCCGGAGCGCAAGGTAGCCTGCCACCTGTTCTGACGGCTGCCAAGAGGAGCGGTTCCGATTGTTCGTGACATCTATGGTCGTGAAATAGCCCGTGCCTCAAGCAGGGTGAAGTAATTTGACACAGTCCAATTTTTGGAGTAAATTTACAAACAACAGTAATCTGTGTGTTAATCATTCTGCACTCACACCTCTCCAATGACTGTCGGCGCAAAGCCCAAGCAATCTCTGGTAGGTATCGAGTTGGTTAGACTCCTTGCCTATGAAGGCTATCGCATCTTCACGACGGATCAGGTGAAGCGATTGGCCCCTCGCGTGGGACTTAAGGACACCTACGTTGCTGAGTCGTTGTATCACCTCAGGCGTAACGGTTGGGTCGTTTCGCTTCGTCGTGGTCTGCACGCCTTGTCTTCCACGGTACCCGGCGTCGCAGCCGCCCATGAATTCGAGATAGCTACGGCATTCGTCAACCCAGCCGCTATCTCCCATTGGTCGGCCTTGCATCATCACGGCCTGACTGAACAGGTCCCGAGGGAGGTGTTTGTCCTCACGACCGCCGATACCGCGGTTCCCCGCATGAGGGGGAACCGTTCCAGTCGCCCCGGAACTGGTTACGTGGCCGGCGATACGACGTACCGCTTCATTCAGGTGGGACCAACGCGATTCTTCGGGACCGAGCGAATCTGGGTAGGGGACGCCCGCGTAGCCATCACGGACCTAGAACGCACGTTGCTGGACGGCCTCTCGATGCCTCAACACTGTGGCGACTTCGCGGAGGTGCTTCACGCATTTCGACTGGGAATGCCTCGCCTGGACGTTGAACGTCTCGCTCGGTACGCGATTCGTCTGGGTACGACAACGGCCAAGCGTCTGGGATGGGTCCTTGAAAACCACGGCACCGACCCATCCGACGTTGAGCAGTTGGCCTCCCTTCCTATCAAAGGCTACCGTCAACTCGATCCAACCGGGCCAAGAAGGGGGCCTTGTAGCAGCCGATGGAGGATCCAGGAGAACGTTCCAGGGATGCTCTACGCGTGAGACCGCTACGTACACGGCTTCAGGAAATGCGTAAGCGCTTGGGCACCCCTTGGGAAGTGCTTGAACGGGACTATCTCTTGTCTTGGCTCCTCGCTGGAATCGGCCGAACTCCTGAACTTCGGGATACGCTGGTCTTCAAAGGTGGCACTGCCCTCAGAAAGTGCTACTTCGGTGACTATCGATTCTCCGAGGATCTGGATTTCTCAGGGCTGGAAGGGGTTCCGTTGGGCGACGAGATGGAGCGACTGGTGAAGGGGGTATGCGAAACTGCCGTTCAGTTGCTTGACGAATATGCTCCCGTTGAGATCACCTGTGAGCGCTACACCGAGCGCCAGCCGCATCCTGGAGGGCAGGAAGCTTTTTCTGTTCGAGCTAGGTTCCCGTGGCAGAGTCGCCTGCAGACCCGGGTCATGATCGAAGTGACGGTGGACGAGAGAATCCTATGGGCATCCGAGGACCGGCTGGTGATCCACGAATACGGTGAGCCCCTGGAAGCGGAAGTGCAGGTGTACCCCCTCGAAGAAATTGTTGCCGAAAAGCTGCGCGCACTCTTGCAACAGGCAGAGATGTTGGCGAGGCGCGGTTGGAGCCGCTCACGCGCCCGTGACTATTACGACCTCTGGCGAGTGCTCGGCGCCTACGGGGACCGAATCGATACGACGGACTTTGATCTACTACTGCGTGAGAAGTGCGCCGTACGGGGTGTTGCGTTCACAGGCCCGGAGGATTTCTTTCATGACGGCATACTTGCTTACGTTAAACAGACTTGGGAACAGTGGCTCGGCCCGCTGGTGCCTGGACTGCCTCCTTTCGATACGGTTGCCAGCCAGCTACGCCCACAGGTAAGGGCTCTTCTTTCCAATTCTCAAGGGTGAGTCCACGAGTCTTTGGAATAGCCGTGGATAAGTTGGGACAACCTCTTGGCCTGATGGAGTCTCTCGCAGATGGGTCATGAACGCGTCGGGGCACTGCCCCGCACAAAGCGGTGGACCGACGTTATATGTTCTCTCAACCTTCTAGCCTATCGAAACTATCAACCGATTCGTCAGGCTAGAAGGTTAAGGTGACATCTAATATTCCTGCAGCAGCCGGCCGTAACCGTTGATTCGGTCCGTGACGCTGCAGCGGCGTAGCGCTTCCCAGATGATGGCCTGTGTCGCGGTGATCACGGTCACGCTGAGATCACGCTCCAGCGGCTCGATGATCTCGATGGTTCCCCAGGGCGCGGGCAGGTACACGGTGTCGGCGTCGGGGTGCTCCCGGAAGAGGGCCTCCGCCATCCCTTTCACCTCGTCCCCGGAGGTGGTGGCCAAGTCCGCCACGGTCTTGCCGGCGCCCTTGAGTCCCAGCAGTTGGAAGCCGTAATGGGTCACGTATTCCGCGTGGAATCCCTCGGGATCGGAGAAGGGATGGACGAGAATGAGCTTTGTCGCGCCTACGGTTCTGAGCGCGTTCACCTGCGCGGTCAGGCTGGACGTTACCGGAACACCGATCTCCTCCTCGGTCTTCCGCACGGTCTCTTCCAGTCCGTCATAGCCCAGTGACAGGTTCACCGGAACGCCTCCGAACACGACGATGTCGACGTTGGCCCGTCCCATTTCGCGGGCCGCTTCCAGGGTCATCTCGACGCTCCGGCTCACGTCCTTCTCCGCGAGCTGCTTGACCGCGAGGGTGGTCAGAACGAGCGTCACTCCTTCGGGCACGACCTTGTAGAACTCGTACGGGAAGGCCTCCGTCAGGTAGGGCGGGGATGTATAGCCGATCCGGGCCCGGTAACCGTACATACTGCTTCAGAACTCCCGCAGCAGCCGCCCGTAGCCGTGGATGCGGTCGTTGACGCCGGCGCGGCGCAGGGTCTCCCAGACGATGGCCTGGATGGCGATGACCACGTTGACGCCGAGCTCCTGCTCCAGGGGATCGATGAGCTCGATGATGCCCCAGTGGGGCGCGGGGATGTAGAGGGTGTCGGCTTCCGGGTGGTCGCGGTAGAGGGCCTCGGCGAGGGCCCTCACCTCGTCCTGGGAGATGGTGGCCAGGTCCGCGACGGTCTTCTGGGCGCCCCTGAAACCCAGCAGCTCGAAGCCGTAGTGGGTAACGTACTCCGCGTGGAAGCCCTCCGGATCCGTGAAGGGATGCAGCAGGACCAGCTTCTGGGCGTTCACGGCCCGTAGCGCGTTGACCTGCGCGGTGATGCTGGAGGTTACCGGAACGCCGATCTCCTCCTCGGTCTTGCGCAGGGTCTCCTCAAGCCCTTCGTAACCGAGGGACAGGTTGAGCGGAACGCCGCCGAAGACCATGATGTCGACGCCGGCCTTGCCCATCTCGCGGGCCGCCTCCAGGGTCATCTCGACGCTTCGGGTGGTTTCCTGCTCGGTGAGCTTCTTGATGGCCAGGGTGGTGAGGACGAGGGTCACCCCCTCCGGAACCATCTTGTAGAACTCGTAGGGA
>JAJDTQ010000255.1 GCA_022827045.1 Candidatus Binatia bacterium
CCATGACTCGGGGTGGAAGTGGTGGCTTGCCTTCTCCTTCCTGTTGGACTTTCACCAACTGCACTCGCACCAGTTAGCCTGGCGCACTGGAGCGACGACCTGGTGGCCCGCGAGGACGCAGCCGGCATGGGGATCCTCAGCCTCGCGCACCGCGGCTGCCGGATCGCCTCGCGGCCACGCACGCCGGACGGCCATGTCGGACATGGCTGGTCGGTCGATCTTGAGCCCGAACATTTCACCGGCCACAGCGACGCCCAGGTCCGGCACGACGACGGGGCGCCCTATCCATCCGGCGTTGCCGTGCAGTTCGAGGCCACCGAGTCCGCGGACATGATCCGCGCCGCGATCGCCAGTGCGGCGCGCCACTACCCGCTGCCGGTCACGTTCGAAGGCGAGACGCTTGAACGTCAGGCCTTCCTCGACGGCGCCATCCACGCGGAGGACTGGAAGGGTCTGACCTTCGGCGTCTACCGGGACCGCCGGCGCGGCTACCTCGAGCCCGACCTCAACTTCTTCGGGCTGACCGTGTCCGTCCAACTGCCCACGGTCGAGACCGTTCACCGCGGCATCTGGTCCGTCCGCGCCGACGTCGTGGATTGCCCCGGCCTCGAACTGCTGCTGCCGGCGCGCCGGGAAGCAGTCGAGAACGCGTTTCTGGACGAAGTGCGCGAGGCGGCGCGCCTGGCGGTCTACCGCGCCATGGCCGCCGACTCCGACCCGCGGCCCGCCTTTGCCGACTGGAGCCGGGCCCGCGACGCAGGCATTAACCTGACGCCCCCGCCGCCGGTCCTTCACCCCTGGCGCCCCGCCATCGCCGACATCGACGATTGGCGGGACCCGCCCAAGCCCGCGCCAGCCGGCCCCGATGCGCTGGTCATGGCCTGCGATCCCGATCCTCCCGAGGCCCAGGCGCTGTGGCGCGCCGTAGAGCGCGCCGGCATGGCGGAGGGGCTCTTCGAAGCCGACAAGCGCCTCAACGGCTACGGCTGGTACGACCGGCTCGACCGCGTCACGGGCATCGACACCGAAGTCACCGACGGCGACGGCAGGACGTGGCCGCTCCACGAGTTTCCCGTGCCCGAGCGCACAGGCGCAGCCGCCGCCCCGTTGGCGCCGCGTCCTGACGCGATCCGCATGGCGCTTGCCGTCAAGACCGCCCGCGCTCGGAGCCTCACGATCGTTCTTCCCGCCGATCTCGCCTTCGCGGGCGAGGCCTGGGACTGGGTCTGCCACGCCCTGCCGCTGGTCACCGCGGACAGCGCCCTGGAACCGCGCCGGCTCGCGGAACTGTTGCGCTTCTCCTTCTTCTCGTTCTCCGACGACGTCGACGCCGACAGCCGCGAGACCCAGGCCGCGCGGTTCGACGAAGAGGCGCTCCACATCGCCACAAGGCTCCTGTGCAGCGAGGATTCGGCGCTGGAGATCTCCATCACCGAGACCGTCCGGCGGGAGCTCTTCTGGCTCGTTCCACGCAACCGCACGGTGGAGATTTCCATCACCCGCCCGGACATCCGGGTCGTCCTGGGCGATCCCGCCGACACCGCAACCTGAGCCGGACGGCCGCCGCAGCGCGTTTGCGGCGGCCGGCATTCCGCCCCTCCCGACAGAATCGCCCGGCGCCTCCCGGAGCCGAGCCCGGCCGTTCCGGCGCGGGGCGGCCGGGACGGGGGAGCGGCCGTTCCGCGCCGCATCTTTCATTCCGCCCGCAAACAGACCGCCCACCGAACCATTCACGCCCGGGGTACGCAGGAGGCCGCCGCGAACGGCCGGAGCCCGTCAACGATCACACACCGCCGTCAGATTCCCGACTCCGCCGGGACGGAAACCCGGCTCGTCACGGTCGCCGGTCTTGAGGACGCCGGGATCGTCCTTGCATCGGCGGACCCCGGTCCGGACACCCCGGAACCGGGGTTTGCCGATGCCCCGATGCCTGAACCGCCCCCACAGCCACGACCCCGCTGCGACACCTGCGCCGGGAAGCGATTCCCCGGCACTCATTTTGCACTGCCTGATCCCCCGACGGGGCCAGAAGCCGGATCGGATGACTCCGGCCGGGAAAGAGGACGCCATGGAACTCCAGAACCCGATGGAAGCACTGATCGGCACGAACGGGACAGCCAAGGTCGCTGGCCTTTCCCTGCTCGACCTCGACTCCATGACCGTCCGGGAACTCCGGCGGCACGGGCTCACCGCGGCACAGGCCGGCAGGGTCAAGGCCGCGTTCGACCTGGGCCGCCAACTCCTCGAAGCCGAAGCCTGCCTGCACGACAAGGCTCCGATCGTCAGCACTCCCGAGGAGGCCTACCGCTACATGCGGCCCAAGTACGTGAACGAGTACCGCGAACACTTCGACGTGCTGATGATGGACAACCAGAACAGGCTGATCCGTCATCACCGGGTGTCCACCGGCAGCCTAACTTCCTCAATTGTTCACCCGCGCGAGGTATTCAGGCCGGTCATCCGGGAGAGCGCCGCCTCGGTCATTTTTTGCCATGGGCACCCGACAGGAGATCCGAACCCTTCTCGCGAGGACGTGGAGATCACCCACCGACTCCGCCAAGTGGGCGAGGTGATGGGGATACGGGTCCACGACCACGTGGTCTGCGGGCACGGCCGTTTCTTCAGCTTCAAACGGGAGGGTTTGCTATGACCAGCCAACATTCCGCCGGCCCGCCGCCCGCCATGCGCATGAGGAGGACAGACCGATGAGCTTCCCCGACCTTCCCGAAGGCTACGACCGGCACAAGGACGCACTTGCCATCGTCGATCCGGGGGCGTCCAACCCGTCCGGTGTAGCCCTCGCCATCCACCAGGCATGCACGCAGGTGATCCACGAGGGCGGCAACCAGCAGGAGGACCCCGCTGTCCGCCTCATGACGACTCAACTGGCCTTCCTCGTGCAGGGCAATTCCGATCTCGACCTCGATGAATACCGCCGGCTGATGGACGTCTGCCGCGCCCGTGCGGCCGAACGGCGGAACGCCCCCAGCCACAACGCCACCGCCCCCGCCTGATCTTCCGCACATCTGCTCCACGCCGCGAGGAGCCCGGACAGCCGGTCGAAGTCAGGCCGCGGGCGCGGCGCGGGAGGTTTTCCTTCATCCCGCGCCGCGTCCCGGCACTCTCACGCATTCCAGGAGGGAGAGACCCATGCTCGACGCCCATACGGCGGCGGATGCGTCCGCGCGCCTTCCCGTTCCCCGCACCCTTCCTTCCGTCCCCGCCGCCCAGGGCTCCGAGCCTTCCGCACACGACGCGCTCTTCACCGCCGCCGCAACCCTGTTGCCCGTGCTGGAGGCCGGCCGGGCGCTCGACGCCGCCGCCCTGCGGAACGCCATGACGCGCGCCTTCGGCGCCACGGACGCCCGGGGCGCCTGGGTCTGGAAGGACGCCTACGAGGCCGCCGAGGCTGCTGTCGTGCTGTTCGTCCGCCGCCATGGCCGCGCCATGCGCCGCCACGCCGGCGCCGGTCCGGACGGACCCGCCGTCATGCTCAGGATGCTGGAGGCCGTAGCCGCCCTGGAGCCCTCCCACACGAAGCGCTCGGAAGAGCAGATCCGCCTGCAGCAGTTCTCGACGCCCCTGCCGCTCGCCTACGCGGCGCTCCAGGCCGCGGCGATCCGGCCGGGAGACGTAGTGCTGGAGCCGTCTGCGGGCACCGGCATGCTGGCGGTGATGGCGGAATGCGCGCTCGGGAGCCGGGCCGCCGGGAACCTGCACCTGAACGAGATCGCGGACATCCGCCGCGCCCTCCTGTGCCGGCTGTTCCCCGAGACTCTGGTCACCGGCGTGAACGCCGAGAACATCGCCGACCGCCTGCCGGGCGCCCGGCCCACCGTCGTCATCATGAACCCGCCGTTCTCGGCGACCCCGGGCGTCCACCGCATCCGCCACGACGCCGACCTCCGGCACCTGCGCTCGGCCTTCTCCATGCTGCCGCCGGGCGGCCGGCTCGCGGCCGTCACCTCCGCCAAGTGCGTTCCGGGCGACTCCGACTGGAACAGCGCCTTCGCCCGCGTCGATCCGCCCGCCCGGGTCGTGTTCACCATGGCCGTCGACGGCCGCGTCTACGCGCGCCGGGGGACCGGCTTCGACACCAGGCTCACCGTGCTCGACCGCACGGACCAGGCCGGCGTCGACATCGATCCCGGCGCCCGCGCCGAGAACGCCGCGGAGCTGCTCGACGCCGTCATCGCCGGGGTTCCGCCCCGGATGCCGGTGGAAGTCCGCACCATCACGGGCGCACCCGGCCGGGACCTCTTCGGCAACACGGCCACGCCAAGCCCCTCGAAGCGAAAAAACGCATCGAACACACCGCCTGCATCCGCGCCGGCCCATGACTGGGGAGCCGTGTCCGAGTTGATCGTGGAGACCGGCGCGGCGGAGGTTGCCGCAGACGCCAGCAACGCCGCCTCCGGACCCTACGAGCCCTGGCGACCCAGCGCCGTCAGGATCCCGGGCGCAATCGCGCATCCGACCCCGCTGGTGCAGTCCGCGGCAATGGCCGCCGTCCCCCATCCGGCGCCGTCCTACCGCCCCATGCTGCCGGAACGCATCGTTACGGACGGCCTGCTGTCGGACGCCCAGCTCGAAAGCGTCGTGCTGGCGGGCCAAGCCCACGACGGGCACCTCGCGGCGAGCTACCGGATCGGCTCC
>JAJDTQ010000022.1 GCA_022827045.1 Candidatus Binatia bacterium
GCCGGCGGACGACGCCGACCCGCCGCCGGTGCCGGGTCCGGAAGTGGTGGCCGCCGCCGACGAGGGCGCGGGCAGCCCCGTGCGCAGCATCCTGAAGGGTTCGGACAAGGGCGACGGCAGCAAGCACTCGCCGCATCACGGGCAGGGCTGGGTGCAGTTCAACGACGCCACGCAGAATATCAGCCCGGGGCAGCAGCACCTGTTTCCGTCCGAGCAACTGGGCCTGGGCACCGGCAACAAGTCCTTCCCGGACCCCTACGCCAGCCCGGCGGCGGAGAAGGCCAGGCAGGCCGAGGCGCTGGAGGACATTCAGGAACTTCAGGTCGAGTTGCTGAGCATGGACTGGCTGCGGGACCACATCGTGACCGCGGACGAGTACAAGGAGCCGGAGGAGTGGGCCGACCAGACGCTGGCGTTCCAGAATCTCAAGGACGCGATAAACGCCAAGTACGAGCAAGGCCAGTTCAACCAGAACTTCCTCGCCGTGCACCAGCAGGCGGCCGAGAGCATCGACGATTACTTCAAGCCTCCGGCCGGCGCGAGCAGCGATGAGATAAAGAAGTTGAACGGCAGGCGACAAGAGGCCATGAAGGCGTTGAGGTTCATGGAGGAGGACTACATCAGCGCGGCGGAGACCTTCGTCCTGCACCACCGCCCGGCGCAGGACGTGGCCGCGGCGTCGGACGAAATGAAGTTTCTGATCGATCCGGACGTGTACGGCACCCGGATTACAGAGACCCTGAAAGCCAAAGCCAATGACGAAGCCATCGCCTTTGAGGACCTGACCTTCGACGCGCTGGACGAGACCATTCGATACCTGGAATGGGTGCAGGCCACCGGTGCGGATCCGTACCCGGCGTCCCTCGCCGACGAGGGGGCGAAAGTCGACGAAGGCTACGAGATCCTGAACAGCGACGCCCACGAGATGCTGCAGAAATTGCTGGGCAAGCAGGAGGACAGCCCGGCCTACCAGCAAGAAATGGCCAGTTGGGAGAACCTCAAGACGCAGGTGCCGGAACAGCGCGATCTGGTTGCCAAGACGGGCCAGGAACTGGAGGACCTCAAGTCCCAGTTGGCCGACATCCAGTCCCGGATCGACCTGAGGGAGCAGCAGCGCAAGGATAGCTACAATCCGTTCCGCAAGAAGCGGCTTTCCAACGAAATCAAGCAGCTTGAGGCGCAACGCGACGCGATGGACAAGAAGGTCCAGCGGAAGCAGGAAATTTTCGACAACCGTTGGGACACGTACCTGAAGCAGAAGAAGCACTTCGATGAAATCGAGAAGGATCCCGAAGGCTATTTCAGAAGGGTCGCGTGGTTCGAGACCGAGCAGCGGGTCCAGTTCCTGATAGACACCTTCACGGTGGCCCGTTCGGACCTGGAGGACGGCCTGGACCCCACGGCCCGGCTCCAGTACCGGTCCGAAGCCTACGAAATGCTGTCGGGAACCCGGATCGTCGACCGGAGCGACCCGGGCGCGAACCATGTCACCCTGGAGGTTCCGGGCGTTCGCGACAAGAAGGATCGCAAGGGCGGCGCGCCGCTCACCTTCCAGCAGCGGGCCGACGCCTCGGCCCTGGTGGCGGACCTGCTCGCCGACCTGGGCGCGAAATACGACCTGGACGAGGCGTTCGGGAACAGGGAATTCTACGACGACAGCGGCATCGAGTCGCTGATCCAGATGCTCTACACGGGCATCGGCCGGGCGGGCGAGCCGGCCGCGGCCGCGGCGGACACGGGCGCGGACGCCGGCGCGCCGCTTCCCGCGGCGCGCGCGAGCCGGCTGAACCTGGCCAACGAGGTTCCGGACAAGCCGGACCTGCTCGTGGACGGGCTCGCGGACTCGGTGTTCGGGGAGTTGTCGCTGGGCTCCTCCCCGGGGCAGTACGATTTCGCCGCCGGGCAGTCGGACGACGTGGCGGACCTGAGGCATCTGGAGGCGCGGGTGACGCAGGACGCGCCGCCGCCGGCGGCGCTGGACGTGGACGCGCTGGCGCCGGAGAAGGTGCGGGTGGAGGAGCCGCCGGCGAGCGGCCGGGGGACGCCGCTGAGCGAGACGGACCACCGGGTGTTCGACGAGCAGGTGAAGCCGGGCACGGAGGGGAGCAAGTACGACGCGGACGATCTGGACGACATCGCCGGCTGGTCGGGGAAGCAGGGCCCGGTGGCGCAGCCGTCGGGCAACAAGTACGACGGGGACGAGTTGGACGACGCCGGCTCCTGGTTGTCGAAGCAGGGCCCGGTGGTGGAGCCGGACGGCAGCGCGGCGTGGAAGTTGCCCGGGGCGGAGGGCACGGAGGACACCGGGCGGGCGAAGCCGACGCCTCGTTCGTCGCGCCCGTCCTCGCCGACGCCGACGCCGCGTTCGCGCCCGTCCTCGCCGCCGCCGGTGGAGGGCGGGCAGTGGCCGGCGGTGACCGGGGCGGTGCCCGAGTCGCCGGTTCCGGGGCGGCGTTCGCCGCCGCCGTCGATTCCCGCGCCGCCGCCGCCGGCGGAGACCTCGCCGGTGCCGCCGGGCAGCACGCGGATGTTCGGCGCCACGGCCGACGGCAAGGGCGCGTCGGTGGGTTCGGACGACCTGGCGCTGCCGACGGGGCAGCTCGCGGGGTACGAGGATATCGACATTGATGATATTTACGCCAGCCCCGACGAGGTATTGGGGAAGGCGGTTTCCCCGTCGGCGGCGGACGACACGCCGCCGCCGCCGCCGACGTCGGCGCCGCCGAGCCGATCCGGGCGTTCGGGTTCGGGGACGGCGTCCGCGGGCGGCAACGCCGGCCAGGCGAAGGCGGGCGCGGACGACGGGTACGCGGACCCGCAGAAGCTCAACATCCGTCCCTCCTCCCCCTCGGGCGGGGAGCAGACGTACGGGAACGTGGAGCTGCAGTACGCGAACAACGTGGAAGCGCGCCGCAAGTTGTCGGACACGCGCCCGGCCGAGGGGCTGGAGATCATCGTGGGCCGCACGCAGCGCGACGGGGTGGACATGGCGTTCGGCTTCGGGACCCCGGCGCGCAAGAACGAGACGGTGTCGGTGATGGGGGGCGCGCAGTGGCAGCTGTCGGACAACCGGATGATCATCCGCACGTTCGACGTGGCCGCGGACGAGATCGCGCTGACCGGCGAGGACATTCGGCCGGCCGGGGAGGTCATGTACGCGGACCTGGACTGGGTGGCCAAGACGATGTCGGACAAGCCCGGGGCGGGGGTGGATCCTTTCCCGGGGGTGAAGATCGCCGACCCGGCGTACAGCGGCAAGGGCTCGATCCTGCCGAAGTCGGCGTCCACGCGCGGCGTGCAGCGCCTGGACGGGGTGAAGACGACGGATCAGATGAGGCTCGCGGACGAGTTGTTCATGGAGGACTTGAGGACCGCGGGGACCAACAACAAGGAATTCAAGGGCATCCAGCTGCGCAAGAAGATGGCCATGAGGGAAGGGGAGTCGCTGGACGGGTACCGGAAGCTGTTCGCCGACCTGGTGACGGAGTCGAACCGGAAGGACAGGCCGAAGGACGCGGAGAAGTACCAGCGGTACGTGGACGCCATCGACGAGTACCAGAAGGCGCGGCTGGCCAAGCTGATGGAGGTGGAGGATTTCCGCAACCATCCGATGCCGAACTCGTACAAGCAGAAGTTCCACCTGGGCGGGGACAACCGGAGCGACTTCACGCTGGGCGACATGCTGGCGTCGGAGATCCGCGAGCAGACGGGGAAATACCTGACGATCGAGGGCACCATCACCTCCCTGGACGCCCCCCGCGGGAAGATACCGGACGGCATGCCGATCGGGACTCCCAAGAAAACGAACGCGGAGTTGCCGGGATACTTCGAGGACCTCATGGAGCAGTGGGGCATCGACAGCGAGTTGTCGCAGATGCTGAAGGTGTCCGGCGTGATGACGGACGCGGACGGCCGGCAGCGCATGACGGTCGACATCCTGGGCCGGGCGGCCCTGGACGCCGAGGCGGGCAACAACCCGCTGGTCCGCATCGACATGGAGATCGCCTACATCGAGGATCTCAGGGCCAAGGGCGGCGCGCCCGACGGCTCGTACTTCCACACGCGCTACCAGTCCCTGCGCACGGCGCGCGATTACGTGGTCGCCGCCGACGACGCGAACATGCGCAACGCGATGGACACGAAAGTAGTCCGCAACAGCGAGGGCAAGATCATCAGGAACGGCAGCGACTTGAACCAGGCCCTGCAGAGGGCCGGCTTCGACATGGACGAGCTCAAGCTGCAGAAGATCCAGTACGAGTGGGAGATGACCCCGGACATGAGGCGGGCGCTGCTCGACGGGAACCCCGACTGGAGGAACGCGATGCCGCGGGGGCCGAACCCCGCGGCGGCGCCCCAGCAGGTGTTCCAGGAGCCGCCGCCACTGCCGCAGAGAGTGTGACAGCTGCCGGCTGTATAAGCCGCCGGTCCGCCTCCTGCAGCCGGCGCGCGGGCGGGCTGCGGTCGGCCGGGCCGCAGGCGGCGGTTGCGTTCCGATGGCGCCGGAGCAGCCTCATCCGCTCGCGCGGTTGACGGTATATCGGACAGTCCGTATTCTGCGGATTCATCCATTTGCGGGGCTCCCATGCAACGCGTCACGACTCGCGAGTTTCAGCGCAACTTCGGTCGCTTCCAGGATGAGGCGATGAAGGCGCCCCTGTCCATTACTCGCAATGGCCGGGATCGGCTGGTGATCCTGTCGTCCGAGGAATACGCGCGGCTCAAACGACGCGACCGGCGCGCGGTCTCGGTGAAGAACCTGTCCGACGCCGAAATCGAGGCGATCCTGAGCGCCGAGCCACCCCCCGAGGCGGCAGAGTTCGAACACGAGTGGCCTGCGGCGTGTGACGCCAAATCCTGACCCCATACCCGGCCTCGTCATCCGCTACGCGTACCTCTGGGGTTCCGAGAGGGCTCGCGGGCGCGAGGAAGGCTCCAAATACCGCCCCGCCGTGGTGGTGTTGGCGGTCGCCGCCACACGCCATGGCGGCCGCGAGGTGACGGTCGCACCGATTACCCACCGCCAACCTGCTGACCCTGCCGACGCAGTGGCCATCCCGCCGGACACCGCCGCGCGCCTTGGGCTCGACGCCGACCGCTCCTGGATTCTCGTTACCGAGGTCAACCAGTTCGCGTGGCCCGGTCCGGACGTTCGTCCAGTCGCCCCGGGCCGCTCGGCCTATGGGCTTCTCCCGCCCCGCAAGTAGGCCGTCTCGAGCCAGGCGGCAAGTTCGTCCGCCGCGATCAGGGCGGCGGGCTCTTCCCCGCGACGGCGGATCAACACCGCTCCCGCAGCCCGGCGGCGGCCGCACGCGGGCAAGGGCCGCCGGAGCCGGGGGTCGTCTGCCCGCGCGTCGGCTACAGCAAATGGGCCGGCAGCTTGTACACTCTCTGCGGCAGTGGCGGCGGCTCCTGGAACACCTGCTGGGGCGCCGCCGCGGGGTTCGGCCCCCGCGGCATCGCGTTCCTCCAGTCGGGGTTCCCGTCGAGCAGCGCCCGCCTCAT
>JAJDTQ010000048.1 GCA_022827045.1 Candidatus Binatia bacterium
TTGAGGCGGGCCTCGACGTTCTCCATCTCGCGGGTTTCCTGCGGCGTGAACATCACGCGGCCGGTGCGTTCGGCCACCTCGCCCAGCTCCTGGGCGGTCATGACGATCCGCACCAGTCCCCGGATCTTGCCGTCGATGAACCAGTACTCGCCGCCCCCCTCGCCGGTGGGCTTGACGACGATCGGACGATACTTCCGGTCGGCCGGGTCCATGTAGTCCCAGGTGTGCTCGGACTCGACGACGTGGGCGTCGGCATCGATAATGGACATGATCGCTACCTCCCGATTTCTGGTGCCGGGGCACCGGATTCCGTAGTCGTGGATACCACCTTTTTGGCCATGGAACCAGTGGAAACCACGCCGGCGTTCCCTTGACAAACCATCCGGCGGCAACTACTCACGAAAATGCCGAAGCCGCCCAATCGCGCGGCAACACGGCCCTCGGGCCGGAACGGCCCGCGGCCGTCTGACGGAAAGGAAAGCGCCATGCCAACGAAGTCCCGTGCCGCAATCCTGGTCGAATCACGCAAGCCCCTGGTGGTGGACGAAGTCACGTTCCCGGACCCGGCTCCGGATCAGGTGCTGGTGAAGCTTTTCGCCAGTGGCATCTGCCATTCCCAGCTCCATCAGATCCAACGCTCGCCGGAGGAGCAGCGCTCCAAGCTGCCGGCGCTCCTGGGGCACGAGTCCACCGGCGTGGTGGTGGCCAAGGGCCGCGACGTCACCCACGTGAAGGAAGGCGACCATGTCTTCACCACCTGGGTAGACCGCAACGCGCCCGAGTCGCCGCTGCCGCCCGTGTCCCACGCGCTCAACATGCGGCCGCCGATCCCGGCCATCTGGCGCGAGCAGTCCATCTGGGCCTCGGCGTCCACATGGGCGGAGCACCTGGTGGCGTCCGAGCGGGTGGTGCTGCCCATGGATCACGACGTGGACACGGAGGTGACCTCCGTCATCGGCTGCGCGGTCACCACCGGCTCCGGCGCCATCATCAACACCTTGAGAGTAGGCCCGGGCCAGTCGGTGGCGGTCTACGGAGTCGGCGGCATCGGCATGTGCGCCATCGCGGCCGCCGCGGTGGTGGATGCCTACCCGCTCATCGCGGTGGACCTGGACGACGAGAAGCTGGAGTTTGCCAAGGGCTTCGGCGCCACCCACTGCATCAACGCCGGCAAGGTGGACCCGGTGGAGGCCATCACCGAATTGACCGGCGGCGGCGCGGACTACGCGCTGGACGCGGTGGGGCATCCCACTACCCAGGACCAGATCCTGCGCTCCGTGCGCACCGGCGCTCCGGGGCTCGAGCGTGGCGGCACCGCCCTTCTGATCGGGCTGCCGCCCCCGGGCGCGACACCGCTCATCAACACCAACCTCTTCGCCGGAGGGCGCTACTTCACCCGCACCCACGCCGGCGACTGCCTCCCGGACCGCGACTTCCCCACGTTCGTGCGCTGGTATCGGGAAGGCAAGCTCAAGCTCGACGACCTGGTGACGCGCCGCTACAGCCTGGACCAGGTCAACGAGGCGGTGGCCGACCTCGAGGAAGGCAAGATCCTGGGGCGGGCGATCTTCACGTATTCGTAACGGAGGACGGCTGATGTACATCGACTGTGACACTCATTACTTCCCGGTGAAGTTCCTGGAAGGCATCAGCGACCAGTACCCCGAGTCGCCGCGCGTGGTGCGGAACGGTGACCAGGTCAAGTCCGTGCTGCCGGACGGCACACTCATCAAGGACCAGGCGCCCAAGGGGCGCTGGGACCTGGACACCCGCGTGGCGCAGGCCGACTTCGAAGGGTTCGACAAGCACGTGCTCATCCCCGAGAACCGGGAGCTGCTGTACACCTGGGACCGCGACCTCGGCTGCGAGCTGGCCCGGCGCTACAACGACGCGGTGGCCCAGGACCTCGCGGAATGCGCTCACCCCGAACGCTACATCGGCGTCGGCTGGGTGTTCCTGCCGGACGTGGAGGAGTCCTGCAAGGAGCTGGACCGTATGGTGAACCAGCTCGGACTCAAGGCGGTGAAGTTCATGGGCGGCTTCGAGGACGCCAACCTCGGAGCGGAGCGGCTGTGGCCGTTCTACGACAAGGTATGCCAACTCGACGTCCCGATCCTGGTGCACGACACGGCGTCGGACCGCCAAGGCCATCCCAATCCCGCGCTGGTGGGCATCGAGCAGCTCTTCCTGGAAGCCGACAACAACGCCCTGCCCTTCCTGCTGGCGTTTCCGTTCCGCTACATCGTGGACATGGGCAGCCTGATCCTGCGCGGCGCGCTGAAGGAGTTCCCCGACCTGCGCATCTGCTTCGTGGAGGGCTCGGCCGCCTTCGTGCCCTGGCTCATGAACCGCCTGGACATGGACCCCGACGCCCGCAAGAAGCTCGGCAAGGCCCCCAGCGAGTTCTTCAGCCAGATCTGGGTTTCGGCGTTCGCAGCCGAAACCTCCATCCGCTACGCATGCGACTTCTGGAAGGACCACAACCTGACCGTGGGCAGCGACTACCCCCACAACGACCCGTCGGGCACCTGGAAGGAAGGCACGGTGCGGATGGTGCAGGAGCTCGAGGGCATCTCGGACGACGACAAGGAGAAGATCCTGGGCGGCAACGCCATGCGGCTGTTCGGGATGGCGTCGTGAACGCCCGCCTGAGGACTGCTGTTCCGATACGTGGGCGGATTTGAAACTCGCCCACCGCACTCGTCCGTCGCACATTGCCGCAAGGAGTCATCCGTGCGCTTTTCTCTACACAGCCCTGCCCGTGATGCCGAACAGATTACGCGCCGGGCAGTGGCCGCGGAGGCCTTGGGCTACTACGCACTGTTCTTCGCTGACGGGCACCTGAACAACCTGGACGGGTTCCAGGCCATGACCGTGTGCGCGCTGCGGACGGAGCGCCTCCGCTTCGGCATCGCCGCCACCACCATGGCCTACCGCGACCCCACGACCCTGGCCCTGTCCGCGGCCACCTCCAACGAGTTCTCCGGCGGCCGGGCAATCCTGGGGCTGGGGACGGGCGACGGCTCCACCTACCGGCTGGGACGCAAGGCAACGCGGCTGACCGATTTCGCGGCCGGGCTGGCCACCATCCGGCAACTGCTGGGAGGGCGTTCCATCGACGTGCCACGGGGCGAGGAAGGCGCCGGCGCGGTTTCCCTGAACGTAGGCAAGGTCCCGGTACCGATCTACGTGGCCGCGGTGGGGCCCCAAAGCCTGAGGGTGGCCGGACGCTACGCCGACGGCGTCATGCTGGGCACCGGGTTCGACCTCGACGTGCTGGAGTGGGCGCAAGCGCGCATCGCCGACGGCGCCAGGGAAGGCGGGCGCGAGCCGTCCGACATCGACATCGCGCTGGCGGGGATGATCTGTATCCACGAGGACGGCGACCGGGCCCGCGACCTGGTACGCGCCCGCCTGGCCAACCGCGCCCATCACAACTTCCGCTTCACCATGGAAACCGTGCCGCAAGAAGAGCGCGCCGGCATCGAGCGGTTCATGGCCGCCTTCGACATCAGCAAGCCGCTGGAGGAGCGCGCCGACCCCTCGCTCATCACCGACTACCTGCTGCGACGCTTTGCCATCGCCGGCACGCCGGAGGAGTGCACGGCCCGGATCCGTGAGCTGGCCGGGGCCGGCGTCTCCCACGTGCTGCTAACGCCCCCCATGGGGGTGTTCGACGACGTCATGGACCTCTGGGGGCGCGAGGTCATCCCGGCCTGCGCCGACCTCCCCTGAACGGACGAGCCCGTAATACGAAAGGAAAGGCCCATGCCCGACCTGGACCCCACAACCCTGACCATCGCGAACCTCGCCCCGAGCATCGCTTCCCGTGAGGTCTCGCCGGTGGAAGTCACCGCCTGCTACCTGGAGCGGATCAAGCGCCTCAACCCGGTGATCAACGCCTACAGCACCGTCATGGAGGACGACGCGCTGGCCGAGGCGCGGCAGGCCGAGGAGGAAATCGGTCGCGGAAACTATCGCGGCCCGCTCCACGGTATCCCCGTGTCCATCAAGGACAACCTGGCCGTCAAAGGCTACCCCACCACCGCCGGCACCAAGATCCTGGCGGACTGGAAGCCCGACTTCGACGCCACCGTGGTGACCCGGCTGCGGGAGGCCGGCGCCATCGTCCTGGGCAAGAACAACATGCACGAGTGGGCCGGTGGCGGCACCACCATGAACCCCTACTTCGGCACCACCTACAACCCATGGGACACGAGCCGGGTGCCGGGAGGTTCCAGCGGCGGCTCGGCGGCCGCGGTGGCCGCCGACCTGTGCCTTGTTTCCATCGGCACCGACAACGCCGGCTCCGTGCGCAACCCGGCGGCCTGGTGCGGCACCGTGGGCCTCAAGGCCACCTACGGCCGGGTGAGCCGCTACGGCGGCGTCGCCGGCACCGGCGGCTTCTCGTCCGACCACTTCGGTCCCTTCACCAAGACCGTGGAGGACTGCGCCCTGGTGCTCACGGCCATCGCCGGCGAGGACCCCAACGACCCCCTCTGCTCTACCGAGCCGGTGCCCGACTACACGGCCAGCCTGGGCAGCGCCGTAGCCGGCATGAAGGTCGGCGTCGTCGACAGCTACTTCGGCGAACTGATGGTGGACGAGGTCGCCAAGGCGTTCCAGGAGGCCCTCGCCGCCCTGGAATCCCTGGGCATGCAGGTGAAAGAAGTCACCATCCCCCACATGGACATGGTGCCAGCGGTGCAGACCGCCACCAGCCGGTGCGAGAACCTCGTCGCCCACGAGCCCTACATCCGCAAACAGCCCCGGGACTACAGCCGCGAACTGCTGCACCGGAACATCGCCTCCCTAACCATCCCTGCTTCCACCTACGTCACCTCCCAGCGCGTCCGGCGCGTCATCTGCCGCGAGTTCGAGGAGGCCCTGGAAGACGTCCAGGTGATCGTCGCGCCCACCGTGGGAATGGCCGCCCCCACCATTGAGGAGTGCAAGCAGGGCTTCGCCGAAATCGGCGGCCAGCGGATCCCGTTCCGCCACCCCAGCGGCAGCTTCGGCACCCGCGCCACCATCCCCTTCAACGTCACCGGCCTCCCGGTGCTGAGCCTGACCTGCGGCTTCACCGCCGGCGGGCTGCCCATCGGGCTGCAGATCGTGGGGGCGTGCTTCGACGAAAGCCGGGTGTTTCAGGTGGCCCACGCTTACGAGCAGGCAGCGAAGTGGTGTGAGAGGAAGCCGGGTTTGCCGTGACCGGGAGAAGGTCGATTTACCCGTTTCCGAAAGGCTGTAGCCCTATCTCCCCGAAAGCTATTCAGCCGAAGTCTTTGGGCACCCGCAGGAACTCCTTCAACGCGCGACATTGACGTCAAGCAAGTAGTAGCCTAGTAGTCCGAGGCCCATTGTTAGCCCTAACTTACAAGACGCCCCTTGGTCCCGTAGCCCCTTTAACGTCTTCGAGAGCCAGATTCTGGCCCACTATTTCCTTTTTGCGTACTTCGAAGGCACATCAGGCCCCACACCTTGCTTCAAGAGTTCCCGGATCGTTTGGAATGATTCTTGGGCATCCCTGACAGCCTGTTGCCTGATAACTTCGTTTCGGTGAGCATGTGTTCGCATGGGGCGATTGCGCCGCGACGATACCCTGACCGTTCCCCGTTCAACAAATTCACCGATCATGGACATCTCCTTCCGTGGGTCTAAGTGATCGCCGATTAAAGTAGTCCGTGTTGAGGCTCGGATCAAAATAGTGTTTCCTCTTGATCCAAACGAAACCATCTCCCTTCGAAATTACTGCAATGTCGATGGGTCCAGCCACCGTCTCTTCATCGAGAGACACACGGCGCTTTAAGGATGTGAGGTTCACAAGGGCCTCTGCCATTCCTGCCAACTCCTCTTTGGGTAGGTACGCGACGACTCCCATAATCGGATTCACGAACTGTTCTCTTTGGAAATCTCGTCCTCTTTTAAAGTAGTCGTCGGCAAGTTGGCTTGCCACATCCCGAAGGTTTCTCAGACGGCTTTCTTCTGTGAGTTTGTGAGAGTCAAGAATACTCTTTCCAAATTGATACAACAACTCCTCTGTCGATGGCCGCAGATAGCCAAGGAACTCTGGATCGATCCCCTCCATAAATCGCTGAACCATTTCGCCTTGTGCAAACGCATAAATCGCCGCAATGTGATCCGTCCGCCCTATAGATGCGCGTTCGCGGACTTCGTATTTGAGGTTGCCAGCAACTAAACCATCCGTTCTAACCTCGAAGATTTTGGGGAACATTTCGCTCTCACCAAAGCCTGCGATAACGAGTCCCGAATAGCCGTTCGATAGCACTTCGCTCTTAATTGCAAGCCGAAGTACTCCACGCAACGATCTTCTGATGGATTGCGATATGTAGAACTCTTGGAACTGGCTGTCGATACAATCATCGATGCCGCTTCGATGTACGCCGACAATACGGTCTGCATTGACCGACTCCATCGACTTCGATTCACTGCTGTCTTCCAAGACATCTAACCGTTCTTGCACCGCCTTCCGAATAGCCCTACTCGCCTCTCTAGTGGAAACATTTCCCTTCTCACCGAGAATGTGCCAAACGTCATCACATAGTTGTGCATACGTGTCTGAGGCAATCCGAAGCAAGTTTGCTACATCTTGCTCCTCCGTTCGCACTGGAGGGCTCTGCAAATACTGTAAGAAATCCTTCAAGTAGTCTTCCGTGGACGATTTCGGTTCCCTGCCAATCGACTGCCTATTCATCTTAATGATGGTCTCTAGAGCGGGGACCCCCGCGACGCGGCGGCTTAGTCGCGAAAGTAACCAGAGCTTGCACCCGGGGCGGTGATGCGGTGAAGTGACGGTGGCCGGGGCAGTCGAGGCCCGCCGATTCACTGGCGTGCCCATGCACCCGTTCTGG
>JAJDTQ010000093.1 GCA_022827045.1 Candidatus Binatia bacterium
GATCGCCTGGTCGGCGTTGCAGGCGGAGTCATAGTAGGTGAACTCCATCTTCGCCATGGTGCCGTCGCCCAGCTTCACGCCGCCCGCGTCGTTGATGCTCTTCACCGCGGCCTTGAGCACGGCCTCGGAGTTGACGCCGAAAGAGCGCAACGGGCCGGACTTCGCGCCCCAGCCGGCGATCTTGACGGTACGTTCGGCCGCGGCGACCGGTTGCCCCAGCGCGATGATCGAAGCGGCTGCGACCAGGGCCGTTAGAGTTGTCGCGAGTTTTGACGTATACATCCTGAAACCTCCTCTAAATGATTTCGGCTTGCACTTGCGCGTGCCCACTCGTTGTATTTGTCGATTCAATCTGATGTAAGAAGCTAGTGTAACTGGCAGAATTTGTCAAACAAATTTACATTTCCAAATTGAAGGGAGATGGGCGTTGGTCAAGGCAAAAGTGATCTACGAACCGCTGACGACGGGCGGCCTCGCTAAGCAGATTGCGGAGCGGATCAGGGAATCCATCACCGATGGAAGGCTCAAGGCCGACGACCGGCTGCCGACCGAGGAAGAACTCGCCCGCCAGTTCGGGGTATCGCGGCCTACGATTCGCGAAGCATTGAAGCGGCTGGCGGCGCAGAGCCTGATCCGGTCGCGGCGCGGTCCCACGGGCGGTTCCTTTATCAACCGGCCCAGCCGGGAGGAGGTCAGCTCCAACCTGACTACCGCCACCGCGCTCCTGGTCAGTTTGGGTGAATTCAAAATCCCGGAGATCCTGGAAGCACGCCAGGAGTTGGAGCTGTTGTGCGTACGCCAGGCCGTGGCCCGATCCGAACAACCGGAACTCGATTCGATGGCGCGAGAGGTGGAAGTGCAGCAGCAGGAGTCGATCTCGGACGAGGACTTCTGTGCATCGGATGTTCGTTTTCATCGAGCCTTGGCCGACGCAACCCACAACTCCGTCCTGAAGTTCGTCATGTTCACCGTCATCGAGGCCCTTCAGCCGATCGAGAACATGGTGGTCTACCGGGTGCGCGAGCGGAAGGTCATCGCCCGGCAGCACGAGGAAATCCTGGCCGCGCTACGGGTCAAGGATGAGGAGGCGGCGGCGGAGACGGTACGGGAGCAAACGGCCTACCTGAGAGAACGTTTCGACGCCGCCCAGGAAATGAGAAAGTCCCACGCCAAATTCAGGCCCTCCGACCCAGCCTGAGCACACGGAGCACGTCCTGTTGCCTCCTAGAGGGAAGCCGAACCCGCCCGCGGCTCAGCCGCGGTGGTTCAGGGGCAGGAACTCGAGGCCGGTGGCGCCGACGTACCTTGAGTTGGGCCGGTAGAGGCGGTTGTTGTCCATCTGCTCGATGATGTGCGCCGACCACCCCACCACACGGCTCATGGCAAAGATCGGCGTGTTCAGCGCCATCGGGATCTTCATCATGTGGTAGATCGGCGCGGCGTAGAAGTCCACGTTCGGACACAGGTTCTTCTCCCGCCGCATCACCCCCTCCACCGTGATGCAGATGTCGCTCAACCGGGTGTCGTCAAGCTGCCTGCCGAGTAGCGTGCCCCACTTCTTGGCCACCTCCACCCGCGAGTCCGCGGTCTTGTAGATCCGGTGCCCGAACCCCATCACCCGCTTCTTCTCCCGCAGGCTCTCCTCCACCCACGCCTCCGCCCGCTCCGGCTCCCCGATCTCCAGGATCACGTCCATCGCCTTCTCGTTCGCTCCCCCGTGCAGCGGTCCCTTCAACGCCGCTATCGCACCCACCACCGCCCCGTACAGGTCCGCCAGCGTCGACGCGATCACCCGCGCCGTGAACGTCGAGGCGTTGAACTCGTGCTCCATGTACAGGATCAGCGTCACCTCCAGCACCCGGGCCTCGAACTCCTCCGGCCGCTCGCCCCGAAGCATGTACAGGAAGTTCGCCGCGTGGTTCAACTCCGGGTCCGGCGCCACCACCTCCAGCCCCTGCGACAGCCGGTGCAGCGCCGCCACCGCCGTCGCCAGCCGCGCCAAAAGCCGGGTGGCCTTCCTCAGGTTGGCCTCCCGGGTGTCGTCTCCCGCATCCGGGTCGTACAGCGCCAGCGTCGACACCGCGGTCCGCAGGGCGTCCATCGGAACCGCGTCCGAGGGGAGCAACTCGAGGCTTTCCGCCACCCCCGGCGGCAGCGCCCGTTGCCCGCGCAACTCCGCGTCGAAGGCTTCCAGCTCGGACCGGGTGGGAAGCTTGCCGAACAGCACCAGGTGGGCCACCTCTTCGAAGCTCGCCTGCTCCGCCAGGTCGTGCACGTCGTAGCCCCGGTAGACCAACTCGCCCTCCGGCCGCACCGAACAGATGGCCGTCTCCCCGGCCACCACCCCTTCCAGTCCAGGCTTTACCTCTGACATCGAATGCCTCCTTCTGCAGCGCCGTGCGGGCGCTCCGAATTGTCAGACAATATAATTGTCAGACAATTACGTCAATCTGGAAAGGGGCTTTAATATTTGAGCCGCGATAACGGGTTCTGACGCGAGGCGCGGGTGGCCTGCTCCAGCGTGGTGATGCCGCGCGCCTCGAGCTGCGGCAGCAGCCTCAGCAGGAGCTCCGCGGTCATCCGGGCGTCGCCGAGCGCGGTGTGACGGCCGGTCCGCCGGATGCCGTAGCGCGTAAGGAGGGTATCCAGGGAGTGGGAGGCCTGGTTGGGGTGAAGGATGGCCGAGAGAACGAGGGTGCAAAGCACCGGCTGGCGGAACGCGATGCCCGTCTCCCCCTCCTTGCGCCTGAGGAACTCCATGTCGAAGGACGCGTTGTGAGCCACCAGCACCGCCTCTTCCGTGAATCGGGCAAAGCCGGCCAACGCTTCGTCGATGGACGGTTGACCTGCCAGGTCGTCGCGGGTGAGGCCGTGGACGCGGGTCGACGCGGCGCTCACCGGAACGCCCGGGTCCACCAGGGTCTCGAACGCCTCTTCGGCCACGATCCCGCCCTCCGCGACCGCGATCGCGCCTATGGAGATGATCTCGTCTCCCCTGGACGGATTGAGGCCCGTGGTCTCGGTGTCGAACACCACGAAGCGGAGTTCCCGCAGCAGGGCCAGCTCGGCGTCGGTGTGAAAGCGCACGCGCACCGCCGGCAGGAGTTCCGTGGAGGACAGCGGCCTCGTGGTTTCCTCCAGCGTCAGGACGAAGCCCGGAAGGGCTGCGCCGTCGGCCGCCACAGGCACGATACGTCCCCAGAGCGGGTCTCCGGCCGCGCGCTCCGCGGTGAACTCCACCGACGGACGGTCGACCCCGGCGGCAAGCTGGCCGGCGATGGTCTCCAGGGCGTAGTCGCACAGCTCCTTTTCCACGATACCGTAGACCGGCCGCCCGAGACGAGGCTCGTGCGAAGGCTCCAGGAGGCTCCGGGCCGTCCGGTTGTACCGGACCACCACGCCCCGGGCGTCGCACACGATGACCCCCTGGCCGAGTGAGTCCAGGACGGTGCCGAGCTGCTTCACCTCGGCATCGACGGAAGCCGTGGCTTCGGCGATGCGCTTCCCGACCCTGGCCTCGGAATCCTCGTACCGTTCCATGAGCCGGTTCAGGCCGCCGGCAAGCCGGCCCGCGTCCTCCGTCTCGGCCATGCCTGCACGGGCTTCCGGCC
>JAJDTQ010000249.1:0-15000 GCA_022827045.1 Candidatus Binatia bacterium
CATGGAGCCCCTCGAAGCGACGGCCATCGTATCCGCCCAGTTGCAGGTCGGGATGGTCCTCCACACGCGCCTCAACCGTTCGCTCGAGCATCTCGAGCGCGACGCGCCGGTTGTCAACCGGTTTCTCGTCAACAACATGCTTTGCTACGGCCTGTTCGTCGGTTGGCACTACTCCTGCGGCTCCGGGTACGACAGCGAATTCTGGCGTTATGCTCGCGACCATGCCTGGCCACGGCACCGCAAGGCCGTGGACCCCGAGGTGGTGGGTTGCGCAGCGCTCCGCAAATTCGACGAAATGATCGAACTGCTGAACCGGCCGGTCATCGACAAGGTGGACTGGGATCGGATGTGCGCGGTCCCGCTCACCAGCTATGCGCAGATGTCTCAGGGGCTTGGCTGTTAGCCCCGCGAGTCTGTCCGGGTAGTCAAACACAGCCCCTCTCCCTCTGGGAGAGGGTGGCCGAAGGCCGGGTGAGGGCCTAGCCCGTGGCGGTGGCCTGTTCCTGGTCCCGCCGCTCGAAGTAGTCCTTGGCGACGTCCGGGAACAGCGTGTAGGAGAGCACGTCTTCCTCGCTGGCGGCGAGGTCGCCGATTTCCTTGCGCGCCTCCTCCATGCGGGGCTTCAGCAGGTCGGCGGGACGGCACGTGATGGGGTCCTTCTTGCCCAGCACCATGGCCTTCATTTCTTCGCTCACCGTCCCCGGCGGCTCGCCGTAGTGCCCCATGACGTAGTTGCGCACTTCCATGGTCACCACGCCGTAGCGTTTGCCCATGAGGACGTTGAGGGTGGCCTGGGAACCTACGATCTGGCTCGTGGGAGTCACGAGCGGCGGGTACCCGAGGTCTTTGCGCACGGCCTGGACTTCCTGGAGCACCTCGTCCAGCCGGTTCTCGGCGTTCTGCTGCCGCAGTTGGGACACCAGGTTCGAGAGCATGCCGCCGGGGATCTGCGACTCGACGATGTCGGCGTTGACGCGGTTGCTGATGGGGCTCTCGAACTCGCTGTACTTGCCGCGCACCTGGGTGAAGTAGTCGGCGATCCCGGCGAGTTCCTGGAGATCGAGCCCAGTGTCGTACGGGGTACCCTTCAGCGCCACCACCACGGCCTCCGTGGCGGGCTGGGAGGTGCCGTGGGAGAGCGTGGAGATGGCCGTGTCGACAATGTCCACGCCCGCCTCCACCGCCATGATGTAGGCCATCTGGGCCATGCCGGTGGTGCAATGGGAGTGCAGGTGGACGGGGATGTCGAACCGCTCCTTCAACGCGCCGATGAGATCCTGGGCCACATACGGCGACAGCAGCCCGGCCATGTCCTTGACGGCCAGCACGTCGGTGCCGGCGTCCACGAGCTGGTCGGCGAAGTCGACGAAATACTGCAGGGAATGGACCGGGCTTATGGTGTAGGACACCGCGGCCTCCAGGGTCTTGCCGGTGCGCTTGACCGCGTCCATGGAGGTCTTCATGTTGCGGATGTCGTTCATGGCGTCGAACACCCTGAAGACATCGATGCCGTTTTCCGCGGACTTTTCGACGAAGGACTCCACGGCATCGTCCGGGTAGTTGCGGTATCCGACGATGTTCTGCCCACGCAGCAACATCTGAAGCCGGGTGTTGGGCATGGCCTCGCGGATCAGCCGGAGGCGTTCCCAGGGACACTCGTTGAGATAGCGGAGGCAGGCGTCGAAGGTCGCCCCGCCCCACATTTCCACCGACCAGAAACCTATCTTGTCGAGATCCGCGGCGATGGGCAGCATGTCCTCGGTGCGCATGCGTGTCGCCAGCAGGGACTGGTGCGCGTCCCTGAGCACGGTTTCAGTGATCCCGACTTTCTTGCGATCCATAGTTGTCTCCTAGTGAGTGGCCCATGGTGACGCGCGCCGTTGCCGGAACACACGCGATAGAACCGCTAACCATACGGGAACGGTGGTACATTTGCAAGGAAAATCGCGGTTGTGCGCGTGTTTTCCACAGGAAGCCGGCGGCGGCTCAGGCAACGACGCTCTTTCCCGAGGCTGCCGGGACCGGCAGCGGGATGGTGCCGGCGGCGGCAGGAAGGCACACCGTCACGCGGGTGCCCTTGCCAAGCTGGCTCTCGATACTGAGCAGCCCGCCATGAGCATGGGCGATGTGCTTCACGATGGCGAGGCCGAGGCCGGTGCCGCCCAGCTCCCGCGAGCGCGCCTTGTCCACCCGGTAAAACCGCTCCGTCAGCCGTGGCAGGTCCTTCTCCGGGATGCCGCAACCCGTGTCCGAAACGGTCAGCGCCACCCGGGGCGGGTCGTCAGCGCCGGAACGCGGCTCGAGACCGGCACGGACCTGAACTTCTCCACCCTCCGAGGTGTACTTGAGGGCATTGTCCACCAGGTTGATGAGCAACTGTTGCAAGCGGTCTTCATCGCCCAGGATGTCCGGCGTAATGGCGTCGGCGTCGGCGCCGATACGGATGTGCTTCTTGCCGGCCTGATCGCGGAACAGCTCCAGCACGCGTTCCAGCAGCGGCCGCGTCGCCACCCGCTCCATCCTCACGTTGACGTTGCCCATCTCCAGGTCCGATAAGGCCAGCAGGTCGTCGATGAGGCGGCCGAGGCGCTCGGAGTGGCGCGCGACCACGTTGAGGAACTGTCTGGCCATCTTCGGGTCCCCGGGCGGGTTGTGCAGGAGCGTCTCGGCATATCCCTGTATCGCGGTCAGGGGCGTGCGCATTTCATGGGAGACGTTGGCGACGAAATCGACTCGGATCTGCTCGAGCCGCTTCAGCTCGGTGACCTCGTGGAATACCAGGACGTAACCGAGCAGGTCCTGTTGCGAGTGTTCCAGCCGCGCCGCGTTGACCGCGAACCAGCGGTCGTCCCCGAGGGTCAGCTCCCGATGGAACGCGTTCCGGCCGCTGTCTCTCTCGACGACCTCCTGGATGAGGGCCTGCATCTCGGGGTGGCGCGACACCTCGACGGTGGACATGCCGCGGACGCTGGTGTCCGCCGGCAGGTTGAACATGGTCTGCGCCATCTGGTTGACCAGGATGACCTTGCCGTTGGTATCCAGCACGATCACCCCTTCCATCATGCAGCTCAGGATGGACTGGAGCTTCTCCCGTTCCGCCGTCACGTCCTGGAGGCGGCTGGTGAGCGTATGCGCCAGTTCGTTGAGGCTTTCCTCCAAGGCGCCCAGTTCGTCCCCGCGCCGCACCGGCAGGGACTTGTTCGAGGGGTTGTCGAGGACGGCCTTGCGGCAGAAGGCCACCATGTCGGCGACGCGCTTGTGTCCCCGCCGGAGCCAGACCGCGGCCGCCAGCAGTCCTGCCGGAAGGACGATCCACAGGGCGTTGGAAAACCATGCTCCGGTCCCGCCCGTGGGTGCTGTCGTGTTCGCGTATTGAAAGTAGAGGACGGCCAGGACGAGGAGAGCGAGGGGGAGGTAGCCAAGAAACCACCTGGCCAGCGTGCTATGTCTCGAGGGATCTCTCATCCAGCTTGTAGCCCACGCCGCGCACGGTGACGATCCACTCGGGGTTGCGATCGTCCTGTTCCAGCGCTTCCCGGATCCTTCGTATGTGGACGTCTACCGTACGAGGTGTCACGTAGACGTCGGAGCGCCATACGCCGTCCAGGATCTGGTCGCGGCTCAGCACCCTGTTGCGATTCTGAATCAGATAGCGCAGAACTTCAAACCCCTTGAGGGTGAGCTTGACCGGCCTCCCCGCCACCTGCACTTCATAGGTCGTGAAGTCGACCTTCAGCGGGCCCTTCTCGTAGAACTCCGCGAGATCGGGCGAAGCCGGGAACTCGGCCCGCCGCAGCACCGCCTTGACCCGCGCCACCATCTCCCTGGGACTGAAGGGTTTCGTGATGTAGTCGTCCGCTCCCAGTTCCAGCCCCACAACCCGGTCCGCCTCTCCCGCTTTCGCGGTCAGCATGAGGATCGGCGTCTGGGCAGTCTCGGGAGTCTGACGAATGATCTTGCAGAACTCGATCCCCGAGAGGCCCGGCAGCATCAGGTCGAGCACGATAAGGCGCGGCGTCTCCTTCCGCACCAAGTCCAGCGCATCTTCGCCGTTCTCGGCTTCGAGTACCTGAAAACGCTCCTGGTGCAGGTGGTACGAGATCAGCTTGCGGATGTCTGCTTCGTCCTCGACGACGAGTATTTTGTCCGCCATGAGACTAGATGGAACGGGGCACTTCCTTGACGTGGCGAATGCTGGTCCCCTTGACCAGGAAAATCACCATCTCGGCGATGTTGGTGGCATGGTCCGCGATCCGTTCGAGGTACTTCGAAACGAAGGTGATCTTCATGGCGCGGTTGATGGTCCTGGGCTCGCTGATCATGTACGAGACCGTCTCGCGGAAGATCTGTTCGTTCAGGTCGTCGATCTCCTGGTCGTCCTGGCATACCTTGAGCGCAAGGCTGGTGTCCTCGTGCACGAAGGCATTGAGGCTCTCGGATATCATCCGCCGGGAAATCTCGGCCATGCGCGGGATGTCGATGTAGGGCTTGAGCGGCGCCTCGCGGATCAGCTCGAGGGAACGCTCGGAGATATTCACCGAGATGTCGCCGATGCGCTCCAGGTCAGTGGTGATCTTGAGTGCCGTGGTTACGAACCGGAGGTCCTTTCCGGCCGGTTGATGCAGCGCAATCAGCCTGACGCACAGCTCGTCGATATCGGCGTCCATCTGGTTGACCTCGGCGTCCCGTTCGATGACGGTTTCGGCGAGCGCCGCCTCGCGGTCCACCAGCGCCTTGATGGATCGGTCGATCTGGTCCTCGACCAGGCCGCCCATCTGTATGATCCTGTCCCGGAGGGACTTGAGCTCTTCCTCGTATTTCCGATCGGTGTGTTCCGGGCGCATAGGCGACCTCACGGGTATGGCAACGCCGATTGTTACACTCCATGTCGCCACGCGACATCGGCGGTTCGTGTTACGCCTTCGTTACAATCACATTAAATCGAAGGATCTCGCAGGGTTCCGGTACCGTCGCGGAAACGTCCGCCGCCTAGGCGGTCTCGATCTCGTAGGCCTCCTGGTGCAGCGCCGAGTCGGCCTTGATGATGACCTGGCGGTCGATCTCGCGCTCCAGTGCCTCCAGGCCTTCGTTGGCATCGTCGTACAGGAAGTTGGCGATGCCGGGGTGCACGTGCACGGTGATGCGGCTGCCGTTTCGGAGTTGGGCGCTCTCCCGCTTGATGTCGCGCAGGATCTCGTACGCGACGGTGGGTTGGGACTTGATGCGGCCGCGTCCGACGCAGTAGGGACATGCGCTCAACAGGACGTTGCCGAGGTTCTCCCGGGTGCGCTGACGGGTCATCTCCACGAGCCCGAGCCTGGAGATGGGCAGCACGCTGGTCTTGGCCTTGTCCTGCTTCACCGCTTCCTTCAAGGCGTCGTAGACCTTCTTGCGGTTGGCGGCCTGTTCCATGTCGATGAAGTCGATGATGATGATCCCGCCGACGTTGCGCAGGCGCAGCTGTTGCACGATCTCGCGCGTCGCCTCCAGGTTGATCTTGACGACGGTCGCTTCGAGGTCCTTCTTTCCGACGTAGCGCCCGGTGTTCACGTCCACGGCGGTGAGCGCTTCGGTCTGCTCGATGTGGATGGAGCCGCCGGAGTTCAGCCAGATCTTGGGCTCCAGTGCCTTGCGGATCTTGCGCTCGATCTCGTAACGGTCGAGCAACGGCTCGGGTTCGTCGTACAGCACCACGCGCCGCTGCAGGCGCGGCATGAACTGTTTCACGAACTCGACCACGCGCCGGTACTCCCTGGGCTGGTCGACCACGACTTCCTCGGTGTTGGCATTGAAGAAGTCCCGTATTGTGCGCGGCACGAGATCCAGATCCTGGTGGATCAACTCGGGGGTCGAGGCGGATTCCAGCCGCTTGCGGATCCGGCCCCAGAGCTTCGTCAGAAACCGCACGTCGCTCTGGATGTCCCTCTTGTTGCGCCCCTCGCACGCGGTCCGGATGATGAAGCCTTCATCCTCCTGCGCGAGCTCCTGTACGATCTCCTTGAGTCGCTTTCTTTCCTTTTCGTCCTCGATCTTGCGGGAGACGGCCACGTGGCCCGTGTTGGGCATGAACACCAGGAACCGGCCGGGCAGGGATATATGGGTGGTGATGCGGGCGCCCTTCATTCCCAGCGGATCCTTGGCGACCTGAACCAGGATCTCCTGGTCGGGGCTGAGCTGCTGTTCGATCCGGAGGCGGCGTTGCTCGGGAGCGGGCTCGAACAGCACCTCGTCGTCATTTCCGTTGACGGTCGCCGGCAACTCCGCGGGGGATTCGATGTCCGAGGCGTGGAGGAAGGCGGCTTTCTCCAGTCCGATGTCCACGAAGGCCGCCTGCATCCCGGGCAGCACCCGTCCGACCCGTCCCTTGTAGATGTTGCCGACGCAGCCCTTCTCCTGGTTGCGCTCGATGAGGAACTCGGCCAGACCGTTGTCCTCCATCACGGCGATCCGGGTTTCCTGGGGGGTGGTGTTGATGAGGATCCGTCTCATGGGTCAGGATACTGGCTCGCTCGAAGGAGGAGGGGCGCCTTTAGGATAGGTCAGTCGCGGGGAAATGGCAAGGTGGCGACGGCGGAGCGGACCGGGCGCGTTTGACAAGACGTTCGCGAAGGGCAATAAGATCAGGGTGATTCAACCTGGGACCTTGGTGGATGCCGGTAGACGCCGGGCAGGGAGTCCGGGCATGGGGCGGCTGGGCCGTTCTCCGATGCACACAAAGGTGCTCATGTTGAACCGTTCGTATCTCCCCATCCACGTCACCTCGGTCCGCCGGGCCTTCACGCTTCTGTACCTGGGCATCGCCAAGGTCGTCAACGAGAGATACCAGACCTTCGATTTCAAGGACTGGAGCGACCTCTCCGCGTCGGTTCACGAGGAAACCGTGGGGCTGGTGGACCACGTGATCCGGGTGCCTCGCGTTATCCTGTTGGTAGGTTACGACCGCGTCCCCAAGCGCCAGGTCCGGTTCAGCCGGTACAACATCTACGCGCGTGACAAGTCCACCTGCCAGTACTGTGGCAGGAGGCTGCCGCGGCACCAGCTCAACCTCGATCACGTGATTCCCCGCTCCCGCGGAGGCACTTCGCGGTGGGAGAACGTGGTGTGCTCGTGTGTCCCGTGCAACCGGCGGAAGGGCGGGCGCACGCCCCAGGAGGCGAGGATGAAGCTGCTGCGTCAGCCGTACAAACCCACCTGGACCCCGTTCATTCAGGAAGGGGGAGGGAACGTCCGGTACCGCGAATGGCTCCCGTTCCTTTCCACCGTCGACGCCTCCTACTGGAACACCACCCTGGACCCGGAATAGCGAACTCCAATATGTTGTGGTGGAGCTCCCATTCCATCACTTCATGTTGTGAAGTTTGCTTGACATCGTCCCCGCCTGTGAAATAAAATTGTGTGGACGCCCTGCATCGGCAGGGGACCGGCGTCCTGTCCGCGTTGCGGACGGCGTGGACGCCACCACGGCGAGGACTCATCGTATGCGGCTGAAGGCTCTGGAAATTTCCGGGTTCAAGTCTTTCGCGGACAAGACCGTCCTCAACTTCACCTCCGACATCACCGCCATCGTGGGGCCCAACGGTTGCGGAAAATCCAACGTCGTCGACGCGCTGCGTTGGGCCATGGGCGAGCAGAGCGCCCGGTACCTCCGCGGCCAGACCATGGAGGACGTCATCTTCAGCGGCAGCGAGCAACTGGCCCCCATCGGCATGGCGGAGGTCACCGCGCTGCTGGACAACTCCGACCACACGGCCGCCGCGGACTACCGCGCTTTCTCCGAGATCGCCGTGACCCGGCGGATCTTTCGCTCCGGCGAGTCGGAATATTCCATCAACCGGATGCCCTGCCGCCTGCGTGACGTCGTCGAGTTGTTCGCGGGGACGGGTATCGGCAACAAGTCGTACTCCATCATCGGGCAGGGACGTGTCGAGGAGTTGGTGAACGCCAAGGCGGAGGACCGCCGTCGCATCATCGAAGAGGCGGCGGGCACGAGCGGATTCAAGCGCCGCAGGCAGGCCGCGGAGAGGAAGATGGAACAGACCCGGCAGAATCTCCTGCGGGTCAACGACATCCTCCGGGAGGTGGAGCGGCAGCTTCACAGGATCGAGCTTCAGGCGAAGAAGGCGGAGCGTTATCGCAATCTCCAGGAACAACTGAAGGAAAGGGAGCTCCGTTGGGCGGCCGTCCGCAAGCAGGGGCTGGAACGGGAAATCGCCGCGCTGGGCGCCCAGGCGGACGCCGTAGAGGACCGGATTACGTCGCTGACGGCAACCATCCGGGCGAGGGAGGCGGAAGGCGAGCAAAGCCGCACGGCGCGGCTGGTGCTCGACGGCGAGATCGCATCGCTGCAGGAACGGCTTTACGAGCTGAGGGCGGAGGTCAAGGGGGAGGACCGGCGCATCGAGTTTCTGGAGCGCGAAGAAGGCGAGTTGAGGGAGGCTGCCGAGGGGCTCGAAGCCAACGTCCTCGACACCGGAGGGCGCCTGGCGAAGGTGTGCGCCGACATTGCGGAGCTGGACAAGGCGAGCGAAGAGTTCACGCGGCTCTCCGCGCTCGAAGCCGAACGCGTGGAGCGGGCCGAACTCGATGCGGCGGGTCTGCGCGAGCGGATGAAGGAGCTTCACACCGAGGTCGAGCGAGAGAAGGACCTGTTGGTGGACCGCATGGGCGTCCACTCCCAGCTCACCAATGCGCGGCAGGCCCACGAAGAGCTCCTGCAACGACTGAAAGCCGAGTTGGCGCAAAAACAGGGCGAACGCGACGCCGTCGAGCAGGAGCTCGAGTCCCTGGGTGGTCAGCGCTCCCGGGTGTCCGGGGAACTCGAGGGATGCAGGGCGCGGGCAGCGGAGCTGGGCGAGAGCCTTCGCCGGGCCGAAGTGGATCTGGAGGATGCCCGGTCGGCCCGGGACGGACATGAGGAGGCTCTCGCGGGGGTCAAGGAGGAGCTCCACGAAGCGCGTTCCATCCTGCGCTCGCTGGAGACTCTGCAAAGGAATTTCGAGGGCTATCAGGAGGGCGTCCGTGCGGTCATGCTCAAGCATGAAAGCAACGGAGCTTCGGACGGGGTGTGCGGCGTGGTCGCCGACTTCATCGAGGCTCCCGAGGAGATCGAGAAGGCCTTGACCGCGGTGTTGGGCGAACGGCTTCAGTACGTCATCGTCCAGGGACACGAGGAAGGCGTGGAGGCCATCGAGTACCTCAAGCGGGAATCGGCGGGACGCGGCGGCTTCATTCCGCGCCGGTTCGAACGCCGCAACGGCGCCGTTCCGGCGATGGCGTCGGGTCCGGATGTG
Organism: Candidatus Binatia bacterium; assembly: GCA_022827045.1. Next base: position 9,291 of record JAJDTQ010000249.1, read on the forward strand.
ATAGCCCCCTTGCTGGGGCTCGTCGAGGTGAAGGACGGCTATCGGGATGTCGCCGACTATCTGCTGGGCGAGGTGGCGGTGGTCAAGGACCTGGAGGCGGGACTGGGGGTTTGGCGCGCCAACGGGTTCAGCCACTCGCTGGTCACCCTCGACGGAGAAGTGATCGATCCCATGGGCGTGGTCACCGGCGGCAGTGCCGAGAGCCTGGAGGGGAACCCGATCTCGAGGCGCCGGAAGGTCAAGGAGCTGAAGCAACAGGTGGTGGAGCGGGAAGAACGGGTGCGGTTCCAGGAAGGACGCGTTGACGAGAGCAGATGCGAGTCGCACCGGGTGGAGTCGGAGCGCGAGCGCCTCACCCACGAGGTGCGGGACCTGGCGGTTACCACGGTGCGCCTGGAGCAGGAGTTGCTGCGCACGGACCGGGATGTCGCCCGCTGCCGCCAGGATCTGGAAACCATCGACCAGGAGTTGAGCAATGTCTCGGGCGAGGTGGACGGACTAAACGAGGCGTTGTCCGCCAGCGATGCGGCGATTGCCGAGAGCGTGCACGAACGGGAGGCCCTGGATGTCCGTCTCCGGGAATTGCAGCGCACTCGGCACGAATCCGAGGAAAGCCTGCAGGCCGCGGACGCCAGGCTGAGCGAGTTCCGCGTCAGGGAGGCGGAGGCGAAGGAGAAGGCGGGAAGCATCAGGTCGAATCTCGAGAACAAGGTGGACCTGCGCGAAACGCTCACCGCCCAGCTTGGAGAGAGAAAGGCCCGGATCGCGGAGATGGGCCGCAAGGCCCTGGAGATGGGTGCGGCGCGCGAGCAGTCGAAGTCACGGGTCGAGACGTTGCGGGGGCGGCTCGAGGAACTCGAGGAAGAGGTGGCGGCGCGCCAGGAGGATTATCACCGGCTCTCCGCTCGTCTCCGCGAGGTGGAGGAGGCCGTTCACCTGATACGTCCCGACATCGAAGCCAGGCAGGAGGACAAGCAGCGGCTGCAGTTGTCGAAGAGCAAGAAGTCCATGGAGCTCGGCTACATGGGCGACGATGTCCGGGAAAAGTACGGCGTGGAGCTGGCGGAAGTTCCCGCCGCGACGGACGAAGAGTCTTCCCTCGCCGGCGGGCTGCAGGAGGAGGTGGCGGAGTTGCGCGGCCGGCTCCAGCGCATGGGCGAGGTCAATCTGGCGGCCATTGGCGAGTTCGAGGAGTTGACCGAGCGGAGCCGTTTCCTGACCGCGCAGCGAGAGGACCTGGAGCGTTCCATGGCGCTCCTGCAGCAGACCATCACCAAGCTCAACCGGATCTGCCGGCTTCGGTTCCAGCAGAGCTTCGAAGAGATAGACCGGGAGTTCCAGGCGATCTTCCCGAGGCTCTTCGACGGCGGCAAGGCGTCGCTGACGCTGACGGACAAGAACGACTATCTGGAAACCGGGGTCGACATCGTCGCCCAGCCTCCCGGCAAGAAGCTTCAATCCGTCAGCCTGCTGTCCGGCGGCGAGAAGGCCCTGACGGCCGTGAGCCTCCTGTTCGCCATCTTCATGACCAAGCCGAGTCCGTTCTGTTTCCTCGACGAGGTGGATGCGCCGCTCGACGACGTCAACCTCGAGCGTTTCATCGACGTGGTCAAGGACATGACACGGCTGTCGCAGTTCATGATCATTACCCACAACAAGAAGACGATGCTGGCCGCGGACGTGCTTTACGGCGTCACCATGGAAGATCCCGGGGTTTCCAAGATCGTGTCCGTGGAGATGGTCTAGGGGCCGGAAACCGAACTTCCTCAAGTTCCCATGAACCAGAACGCAGGGCTCCTGGCGCGTCTCAGGCAGGGCTTGTCGCGGACGAGAGCGGCATTGACCGGCCGTCTGGAGAGGGCCCTGGCGGAGGCGGCCGGGTCGGAAGACGAATGGGACGCGTTGGAGGAGTTGCTCCTCGGCGCCGACTTCGGCGTACAGGCCACCCAGAGGTTGCTGGAAACCGTCCGTGATTCGCACCGGGCCGGCGATGGCGACGGGGCCGCGTTGTTGCGGCGGGAACTCGCCGGCCTGTTGAAGGAGACGGGCGGCATGGGCGCCCGCCGGTATTCGGAGTCTCCGTGGGTCGTCCTTGTGGTGGGAGTCAACGGAGTCGGCAAGACCACGACCATCGGGAAGCTGGCGCATCGGTTGGAACGGGACGGCAGGAAGGTGCTGCTGGCCGCGGGGGATACGTTCCGGGCCGGAGCCATCGAGCAGCTCGAGATCTGGGGAAGCCGGGCGGACGCGGAGGTCATCAAGCACGCGCCGGGACAGGACCCTTCGGGGGTCGTGTTCGATGCCGCGCATGCGGCTCAGAAGCGGGGGGCGGACGTGCTCCTCATCGACACGGCCGGCAGGCTTCATAACAAGGTCAACCTCGTGGAGGAGCTCAAGAAGATGCGCCGCGTTCTCGGCACGGTACAGGAAGGGGCGCCGCACGAGACCTTGCTGGTGGTCGATGCCAGCACCGGCCAGAACGCGCTCGCCCAGGCCAGGATCTTTCAGGAGGCCGTGGGCGTCAGCGGGATCGTCCTGACCAAGCTCGACGGCACGGCCAAGGGCGGTGTGGTGCTGAGGATCCAGCAGGAACTGGCGATACCGGTGGAGTTTGTCGGCGTCGGAGAAGGCGTCGACGACCTCCAGGAGTTCGATCCTGAGGCGTTCGTGGAGGCGTTTTTCGAGTGAGTCCGCAGGCCTTCGTCCGGCTTGACATCGGTAGCCGACAAATCTTAAACTATCAATTTAAGATTTGTTCATTATTTGTTTCATGGACCTTGACAAACTCGCACAGTTGGAGCTCCGGGTGGAACGGCTCGTGGAGCAGAATCAGAGGATGAAGAAGGCGAAGGCCAAGGCGGAAACGCGCCTGCAGGAACGGGACGCGCAATGCAAGAGCCTGAACGACCGGGTCCAACGGTACGAGCGCGAACGGGCCGCCTTGCGGGAGCGGTTGAACAGGATCATCGGCCAGTTCGAGAATCTGAATCTTTCCTGACGGCACAGAGGCGTTATGCAAAAGGCTGTCGAAGTCAAGATCCTGGGACAGAAGATCACTCTCCGGAGCGACGACGAGGAGGGGCACATACGGAAGGTGGCGGAATATGTCGACGAGAAGATGCACGAGGTGAGCAAGTCGACGAGCCCGCGGGGCAAGTACAGCGTGGCCATGCTGGTGGCGCTGAACATTGCCGACGAGTATCACCGCCTCAAGGACAACCATGACGCGGTGGCGAGCCGCGTCGACCGCCTCATCGACAGGTTGGAGACGGCCTTGTCGGAGGACGGCTGACGCGGATATTCGGAGGCAGGTTCCCGCGAACTTCGCCTGTTTCTTTGCATGTATTTGTATGAGATACTGAACTATGCGCCGAGGAGCGCGGGCAGGAAGTATTCGGTAACTGGAATATGCAGGCTTTGGAGTTCATTGACGTGATGAAGCGGGTCCGGCCGAGAGAGTTCTTTGCAGACAGTGGATTTCAAGAGGGGGAGATCCAACCGTCACCTCACGGGTATCGATTGTCCTGGAGGAGACTCTCAGCCGGCGTGTGATCGAAAGCCTTCCTGCCGCTCACGCCCTCGTATGCGGTCGAATGCCGCGGGCGTGACAACACCTCGCCCTTGGCGCCCTTGCTCAGGACTTGATCATGAGGTCCTTGATGAGGGACAGGAAACGGGCACTCAGGGGTGCGATTCTAGCGAAACGGGACTCTCTTTCCTTTGCCTTGGCTCGTGCCTGGGGAGAAAGCGTTCAGCGTTCCGCGCTGGCGCTTCCTGTCTATCTGGCCGCCGAGGCCCTCGCGCTCTACAGCCCACTGGGCAACGAGGTTGACACATCCGAGATAGGCCGGGTCGCCTTGGGGGCGGGAAAGCGCCTCTATTATCCGAAGGTGACGGACGGTTGTTCGAGTGTCGTTCGCGTGCGGTCCGAAGCCGAACTGGTTCCCGGCCGTTACGGAATCCTCGAGCCTGCCGGCGATCAGCCGTTGCCTCGCGGCGGTTCCAAGGGACTGGCGGTGTTCGTTCCGGGCGTTGCCTTCGACCCCCGGGGAAACCGCCTGGGTCGCGGGACCGGTTGGTACGACCGGTTGCTGGCCGGTCTGGATGCCCGGGTGCCGAGAATTGCCTTGGCCTATGAATTCCAGGTGCTGGAGGAGGTGCCCGCGGAACAGGGGGACCTGCCCGTGCACATGATCGTGACGGAGAACCGGGTCATTTCGTGCGGTGAAGCGGGGGATTGTGCGGAGGCGGTTGGCGCATAGACCCTTACATCGTTCCGATGCTTCCGGGAGGTAGCTTGTTTTGGTTACATGGACATCATTAGTCGTGGGTCTGGTCGTGGGTTGTCTGCTGACGGTCGGGGTGTTTCTGATCCGGCGGAAGCAGCACCGGCTCCAGAGTGAGCTCGATCGGAACACCGCTGAGCGTATCCTGGAGGAGGCGCGAAGGGAGGCCGGCGCGATCCGCCAGGATGCGGAGATCGAGGCGAAAGACGGGGTCCTCAAGGCGCGCGCCGAGTTCGAGGACGATATCCGGGAGACTCGGAAAGACCTCCAGTCCCTGGAGCGGCGGTTGCTGGCCCGGGAGGAGGTCCTGGACAAGCGGTTGGAGGGCCTGGAGAACAGGGAAACCGGGCTTTCCAATCGGGAGGGGGCCATTGAGAAGAAGGAGCAGGCGGTCGGCGAGAAGGAGATGGAGACGCAACGTCTCGTTGACGAAGCCAAGCAAAGGCTCGAGATCGTCGCCGGCATCAGCCGGGAGGAAGCGAAGAAGAGCCTGATGGAGGAGATGTTCGAGGAGGCGAGGTACGATTCGGCCAAGCGCATCCGGGTCATGGAAGAGCAGGCAAGGGCGGAGGCCGATCGTGAGGCCAAGAAGATGATCGCGCTCGCCATCGCACGGCTGGCCGGCGACTTCGTGACCGAGCGCACCGTTTCGGTCGTGTCCCTCCCCAACGACGAGATGAAGGGTCGGATCATCGGCCGCGAGGGTCGCAACATTCGCGCGCTGGAGGCGGCCACCGGCATCGATCTCATCGTCGACGACACCCCCGAGTCCGTGATCATCTCGGGTCACAACCCCATCCGCCGCGAAATCGCCCGCATGTCCCTGGAAACGCTCATCTCCGACGGCCGCATCCATCCGGGGCGGATCGAGGAGGTGGTTCGCCGTTGCGAGCGGGAGATAGACGACGTCATCAAGGAAGCCGGACAGAAGGCGGTGTTCGACGTCGGCGTCCATGGCATCCACCCCGAACTGGTGAAGCTCCTGGGGAGGCTGAAGTTCCGTTACAGTTACGCCCAGAACGTGCTGTTGCACTCCATCGAGATGGCGTTTATCTGCGGGAGCATGGCGGCCGAGCTTGGCCTCAACGAGAAGCAGGCCCGGCGGGCGGCGTTGTTGCACGACATCGGCAAGGCCGTGGACCATGAGGTTGAAGGCTCACACGCCATCATCGGAGGTGAGTTGGCGAGGAAATACGGCGAGTCGCCGAAGATCGTCAACGCCATCGCCGCTCATCATGAGGAGGTTCGGGCGGAGACCATACTGGCGCCGTTGGTGGATGCCGCCGATGCGCTGTCCGGGGCCCGTCCCGGAGCCCGTCGCGAAATGCTCGAGACCTACGTGCGGCGGCTCGAGGAGCTGGAGAGGATCAGCAACTCCTTCAAGGGAGTCGAGAAATCCTATGCCGTGCAGGCCGGACGGGAGC
>JAJDTQ010000084.1 GCA_022827045.1 Candidatus Binatia bacterium
ACTGGCGCCGTCAGGCGCGAGAGCGGGTGGCGTTCCGCGGCGCGGTGGAGACGCTGGCCGGACTGAACGTGGACGCCGTGGTGGAGATCGGACCCCACGCGGTGCTGGGTCCGATGGTCGCCATGACCTGGCCGGAGTCGGCGGCCGGCGTCCGGGTGCTATCGAGTCTCAGGCGGCCGCCGCGCGATGCGCCGGCGGGTGAGGCCAGGGACTCTTTTGTCGCCGCGGCGGCAGAGGCATATGAGGCGGGGCTCCCGATCCGTTTTCCGGGACTCTTCGCGGGCGAGGAGCGGCGCCGTATCTCGGTGCCGGGCTATCCCTTCCAGCGCCAGAGCCACTGGGTCAAGGCGCGAAGGCGCCGGCTCCTGGGCACCGGTCATCCGTTGCTCGGCGGCCGGCACGAATCCGCCAGCGGGGAGACTACCTTCGATACGGAACTCTTTCCCTCGGACCCGGCCTGGCTGAACGACCACCGGGTGTTCGGCCGGCTGGTTGCGCCGGGCGCCCTCTACGGCGCCATGGCCGCATCGGTGTCGTTCGCGGAGGAGACCGGACGGTACGCGGTGGAGGATATGCAGCTCCATAACCCGCTGATTTTCCCGGACGGGGATTCCGGAGACGGGACCGCCGAACCAAGCCGGAAGATGCAGGTGCTGCTCGACGGTTCCGGCGAGGGGCCGTCACGCCGTGTCCGGATACTCAGCAGGGGAGATGCCGGAGCCGAATGGACGCTGCACGCGGAGGCGCGGGTGTCGCCGGAAGCCGGCGGCCTCCAGGCCGAACCGCGGGAGGACCTGGAAGGCCTCAAGGCCGGGCTGTCGCCGCGGGACGTGGCCGCCCTCTACCGGGCCAAGGCCGAGGTCGGAATCGATCTTGGCCCGTCGTTCCGCACGCTGGAAGCGGTCTGGTCCGGGACGGGGAAGGCGCTTGGCGAGCTGGCTCTTCCGGCAGGCGTCGACTCCGGCGGGGTCGACATCCATCCGCTCCTGCTCGACGGCTGTTTCCAGGTCATGGCCGCGGCGCGCGATTCGGCGGAGAGTTGGGAAGGGGTCACCTATCTGCCGTTCGGGTGGGAACGGCTGTGGCTCAAGGGGGCGCTGCCGGAGCGGGTCGTCTGCCACGCGCGCATGGCGGAGGACCGGCAGACCGCGGCCCCGGATGCGGGATCCGAGCCGCCGGAAGTGCTGACCGGGGACCTCCGGATCTACGACCCGAGCGGGACCCTGCTGGGCGGGTTGGATGGTTACACGGTGAAGCGGGCGACCCGGGAAGCGATGCTCTCGGCGGTGGAAGGGTTGGACGAGCTGCTCTACGAGGTGGTGTGGCGGGACGGCATCCTTGCGCCGGGAATGCCGTCCGCCGATTTCATCCCGAGCCCGTCGGAGGTGGCCTCCCGTTCGGAGCCGTTCTCCCGTTACCTGGCCGCCGAAGGAGTCGGAGTCGAGGAAGAGGCCGCCCTGCAGACCGACCTGGAGCGGTTGGCATGGTCCTATGCACTCTCGGCCTTGGAAAAACTGGGTTGGAAGCGCATGGCGGGCGCCGTCGTGGACCCCGAGGGCCTGCGGCAGGACCTGGAGATTTTGCCGAATCACGTGCATCTGTTGCGCCGGATGCTGGAAATACTCGTCAGGTCGGGCGTGCTGGAGGCGGCGGGCGACGGCTTCCTGGTGGTGGTCGGGGCGGAGGATCCGTTGCCGGAGGGCATGCCGCAAGATCCCGACGAGCATGCGACCGGCATGAGCGGACGTTATCCCCACGGGACGAACGAGATCGGGCTCATCCGGCGATGCGCCGGCGCCCTCCCGGAGGTGCTTCGCGGCCGCGAGGACCCGCTGTCGCTGCTGTTCGGCGACGCTGAGCCGCAGGCCGCCGATCTTTATCGGAGGGCGCCGGTGTGGATGGCGGCGAACCGGATGCTGGGAGAGGTGGTCGAGACCCTCGCGGCCGGGTTGCCGGACGGACGGCGGCTCAGGGTGCTGGAGGTGGGCGCCGGCATCGGGTCGGCCACCGAGTGCGTGCTGCCGGGGCTTCCGGCCGGGCGGTTCGACTACATGTACACCGACATCTCCGCGGGCTTCTTCGCGGATGCGGAGGCGCGTTTCGGCCAGGTGGGCGGGCAGATCGAGTACCGCGTCCTGGACATCGAGAAGGAGCCGGCGGCCCAAGGCTTCGACTTGCACGGTTATGACCTGTTGATTGCCGCCAACGTGCTGCACGCGACGCAGTATCTCGACGAGACGCTGGCGCACTGCCGGGACCTGCTGGCGCCGTCGGGACAGCTTGTGGCGCTGGAGAACCAGCGCGGCAGAGGCTGGATGGACCTGATTTTCGGACAACTGGACGGCTGGTGGCGGTACGCCGACCGTTACCGCTCGAACCACGCCCTGGCCGGACCCGACGTGTGGCGGCGGGCGCTCGGCGACGTGGGTTTCGCCGACGCCCAGGTCCTGGGAATCGACGAGTCCGAGTCGGCCGGGCTGCCCGACCGGGGCGTGATCGTGGCGCAGGGGCCGGCGGAGGTGGTGCTGCCGCCGGCCGCCTGGGTACTCGCGGCGGACCGGGGCGGCGTGGCCGCGGCGCTGGCGGCCCAGCTTGCGGCGCGGAACCAGACGGTGGTGCTGGCGGGCGGGGAATCGACGGGGAACGAAGGACCCGCGCACGACGGCGCGGGAGTCGTCCGAAGAGCCGTGGAGATGGATCGGCGCGAGTCGTGGCGCTCCGTTCTGGAGGAGCTGCCCGATGACGTGCCGCTCGGCGGTATCGTGCATCTTGCCGCGCTGGACGGTCACGGGCCGCAGGCGGCCACGGGGGAAATGGGAGAGGA
>JAJDTQ010000277.1 GCA_022827045.1 Candidatus Binatia bacterium
ACCTCGTTGGTGCCGCCGGCCTTCACCACGAGCTGTGCCGCCACCTGCTCGTAGGTCTTGTGGTAGTAGGCCTCCAGGAACGCGCCGCCCTCCCGGCGCGCCTTGTCCGCGTCCGGGTCCATGTGGATGGTGAGGTAGAGACAGCGGTGGATGTCGTCGGGGTTGCGTCCGGCGTCGCTGGCGTAGTCTTCCATCTTCTTCCGCGACTCCTTGAAGACATCGAGCGACGGGATATTGGTGATCCAGGCGTCGCCGTAGAGGCCCACGCGCTTGAGCCCGCTGTCCACGTCATTGCTGGACACCCACAGGGGAATGCCGGGGCGCTGCACCGGCTTGGGCAAGAGCGAGATGTTCTCGATGGTGTAGTACTTGTTCTCGTGGGTGACGTCGTCCCCCGCCCACAGGAGCTTCATGATCCTGAGCACCTGGCTCAGGCGTCCGGCCTTCTGGTTGAAGGGGACGCCGCAGGCCGTGTACTCCTCCTCGAACATCTTGTCGTTGCGGGACACGCCGACGCCGCAGATCAGGCGCCCGCCGCACAGCACGTCGACGCTGGCCAGGGCCTGGGCCAGCACCACCGGGTTGCGCATGGCCGCCAGCAGCACCGCGGTGCCGATCTTCACCCGCTCGGTCTTGACCGACAGCGCCCCCAGGGTGCTGATCACTTCCAGCCGCGATTTGGCGGTCACGCTGTCGCCGATCCAAACCGAGTCGTAGTCGGCCTTCTCCACCGCGTCGGCGAGGTTGAAGACCGGGCTCAGGTCCGGGACGGCGGTCTTGGCCAGGATCACTCCCCGGGTGGGTAACAGGATGCCGAAGCTGAGCTTTTGGGTCATGTGGTTCTCCCGATGATTCTAAAATCGAATGAAAAGGTCGCTGGTGCCTTCGCTGGTGAGCTGCGTGATGGTGGTGATGCGGTCGCTGAACTCCTTCAGGGTCCCCAGGGAGCTGTGGCCCACGTCGATGAGGATGGAGAACAGCGAGAAGCTGAGCCGGTCCTTTTCCTTGAGGAACCGTTCCGACCACTCCGCCGACACCTGGCACTCGCCATCCGTGATGAAGACGATATCACCCTTCTTATATCGTGATTTCTTGAGGCACTCCAGGGCCGCGTCCAGGGGCGTCTCGAAGTCCGTGCCGCCTCCCGGGAAGTGCTCCGCCAGGTCCATGAGCTTGTCCGGCTCGATGTCGGCGCCGTGCCGGGTGGTCATGTCGAGGACGTGCAGCGCGGTGTCCCTGGAGGAGAAGCAGATGGAGCGGAACGGTCGGCGTTGGCGCCGGGTCAGCTCCAGCAGGGTCAGGGTGACCGCCTTGGACCAGAGCTCCTTGTCACCCGACATGGAGGAGCTGCCGTCCAGGCACACCACGACCGGGCCCTTGCGTTTCTCCTCCATGCCCCGGAGCGAGTACTGCAGCAGTTCGTTCTCCAGCAGCCGGCGCTGAAAGTCCCGTCGCCGCAGCGGGTGGTGCAGCGTCACCAGCTCCTGCGGCAACAGGTGCTCCAGCGCGCCTCCCTGCTCCACCGCGTAGAGCTCCTCGTTGGCTCGCTCGAAGGTGCGCTTGCGCAGCGCCAGGGCGTGGGACTTCATCCTGCCCACCATGCGGATGAGCTTCTTGAGCTTGTCGTTGCCGGCCAGGCGGCGGCCGAGCTCGAGCCTCCTGTCGGCCGGGAGGCGTCCGCCGGATCCGATCGCGGAACCCCATTGCTCCGCTTCCTCCATGGCTTCCTCGAGCTGCTGGGCGGCGCGGATGGCCGAGGCCTGGGCCCGCGCACGGGCCTCGGCCTCCACCCGGTCGAGGTCCTCGGTCAACTGGCGCTGTTTTTGCCGAATGGAGGCGGCCTCGCTACGGAGCTTGCTCTTGAGCCGTTCCTCGATCTTCGCGAGAGCCTCTTCCTTGTCCGCGGCGTTCTCGTCCTCCCCCAGCTCGCCGGCGTGCTCCAGCATCTCCTGCGTCTTCTGGAAATCCTCTTCCTGCTGCCGCAGTTTCCACGTGTCCATCATGTCGTGGCGCGTCCACGGTTTCTCCGACTTGAGCATCGTCAGGAGCCCCTCGCCGACGAGTAGCGTGCACAGGCCGGCCTTGGCCTCGTCCAGCAGGGTCAGCTCCCGCAGGATGCGGCTCACCTCGCCGTCGTTGAGCGCGGTCAGGAGGGTCCGGTTGACGGACGCACTGGGGAGCACGTCCGACTCCTGGGCGAAGACGATGTTGTACTTGAACAGCAGGCAGAAGACGTCCTGCAGGAGCGAGGGGAAGTGGGGGATCAGCGCCTGGCCCGCGCGCTCCAGCTCCTGCAGGGAGGCGGCGTCCCGGCGAAGCTGGCCGTAGGCGTGGCGGTCGTAGCGGTCGCTCTCGATCCAGTTGGCGTTCTCGGGCAGGGCGGGCAGGGGAGAAGGCTTCTTCGGCGAGGTGCGGCGGGCCACTACAAGCCCTCCAGCAGGCGCTTCTGAAGCGTCTGAATCTCGTCCAACACGCCTTCCACCCGGTCCAGCGGACGCTCCGAATCGGACGCCTTCTCGATGATCTGCTCGACCCGGCCGAGGATGTTGCGGAGCTTGGTGTGTCCCTCGATGAGGGCCTGGGAGCGCAACTCCTCGGTTTCCCACGTACGCCGCACGTACTCGTCGATCTCGCGGGCCTGGTACAGGAGCTCCTGCGCCTCCTTCTCGTAGCCGAGCACGATCTCGCGGATGGTGGCGCCGATATCGGTTCTCTCGGACGGCTCGCGCCACAGCACGTGCTCCAGGAACAGGAGGCTCTGGTCCGAGACCTGTGTGTCGCCGGCCAGGTAGGAATGCGCCTTCATGAGCGCCAGGGACTGGCGGTAGCGGCGGTCGGAGGCGACGATCTGCTTCTTTCCGAGCTGGCGGCGAATCTCGGCCACGGTCCGGTGAACGTGCCCGGGGACGGATTGCGTGGCGGCGTCCCGCTGCATCGTGCCCAGCTCGTCCAACGTAAGGCACACCTGCGCCGCGGGCGGCGGCGCCTCCAGCATGCGCAGGAAGCGGTAGTCCTCCTGGATGTAGTCCACCACGAAACGGAGCAGGAAGCGGTCGTACAACGCGGTGAGCTCGTCGTCCTCGGGAAGCTCGTTGCTGGCGCCGAACAGGGTGATGAGCGGCACGTCGTGGACCTTCTGACCGTTGTGGAAGCGCCGTTCGTTGATGATGGTCAGGATCGAGTTCAGGATCGAGGAGTTGGCCTTGAAGACCTCGTCCAGAAAGGCGATGTGGGCTTCGGGGAGCTTGCGGGTGGTGACCCGCCGGTAGTCGTCCTGTTCCAGACCCTTGAGGCTCACCGCTCCGAACAGCTCTTCGGGAGCGGTGAAGCGGGTCAGCAGCCACTGGAAGTAGTCGGCGCCCTCGATGCGGCGGCACAGCTCGTCGGCCAGCATGGACTTGGCCGTGCCCGGGGGGCCGATGATCAGCAGGTTCTGGGCCGACAGCAGCGCCGCGAGGGCGCCGTCAATGAGCTCGCCGCGTTCCAGGAAGGTCTGTCGCAACTCGTCCCGAAGCGCCAGCAGTTTTTCCTTGGGAGTCATGCGGGAAGCCTGTGGGGTGCATGATGGTGTAGCAAATGCGCATGGACGGCACAAACATGGTGTGCTTCCGCGGCCCGTGTACGTTCGGCCTGTCCAAACCGGCCAATTTATCTTGCAACCGCGCAAGAGACGGTTTACTCTGAAAACGAGACACGCCGGGGAGTTGGCCGGGGTCATTTGCGGAAAGGAGGGAAGCCCATGCCGATTATCACCATTATTCGTGGCGCGTTTGGCGCGGGTCCGGAGGTTGCCGAGCGGGTTGCCGAAGATCTGGGCTGCCCGTGTGTGGACCGCGAGGTGCTGATGGAGGCGAGCAACCGCTACGGCATTCCCGAGGCCAAGTACGAGGAAGTGCTGGAGTCGGGCCCGCACTGGTGGGAGCGCTGGCGCGAGAGTCTCCGCCTGTATCGCATCACGTTGCAGGCCGCCATGTGCGAGATGGCGCGCGACGGGGAGCTCGTTTATCACGGCCACATGGGCCAGGAGCTCCTGCCGGGGGTGGGCCACGTGGTCAAGGTGCTGTTGACGGCGCCGCTGGAATACCAAGTCGAAAAGGTGCGCGAGCGGGAAGGGCTCGACGAGGCTGGCGGCCGCCGCTACGTGGAAAGCGTCAACAAGGCGCGCTCCCGGCGCATGGAGGCCATCTTCGGTGCGGACTGGCGCGACGCGTCGCGCTACGACCTCGTGCTGAACGCCGGACAGATGACCATCGACACCCTGGCGCGGTTGATCGAGGACGCGGCCGGGAGGCCCGAGTACCAGAAGACCGCGGAATCCGAGCGGGCCTTCGCCGACCTGTCGTTGACGTCGCGGGTCCAGGCGGCGCTGATCGTGTCGCCCAAGACGCGGAACCTGAACGTGCGGGTCCGGGCGGCGGACGGAGTGGTCCACGTTTCCGGGATCCTGACACAGCCCGCGCTGCAGGAGGAGATCGTAGGGGTGGCCAGGGAGGTGCCCGGAACCACTGACGTGGAGACGGACTTCGAGTCGCCGCCGGTGGAGTACATGTTTCCGTAGGCCCTCACCCGGCCTTCGGCCACCCTCTCCCAGAGGGAGAGGGGAAGATGGCTCTGTCCCCCTCTCCCTCTGGGAGAGGGTTGGGGTGAGGGTCTGGACACGGTTGTCGGGAGGAACTGAATGGCACAGAAGAGCATTTTGGTGACCGGAGGTACCGGTCTCGTGGGCGCCTATGTGGTCGGGATGCTGCAGGAGCGCGGCGAGCGGCCGGTGATCTTTGACGTGGCGGTGAACGAGCGGCTGCTCAGGGCGGTGGGGGTCGATCCCGCGTCGGTGGAGACCGTGCGCGGCGATATCCTGGACCTGCCGCAGCTCGTGAGCGCGATCCGTGACCACGACGTGGGCCAGGTCATCCACCTGGCCGCGTTTCTCGGCGAGGAGGTGCAGCGGCGCCCTTACACCGGCGTGCGCCTGAACCTTATGGGCACCGTCAACGTGCTCGAGGCCGTGCGCCTCGAAAACGTGCCGCGGCTCACCTTCCCCAGCTCCGGCACCGTCTACCTGGGCTCGTTCGGGGAGGGGTTGCAGTCCATCGACGAGACCATCCCGATCAACCCGCCGTCGGTCTATGCCGCCACCAAGGGCGGTTGCGAGTTCCTGGGCAACGCCTACGCCAAGATGTACGGCTTCGAGTTCGTGTGCATCCGCTACGTGGGAGGGCTTTACGGACCGTCGCCCACCACCATGAAGGCGACGCGCGAGCAGGCGATCCAGGACATGATCCGCGCCGCCCTGAAGCGCGAGGACGCCACCGTGAACTGGCCCTACGGACCCACCGAGATCCTCTACGGCAAGGACGCGGCCACGGCCACCGTTCTGGCCGCGCTGAAGCCCGAGCACAAGGACCGGCTCTTTCACATCGGCTGCGCCGGCATGGTCACCGGCGACGACATCCTCGCCGAGTTGAAGAAACAGTTTCCCGAGTCCCGTGTCGCGCTGAGGAAGGAAGGCGATCCCATGGGCTATCCGACGAACCGGCCTCTGACCGACCTGTCGCGCGCGGAGGAGCAACTGGGTTTCGTCGCCGAGTACACGCTCGACAAGTCCTTGACGGACTACGCCGAGACCATGAAGAAGCTCGAGGGGCTGTAGCGGTCCGCGGTTCGCATACCAGGGAACTTATGATCCAACGGCGTCGCGCGGGCGCGGGCGGGTTTGAAACCCGCCCCTACACGTTCCTGTGCGGGCTGCCGGTCCATCCCCAATCATGATCGTCGCCGTTGTCCTGGCAGCGGGTGCCTCCACCCGCATGGGAAGCCCCAAGGCGCTCTTGCCGCTTGACGGCGTCCCGTTCATCGAACGCATCGTCACGGCGCTGGAGCACACCGACGTGGACAGGACCCTGGTGGTGCTGGGCTTCAACGCGGACGCCATGCGCGAAGCCATCTCCTACCTCGGCGTCGATACCGCGGTGAACCCGGACTACGCCAGGGGCCAGCTCTCCTCGCTGCAGACCGCCATCCGGGCGCTTGAAGGCGAGCCGGTGGAGGCGATCCTGGTGCACCTGGTGGACCACCCCTTCATCGAGAGCAGTCTAGTCGACCGGATGATCGAGCGGTTCCGAGTCGAGGGGAAGCTCATCGTCGTGCCGCGTTTCGGCGGCCGGCGCGGCCACCCGGTGCTGTTCTCCAGCAAGCTCTTCCCCGAGTTCATGGCGGCGTCCCTGGAGACCGGCGCCAAGCCGGTGGTGCGGGGCCACCCCGAGGAGACCCTTGAGCTGGAGACCGACGAAGAAGGGGTCCTCATCGACATCGACACGCCCGAGGAGTACCGAAAACACGTGAGGAGCGAATAGTGTCCCGCTTGAACCTGAATTTTGCCTGCGGCAGCTACGATCTCTTGCGGCCGCTCTGGGAGAAGGTGGTGGAGCCCGCGGGGATCGATCTCAACGTGATGACCATGCAGTCGCCCGAGCGCCACGGGCGCATGCTGCGCCACGAAGAGTTCGACGCCTGCGAGCTGTCGCTGGTGGGTTACCTGGTGGCCCACGACCAGGGGCGGGCCTTCACCGCCATTCCGGCGTTTCCGCACCGGCGCTTCCGCCACAGCTACATGGTCAAGCGCACCGGCTGCGGCATCGACAAGCCCTCGGACCTGAACGGCAAGCGCGTTGGCCTCGATACGCTCCAGAACTCCGCCGGCCTGTGGATGCGCGGCATCCTGCAGGACTACTACGGCCTGGACCTCAAGACGGTGGAGTGGTGGTGCCAGGAGGAAGAGGACGTGCCCCTGGAGCCGGCCTCGTGGATGAAGATACAGCGGGTGCCGGAGGGCCGGAACATCGACGAGATGCTGTGCGCCGGGGAACTCGAAGGGTCCCTCTACCCCGAGGTCCTGCCGTCCATCAGGCAGGGCTCGGACAAGGTGGCGCTGCTCTTCCCGGATCCCAGGCAGGCGGAGGTGGAGTATTACCGCAAGAGCGGCATCTTCCCCATCATGCACACGGTCGTGGTCAAGGACGAGATCCTGGAGCGCGCTCCCTGGGTGGCGGTGAGCCTGCTCCAGGCCCTCCAGCGAGCCAAGGAGGTCTGCTACGAGCGCATGGGCGACCCCCGGAGCCTGGCCCTGGTCTGGGCCAAGGAAGAGCTCCAGGAGCAGCACTCCATCTTCGGCCCCGACCCCTGGCCGTACAACCTCGAGGACAACCGCCCGGCGCTGGAGGCCGCGGTGCGTTACGAGTTCGAGCAGGGCATGATCAAGGACAAGCCCGCGATCGAAGATCTGTTTTTTCCGCCGTCCCTCCAGGAAATCCAGCACTACGTCTGAAGTCGTCCCGCGTTCCGGGGCTAACTTGACGGTCCTGACAACCCGTTGACACTATCCACCGGACCTGTGGAAAACCTGTATACAGGACCGGGCCCGCCCCCGCTTGAGGCCGTAACAATCGCGTTCCCCAACAACCTGCATAGAGAATAATCACGGTTTCCCACGTGTTTCCCGGATGTTACCGTGGAGTGGTTTCCGCGGGGGTGTTTGGAAAAATCGGACCGTTCAGATCCGAAAGGTGCGGTGGGTGCTCGGAGCGAACAGCTCCTCGATGGGCATCCTGCCCTCGATCATGCCCTGCTCGTGCATGTAACGTACGAATGTTTCAAGGGTCTTGCGGTTGGACTCCAGGCCGTAGGGCCAGAAATCCTCGCCCATTGCCGCTACCGTCTGATAGGCGTGCTCGGTCAGAAACGGCAGCGAAAGGGGCAGGGCGCTGGTCTGGGTCAGATCGGCCACGGCCAGGTCCTTGGCCTCGGAAAAAGCCTTCATGAGGGTGGCCGCCACCCACGGGTGCTCGTCGAGGATCTCCCGCCGGATGGACACCGTGTGCATGATGGGGAAGATGCCCGTGCGCTCGAAGTAGTCCCGCTCGACCTTCCAGGGCTCCGCGAAGAGCCGGCGGACGGTGGAGCCGGCCGGGTCGAAGGTGGACGGCGTCCGGGCCGTGATCAAGGCCTGGATCTCGCCAAGGCCCAGCATCTGCGCCAGCGAGCGGTGCTCCGGGGCGAAGCCAAGCCTGATCCCGGCGGGTTCCACCGGCTCGAAGGGGAGGCGCCCCGGATCCTCGAGGCCGCCCTGTATCCATTCGACGTCCTCGGCGCGCACGCCGTAGTCGTCCGAGAGGATTCCACGCGCCCACACCGCCGCGGTCATCTGGTATTCCGGAACGCCGATGCGCTTGCCCTTGAGGTCCCGCGGCGCTTCGATGCCGGAGCCGCCGTGGACGAAGATGCAGGACTGGCGGAAGAACCGCGACGGGAAGACCGGAATCGCCACCAGGTCGTCCATGCCGCGCCCCCGGCGCACCACGTAGCCGCCCAGCGAGGTCTCGGCCACGTCGAACTCGCGATGCTGCATCATGCGCCAGAAGGTCTCCTCCACCTTGAGCGTCAGGCAGTTGAGCTGGATCCCGTCGGGCCGGACGCGCCCGTCTCGCAAGGCTTCGGTCCGGTCGTAGTGGCCGCACGCCAGAGTCAGGTTCAGCATGGAATCTCCAATGGTATGAAACCCTTCGGGATTTCATACCGCACGAAACTCTGGCGAGTTTCGTGCCTTGTTGACAGGGTTCCGGCAGATTAGCTAAAGCTGAATCAGTTTTCCAGTTAGCGCCTGGAGGTAGCCATGAGTGATGCGCCGACGCCGGTCAAGAGATGCCTGATCCGGACCATGTCCGATACCATCGAGACGGACATCCACCGGGTTCACGTCATCGCCAACGAGATCCTCCCGCGTTACGATAAGCCGAAGCTCTCCTTCGAAGAATTGCGCAAGGTGGCGGACGGACCCTTCGACTTCTTCCTCGCGCCCATCCTGTTCGCGGAAGACTACGCCCGGGATCCTTCGATCATCTACAACGAGGGGGTCCGCCGCGAGATCCGCGGCCACGCCCTGGAAATCGCCCGCCGGCACGGCTTCGACGTCAACCCGCCGGACTTCATTCCGGGGGTTGAGGAGTCGCTCAAGGAGGCCCTGAATGTCGGCCTGAGCAACATGGTGCTCACCACCAGCGGCCGGCGCTACAAGCACCGGGTCATGGAGGAGCACGGTATCAGCGAGTACTTCGAGGAGATCATCGACCGGGACGAAACCTACTTCAGAAAGGAGCAGGGCATCTACCACCTGTTCCGGAAGCTCAACAGGAGCCTGGAAGTGATTCTGCTGTCTGGAACCGCGACCTACATTCGCGCGGGCAACAACCTGGAGTTCGCCCAGGTGGCGGGCAGCGACCTCTCCGTGTTCACCGTGGCCCTGGCCACGGAATACTCCTACAACGACGAGGAGACGCTGGCCGCCGCCAGGCCGAAGCTCCTCATTCGGAGCCTGAACGAGCTGTTCCCGGCGCTACGCGACGCGGGCGTCTTGTCAGCGGGACGGGAAGCCGCCATAGCGTAGGCCCCCGATAGCCTGTAACCTCCGAATCGGAAGCAATCTCCACTAACCACGGGACCACTTGGTCCTGGGGATCTCCAGCCGCTCGCCGTCCACGTGAATGGCGTCCACCCTTTCGTTGAAGAAGCACATCAGGTCCTTGATCTTCGGGCACTCGGGGATAGGCTCCTCGTAGCTCCAGACCGTGTCCTCGAAGGTCTTGCCCCCCACGTTCACCGACCAGTAGCTGGCGCTGCCCTTGTAGGGACAGCGCGTATGGGTATCGCTGACTTGCAGCAGGTCGGTGCGCACGTCTTCCCGCGGCAGGTAATAGCGGATCAGGTGCCCGGTCTCAAGCACCAGCCGCGGCCGCCTGGAATCGGCCACCACCTCGCCGCCCAGGGTCACCTGCACGTGGCGCGAGCTCTGGAGCACGTCCACCCGCTTGTAGGGGTCCCGGGCATGGACGAAGATCTCGTCCTCCTCCTCGTACCAGGCGTCCATCCGGTTCCAGTAGAAGGAGAGGTATCCGGTGATATCCCGGGACTGCGCCAGGGGGTCGACGTAGCTCCAGGCGGCCGACTCGGCGGTCTTGCCTCCGGCGGACACGTCCCAGTAGGAAGCCTCGCCCTTGACGGAGCAGCGCGTGTGGTGGTCGTTGGGCGTCAGGAACTCCATGTGGACGTCTTCCGGCGGAAAGTAATAGACCGGTACGTGACCCGCCTCCCGCAGCAGCATGGCGCGTTTCGTGTCCACGAGGGTTTCGCCGCCGAACTTTACCCGAAGGCGCCGGGGACTTTCCTCGAAATCGAGCCAATGGTCGGTGTGCTCGCCGTAGCTTCGCGGCTTGTGTACGATCTCCATCTGAGTTCCTCCCGTTCCGGTATCAAATAGGTCAACCGCCTTGGCAGGTTGTTGAAAAACCCTGTCTGGCGCCCTTCGACTCCGCTTCGCTACGCTCAGG
>JAJDTQ010000192.1 GCA_022827045.1 Candidatus Binatia bacterium
GGGCTGCGTCGGCCCCAAGTCGATGCGGGTGGAAGAGGCGGAGGCCGTGGTGCGCGGGAAGAGCCTCGACGAGGCCGCGCAGCTCATGGCAGAGGCCGGCGACATCGCCGGACGCGCGGCGGATGCCATCAGCGATCTCCACGGCTCCGCCGAGTACAAGGAACACATCGTCAAGGTCCTGTTGACCCGGGCCTTCAACGACATTCGCGCCGAGTTGGCCGGCTAGCCGGCGGACACGGGAGCAACCAGGAGCGGAGGCCAGCGGCCATGGCGGACAGAGAACGGCAGACCCTACCGTTATCGTTCAACGTGAACGGGACTCGCTACGACATCGAGGTGGAGCCGCACGAGCTTCTCCTGGACGTGATTCGCAAGCGGCTGGGCCTCACCGGCGCCAAGCGGTCCTGTGACGTACAGGTCTGCGGCGCCTGCACGGTCCTGCTGGACGGGCGCCCCGTGAGCTCGTGCACCCTGCCGGCCTTCGAGGCCCGGGACAAGGACGTGCTCACCATCGAGGGGATGGCCCAGGACGGCAAGCTGCACCCCATTCAGGAGGCGTTCATCGAGTACGGCGGCTTCCAGTGCGGCTTCTGCACGCCCGGGATGATCCTCACCGCCAAGACCCTGCTGGACGAGAACCCGGACCCCACCGAGGAAGAGGTCATCGAGTACATGAACGGCAACATCTGCCGTTGCACCGGCTACAAGAAGATCGTTGAGTCCATCATGGGGGTGGGGAAGGCCGGCGAGGAGGCCTCCTGAGCGCGCGTCGATTCTCCCAATCACTGCTGATCAGACTGAAAAGGGCAGGTGTCGAACGACACCTGCCCTTTTCGTTGTCAGCCGGCGTCCTGAGTCCGGATATCAGGCCCGGATCTCCGTCCGCATGAACTTGATGTAGGCGATGCCGAAGCACACGGCCACCAGCGCCACCAGCGTAAAGAACATGGGCAGGATCAACCGCAGGCTCTGCCCCAGATTCAGCGGCGTGATCAGCAGGCCTTCCAGTTGGCCGAGCTGTTCCGGCAGGATCGGCACGAGGCTCCGCGCCACCGGGTTCAGCAGCAACCGCACCGATTCGGTGTAGAGCAGGCTGGGCGACATGCGCGCCAGGACGGTCTCGATGGTTGCAAGCCGGGTCACATCCTCCGCCGTTTGGGGATTCGGGACAATCAGTCCCGCCACGAACCCGGCCAGCACGCCGATGAAGATTCCCAGGAAGAGCCAGATGGCGATGGACGCCAGCGCCGCGGTCACGGTCCTCCTGAGCAGCATGGACAACAGCATGGCCAGGGCCAGCCAGAAGCCCGTGTACGTGATGCCGATGATGGCGAAGAAGAGCATCCGCCAAAGCTCTTCGGCGTTGGGCAGAAAGCCGATGAGGGTAATGCCGAGGCCGATCACCACCAGCACGATCGACACCCAAAGGATCGCCAGGGTGGTCAGGCCGGCCAGGAACTTGCCGTTGATCAGGCTGTCCCGGTAGATGGGCTGCGACAGCACCCGGCTCAGCGTCCCCCGCCCGTACTCGCCGCTGATGCTGTCGAATCCCAGGGTGATGCCCACCAGCGGACCGAAGAAGCCCAGGAAGGTGGCAAGGGAGAAGAAGAAGGATTCGATGGTGAGCAGCCGGAGAAAGACCTGTTCCGTCGGGTTGCTCTGCACCTCCGCCTGGATCGCCTGTCCGGACAGATAGACCGCCAGGACCCCGGGCAGCATGATGAGAGCGAGCAGGATCATGAACCGGAGGCTGCTGAAATGATCCTGGAGCTCTTTCCAAAAAACCACGGGCATGGTTATGCCTCCCTGAAATACTTTAGGTAGATCTCTTCAAGCGTGGGGTCTTCGGCGCGAAGCTGCAGGAGGTCGACTCCCTGTTCCCGGACCAGCGTCATCAGCTCCGGGCGCACGTCCCGGGTGCAGCGGAGGGACCACCCGGACCCCTGTTGCTGACACTCGTCCACGCCTGGCAGCGCGCTGAGCGCCTCCTCCATCGGCTGGTCGCCGCCGACCTCGACGAAAAAGTTCCACTGGCGCTCCTGCCGAATGGCCTTGCCCAGCTCGTCGGGACTTCCCTGCACGACCATGCGGCTTCGGACGATGATGCCGATGCGCTGGCACACCTGCTGCACTTGGTGCAGCAGGTGTGAGCACAGCAGCACCGTGAGCCCGCTCTCGTGCTGAAGCCGCGTGATGAGGTCGAGCAGGCGCGTCACACCCTCCGGGTCGATGCCCAGGGTGGGCTCGTCCAGGATGATGACCTCGGGCTCCTTCACGAGCACCTCGCCGATCCCGAGCCGCTGCTTCATGCCGCGCGAGAATTCCCGCACCGGCCTGTCGGCGTCGTCGGCGAGGCCCACCTGTTCGAGCACCTGCCCCAGCAGACCATCGAGTCGTTCCTCGCCGATCCGGTTGAGCCGGGCGATGTAGGCCAGGTTCTCGCGCGCGGTCAGGTCCTCGTAGAAGCCGGGGTTCTCCGGCAGGTAGCCCACGCGCCGCTTGACCTCCAGGGGTTGCGTAGTGGGGTTGAAGCCGCACACCGAGGCCGTCCCCTGGGTGGGCTCGGTCAGCCCTAGCAGCATGAGGATGGTGGTGGTCTTGCCGGCGCCGTTGGGGCCGAGAAAGCCGAACACCTCGCCCCGAGCGATCTGGAGGTCCAGATCGCTCACCGCCATCTTGTCGCGGTAGCGCTTGGTCAAGCCCGCGGTTTCGATGATGTAGTCGCTCATCTCCGTCCCAACCGGATGAAGACCGCCGCCAGCGCCAGCACCACCACGGCCACGATGAAGGCTCCGATCCAGCCCCAGATGGTCGGCGTTGACACGGTGACCCTGAAGTCGATGGACTTGCTGGATTCGGGGCTGTTGGTGGTCACGGCGAGCATGTAGTCGCCGGCCACCGCCCGGTCCGGAGCGGTGATCTCCATCTTGACCTCGCGGACCTCGCCCGGGTTCAGGGAGTCCACCTTGTCGGGATTGAAGTTGACCTCCCACTGGTCCGGCTTGGACGAGATGAACGCGAGGTTGTTCAGCGGCGCCGTGCCGGCATTGCCGATCAGGAAATCGATCTGGGACTCTTCTCCGGCGGTCACGGCCGCGTTGAGCCGGCCCGTCGCGGTGCCCATGTTCAAGACCCGGGTGCCGGCCAGCGTGACCTTGAGGTCGGCCTGGGCGGTGAAGTTGCCCGAGCGCGCCCTCACGACGATGGGGAAGTCGCCGGGGTCCCCGAGCTGCGGCGGCTGTATCTCCACGCTCAGGGTCTCGGACGAATCCTTCTTGAGGGCGATGGACGATATCTGCGTGTCTTCGAACTGCGGCTTGATCCGCACCACCCAGCCCGGCGGCGCCTGGGCGGCCAGGGCGGTGGTCAACGGGTTGTCGGTCTCGTTCTTGAGATCGATGCCGAACTTGAAGGTCTGGTCGCTGGTGCCGCTCAGCACCGGGTACTGGCTCTCCATCTTGAGCCCGCCGGTGTCGACCTTCTTGGCGGAGACCCGGAAGGCGACCTTGACGTTGTCCGTCTTCTCGCCCTTGCTGTCCTTGGCGGTTACCCCCAACTCGTAGTCCCCCGGCTCCACGTTGTCAGGGAGCTTCACCTTCAACTCCAGGGTCGTGTTTTTCCCGCCCTGGACCATGATGCCGCCCACCGGAAAGCTCGGGTACCTCGAGTGAAAACCCGCGGTCCACCCTTCGGGCAGCGATGTGGCCTCCAGTGTCACCCGCACGGATGCCTTTCTCGGGTTGACGACCTCCGCGTCCATTTCGAATTCCTGACCCGGCCCCACGGTGATGTTGTTGTAGGCCATGATCAGTTCGAACGGTTCCTTTTGATCGTCCGGAATGTCCTGTTGCGTGGCCGCCGTTTCCGAGGTCTCGTGCGATGTCCCCGACAGCGGCCAGAAGGCCACCAGAGCGGCGAGCAACAGCCAGACAAGATGAGCCCTGCGAATCCTCATAAACCGACCTCCAGGTTTTGGTTTCCATATAGTTAAGCACGAGTTGAGCATGTCGACAACGTTAGTCGAACACGGGCGGCGTTTGCGCGCCATTCCGGTCCACTACGCGGGCTTGGAGCACGGCATCGGCGGTTCCGCCGGATTTCATAACTTACTGTTATTGCGTTAACTTTGCAGCCGCCCTCACCCCAACCCTCTCCCAGAGGGAGAGGGGGTCGTTCGCTCTCCCTGCGGGAGAGAAGGGGCGGCTAGAGTCTCCCGAGCTGCCGCAGTCCCTCGTAGAGCACGATGGAGACCGCGTTGGCGAGGTTCAGGCTTCTCACCGCCGGGTTCATCATCGGAATGAGGTAGCTGTCGGCCTCGTTGGCGTCCAGGAGGCTTTCCGGCAGGCCGCGCGTCTCGGGTCCGAAAACGAGGAAATCTCCCTCTCGGAAGCGGACGGAAACATAGGACTTGGCCGCCTTTTTGGAAAAGAACAGCAACCGCGCTCCGCCGTGGCGGGCGGTGAATTCCCCCCAGGAACCGTGCACCCGGAGGTCCACGTGGGGCCAGTAGTCGAGACCGGCCCGCTTGAGGTGCTTGTCGTCGATCTCGAAGCCCAGCGGCTCGACGAGGTGCAATGTGGTCCGGGTGGCCGCGCACAGCCGCGCCACCGAGCCCGTGTTGGGCGGAATCTCCGGTTCGTACAGCACGACGTTCATGGGCACTCGGCTGGACCGCGGCTCAGCGCTTCCTTCGCAATTCCGAGCTGTCGAGGAGGAGGGTTACCGGTCCGTCGTTCACCAGGGACACCTTCATGTACGCCTGGAAGGTCCCCGTGCGCACGGTGGGGCCGCCCGTGACGCGGAGTTTTTCCACGAAGTCCCGGTAAAGCCTCTCCGCCTGGTCGGGGGCGGCCGCATCCGTGAACGAGGGGCGCCGCCCCTTGCGGGTGTCGGCGTGCAGGGTGAACTGGGAAACCACCAGGATCTCGCCCCGGATGTCCGTGACGGAGCGGTCGAACTTGCCGGATTCGTCGGGAAAGATGCGCAGGTTCAGGAGCTTGTCCGCCAGGTATGCGCCGTCCTCTTCGGTGTCCTCCTTGCCGACCCCCAGAAGGACACACAGCCCGGGTCCGATGGCCGACACCGTCTCACCGCCGACACTCACGTCCGCGCGTTCGACTCTCTGGAGCAGGATTCTCATGACGGCAGGGAACGTCGAGAGCGCCGTCTTCCTTGACTTCCCGACACCGTTCCGACTAACAATAGCCCCACGATTATTCAAGCGGGCTCGAGTGTCCTGTCTGGTTAATTCGCGCCATAATCTGCTTGTCTTTTTCGCCGTCGGCTGCGTTGCTCTTCCTCGCGTGGTGCCCGCCACTGCTCGTCATCGCGCCTTGCCGACGACGAAAAATCCTGCGCATCTTATGGCGCGAATTAACCAGACAGGACACTAGCCCTCCCGCAACCGCCGCCCGTGCGCGTACGGTTCAGTTGCCTGTTGATCCACCAGCCCAGCGTTCGATCCCATGAGTACCATTGTGGTTACCGGAGCCTGCGGCTTCATCGGCTGGAAGGTGTGCGAGAAGCTCCTGTCCGACGGCGCGGCCGTCATCGCCGTTGACGATCTCAACGACGCCTATGACGTGCGCCTCAAGGAATGGCGCCTGACGCAGCTCCGGGGAAGGCCGGGGTTTTCGTTCAGCCGCGTGGACATCGGCGACCGGGAAGCAGTCAGGTCCTTCGGGCAGTCCGTGGAAGGAGCCGGCCCGATCGACGCGGCGGTGAATCTTGCGGCCCGGGCCGGCGTGCGGGGTTCGGTAACCGACCCGTGGGCCTACCTGGCCACGAACGTAACGGGAAACCTGAACCTGCTCGAGCTCTGCAGGGAGCTGGAGATCGCGAGGTTCGTTCTGGCCTCCACCTCCAGCCTCTACGGCGAAGATACGCCGGCGCCCTTCAGCGAGGACGCCGATACCAGCAGGCCCCTCTCGCCGTATGCCGCCTCCAAGAAGGCGGCGGAGGCCATGGCCTACAGCTATCACTCCCTCCACGGCCTCGACGTCACGGTGTTCCGGTTCTTTACCGTCTACGGCCCGGCCGGCCGGCCGGACATGAGCCTCTTCCGGTTCGTGCAGTGGATCAGCGAGGGCAGGGAAGTGGCGGTCTTCGGCGACGGCACCCAGCAACGGGACTTTACCTATGTCGACGACGTCGCCAACGGGGTATTGGCGGCGCTTACCGCGGTGCATGGCTACGAGATCATCAATCTCGGTTCGGACAACCCCATCGTGCTGAACGACGCCATCCGCCTGATCGAGGGACTCGTCGGCCGGGAGGCGTCCGTCCGATACCACGAGCGCCACCCGGCGGATGTCGGGGTCACCTGGGCCGACATCTCCAAGGCCCGGCGCCTTCTCGGCTGGCAGCCGGAGACCGATTTCGCCGCCGGCGTGGGCGAGCTGGTGGAGTGGTACCGGCGAAACCGCGAGTGGGCCAGGGACATCGTGACCTGAAGAGGAGCGGTCCGTGGAGCCCACGGCTTGCCGGTGCTCGTGCGGCGGAATCTTTTCCGCGTCACGGTCGGAGTCGCCAATTTCCCGCTGTAATGCTAGAAACTCCGGGAAGGATCGTTTCCGCGGGATCCGCCCCCACCGGGGCGCGCTCACGCTTGCGAGCCGTTTCCCCACGCAAGCCGGAGAGGTGACCGAGTCTGGCTTAAGGTGCACGACTGGAAATCGTGTGTACCCCAAAAGGGTACCAGGGGTTCGAATCCCCTCCTCTCCGCCATCCAACTTGTTGATATCACAAACATTTCATGCAGGACGCTGCCTGGCGAGCCGATCGAGACGACGGCGTTCCCGGGAAAAGGAGAGTCGTGCAATCCGATCATAGAAACGTCCTCGTTCTCGGGACCTGTCAGATGCTCTCAGGCACCGGGCGCGGCCTCTTCATGGTGACGTCCCCGGCTGTCGCGCTCTTGATCGCGCCCCATCCGGCGTTCGTCACCTTGCCGACGGGGTTGATCGTGGTCGGCGCCGCCCTGGCGGCGATGCCCACCTCACTGTTCACGCGCCGGTTCGGACGGAAGGTCGGTTTCCTCTGCGGCACCGCGCTGGCCGTGGCAAGCGGGGTGTCCTGCACGGCCGCCGTCCTCTACGGGAATTTCTGGTTCCTCTTGCTGGGCGGTTTCTTGTACGGGCTGTTCTCCAGCTTCTCCCAGCTCTACCGGTTCGCGGTCGCCGACGCCGCGTCGAAGGAATTCCGCCCCAAGGCCATTTCCCTGGTGCTCGCTGGCGGTGTGTTCGCGGGGTTCGCGGGCCCCAACCTGGCGAACTGGGGAAAAGGGCTCCTGGCAAGCCACCTGTTTGCCGGCGCGTTCCTGTTCATGGTCGGAACTGGGTTGCTGGCCGCGATCGTGCTGATGTTCCTCAACATCCCGAACCTGACCAAGGCGCAACTGGAAGGGGAGCAACGGCCGCTGCTCCAGATCGTGAAACAGCCGGTTTTCGTCGTCGCCGCGGTTTCCGCCACGGTGGCTCAGAGCGTGATGAACTTCCTGATGACGGCAACGCCGGTGGCCATGATCGCCCACGGCGGCCACGCTTTCGGTTCCGTTGCCACCGTGATCTCTTCGCACTCGGTGTCGATGTTCGCCCCCGGCTTCATTACCGGTTCGCTGGTCAAGCGGTTCGGGGAGATACCGATGATCATGGGCGGCCTCGCCCTTCAGGGGGCCTGTATCGCCGTCGCCCTGGTGGACATCCATGTCTTTCATTTCTGGCTGGCGATGGTCCTGCTCGGGGTCGGCTGGAACTTCACCTACACGGCCGCCACCAGCCTGATGACCACCGCTTACTCCCCGGCCGAGCGCAACAAGACGCAGGGCATGATGAATCAGATCATTTACACGGTGGTCGCCGTCGGGTCGCTGTCGTCCGGCGCGTTCATCCATTTTCTGGGCTGGAACTGGGTGAATATCGGCGCCATGCCGATGCTGCTGCTGGCCGTGCTGGTGACGCTCTGGCATGCCGCCGCGAAGTCGAAAATTGCCGACGCCCCGTCGGAACCAGGGAGGGCATGATTTCCACTTCAACCACCTTCAAGGGTCTCCGCACCACCGGCGAGCCCCTCCGCGACGGTGACTCGGTGGTCTTGTTCGACCGCAAGGACCGGGAGTACCTGAAGACGCTCCGCGCCGGGGAGACCATCTCCATCCGTGGCGGGACCATCGCGGTGGACGACCTTCTGGGCAAGCCCGACGGGGTCAGCGTCCGGTCCTCGCTGAAAGAGCGGTTCGTGGTGCTGCGGCCCACCCTCGAACGGCTGATCCCCAACCTGCCGCGCAAGGCCCAGGTGATCTACCCCAAGGACCTGGGGCTCATCCTCATGTGGGGGGACGTCTATCCGGGGGCGACGGTGGTGGAGGCGGGGGTCGGCCCCGGGGCCCTGACGCTGGCTCTGTTGCGGGCGGTAGGGCCGGAGGGCCGGGTCATTTCCTTCGAAACCAGGGAAGAGCACGCCCGGGCGGCGGAACGGAACGTGGCGCGGTACTACGGGGCGGCACCCCAGTGGACCTTGGAGGTGGGCGACGTCTCCGACGGCCTGCGGGATCTCAGCGTCGACCGGGTCTTCCTCGATCTCCCGGAGCCGTGGCGGCAGACCGATCTCGCGTGGCGGGCGCTCCGGCCCGGCGGGGTGTTCCTGGGCTACGTGCCGACGGTGTTGCAGGTGAAGGGGTTCGTCGACTCGCTGAAGGAGCACGGCGGGTTCGCCTGCCTCGACACCATGGAGACGCTGGTCCGCTACTGGCACCTTAAGGAGATGAGCGTCCGGCCGCAGCACCGGATGGTGGCGCACACCGGTTTCGTGACCACGGCGAGACGGGTCGAGAAGGAAGCGTCAGGCGCGCCGGAACACAGGGAGCCGGCGGAGTAGGGAAGCAACGACGGAGCCGGCGTTCATTTCTTCTTGCGGCAGTTCCCGCAGTAGCAGATGTGGGTTTCGGGGTCCTGGACCAGCCCCTCGTCCAGGTTGTGGCAGATTCGCTTGCACTCGAGGCAGATGTAGTAGATGCCCTCGATGGTCTTGTTGATCTTCTCGCGGTTGAGGACGCGGCCCTTGAGCTTCTCGATGCGGATGCCCAGGAGGTCCTCGTATTGACGCTTGATCTTCAGGCGCCCGGCCGCGTCGCCCGGCAGGTCCTGTTCTTCGAGTTCTTCCGTAGTGAGCCCGTTGACCGCACCCCTGGCCTGCGTGCCGCGAGCCGCCTTCCTGGCCTTGGCCGTTCCCTTGCTGTCCTTGACTGGAGTCATCCCTAGGTGCCCATGAGCAATAGCCGTTCGTCCTCGGGTTGTCAAACCGGAGGGCCTCCCGGACGGCGCGGGGATACGGGCTCCTACATGGACAGGCCGGCCCAGACCGTGGCGGCCAGGAAAACCAGCATCACCACCGACGACCGCTCCAGTTTCCGCACCACCGCGTCGGCGCCCTCGGCGGTGACGCCTTCGGGGGATTCGTGGAGCCGGACGAAGCGATGGGCGATGCCCATGCACTGCCAGGTGCCCAGCATGATGACGAAGAAGGCCAGCAACAGCTTGACGGCCAGGGCCGAGCCGAATTCCTCTGCGTAGGAGGCTCCGTGAAGCGCCTTGAGGTCCGTGATCCGGGATGCGCCGGTGAGCGTCAGTATCCCCAGAAGTCCGATCTGCACCGGGTTGTAGACACGCAACACCCGTACCAGAAGCTCGATCCGGCTTCCTCCCGGGGATTCCTGCCGGAGCGCAGGCAACAGAACGCGCCACAGGGCGGCGACGAGTCCGATATGGAGGGTCAGGGAGATGATATGGAAGTCGGCGGCCAAGGCACTCAGTCGGCGGCCTTGGAACGCCAACTCAGCAGTGCCCGCTTTGCGATCCGCTTGCCCGGAGCCTGGTAGTCCTCGGTGAGCTTGGCCAAGCGCTTGCCGAACTCGTCCAGCCGCTTCTGCCGGTCCTTGTCGAAGGCCTTGAGATCTCTCTGGCGCCGTTCCTGAAACTGTTCCAGCTCCCGTTTCCGGCGTTCCTGGAACTCGGAGAGGTCGCGGTTCCAGTCGTCGTGGAAGCGCTGCACGGTGGTGCGGACGAGGTAGTTCAGGTCATCCTTGACCACCGTGGACTTGAAGCAGTTGGGGCAGAAGAGCACGTTGCCGATGGTCAGGCGGCCCGTCTCGATCTCGTAGACGGTGTCGCAGGCGAAGCAGTTGAGGGATACGGGCCATTGGTCCGGCGCCGGCACGGTGACCGAAGGCTGGGAGTTGTCGGCGAACACGGCGCCCGGCGCGGCTGCAGCCTGGGGAGCCGCCGTGGGCGCCGTAGCGGACGCCGCGGCGGGCGCTGCCACGGGGGCTGCCGGCTCGGCTGAGTCCGCCGGCGCGTCACCGCTTTCGCCCGGCCGGAACCGCGATTCGAAGTTGTCGCCGAAGTCGGTGTCCGTGTGGATCTCACGCGCCCGGGCGATGAGCACGTCCTCGGCCTCCACGTTGTTGGGGTCGGTCACACAGCAGTCCACGGGACACACCGCCGCGCACGCCTCGTAGTCGTGGAAGCCGACACACTCGGTGCACAGGACCGGATCGATGACATAGATCTCATCGTTTTGAGTGATGGCTTCGTTGGGGCATTCCGGCTCGCATGCGCCGCAGTTGATGCACTCTTCGGTTATCATCGTGGCCATGGACTCAAAGCCCTCCCGGGTTCCGACCCGCGTTCATGCCGCCCGGCCGAGTCGTATCGTCTCGGCGCTTCAGTTCGTCTTTTTTGAGATAACAGCGCTTCAAGGGTCGCGTCAAGGTTTCACCGGCGCACGGCTTCCCAACTAGCCTCTACCCGCGCCTGGCCTGGAGGGCCGCGTAGACCTTTTCGGCGGTGACCGGGAGGGTGGTGACCCGCACGCCCACCGCGTCGTGCACCGCGTTGGCGACGGCCGCGGCGGTGGGAATGACCGCGGTCTCGCCGATGCTCATGCTACCGTAGGGGCCGCTCCCCACCGGCGCCTCGGCCACCTCGGTCCGGAGCGACGGGATGTCCTTGATGTTGGGCAGCTTGTAGTCCCCGAGGTTGGCCGTCACCACCCTGCCGCCGTCGGTGACGATGTCCTCGCATCGGGCGAATCCGAGGCCCATGACCACCGCGCCGTCGATCTGGCCCTGGTGGCCCAGGGGATTCAGCACCGTGCCCGTGTTATGGGCGGTGGTGAGCCGGCGCACCGCGAACTGGCCGGTCTCCGGGTCCACCTCCACCTCGGCCACCTGGGCCACCATGGAGGTCTCGGGGCCGTCGGTCATGTCGCCGTAGTGGCCGGTGACGGTCACCGGGCTTCCCGCCGCTTCCACGAGCTCGGCGAAGGTCATGCGCCGCTCCGAGCGCAGGTGCGTGACGCCGCCGTTCGCCACCTCCAGCTCACCGGCGGGGACGCCCATGCGCTCCGCGGCGACCTCCAGCAGCGCGGCGCGGGCCTTGCTTGCGGCATCGAAGGCGGTGTTCCCGTGGACCCGCGTGCTGCTGCTGCCGCGGACCCCGGTGTCCCTGGCCACCCGTGTCGTGTCGATGGGCTCGAAGCCCACCTGCTCCAGCGGCAGGTCCAGCTCCTGGGCCACCACCTGCTGCATCATGGTGTAGGCCCCGGGGCCGACGTCCACCAGCGACGCTCCCAGCGTCGCGGTGCCGTCGGCCTCCACCCGCAGGTCGATGTAGGACTCGCCGCCCTTGGACATCCAGTGGCCCAGGGCCAGGCCACGTCCGACGTTCTTCTCTCTGGGCGCGCGATAGCCGGACGTCTCGATGGCGCTGTCGAGCGTCTCGTCCGGCTGAATATGCCCTACCGGTATGCCGGTGGGGTCGAGGTCGCCGTCGTGCACGAAGTTGATCCGGCGCAGTTCGGCGGGGTCCATGCCCAGCCGGCGCGCCACCATGTCGAGCTGGCTCTCGTTGGCGAAGAAGCCCTGGGGGTGACCCGGGGCGCGCATGTAGCCGCAGGGCACCTTGTTGGTGTAGACGTAGCGCTCTTCCAACAGGAAATGGCCGATGTTGTAGGGTCCCCCGGAGGAGTGGGCGCCTACCAGGTAGCCTTGGGGCCGGAACGAGCCGTAGGCGCCGCTGTCGAACAACAGGCTCATGTGCTGGGCGACGATGAGGCCGTTCTTCCGGACTCCGGTCTTGACGGTGGTGACCGAGGCATGACGCGGGTTCCCGGAGATCAGCTCCTCGGTGTACTCCAGCAGGTGCTTCACGGGGCGCCCGGTCCGCCTGGAGAGCGCGTAGCAGAGGGCGATGTCGTTGGCGTCGCCCTTGCCGCCGAAGTCCCCTCCG
>JAJDTQ010000079.1 GCA_022827045.1 Candidatus Binatia bacterium
CGTCTATGGACGCCCCCGGTGATGCAAGCACTATTTTCGAACGGCATGGGATGCGGTCAGGTGCTGTCGTCTATCCGGCCTGTTGGTGCGGCTGTCAGAAGCCGCTGGCCCGTATGGATATACGCGGATCGGGTCCATATCGCTTACGCGAGCTGGAAGGCTCTGGGTTCGAGGCTGGTTTGCCCGATCCCGTCTCGTTGACCGTTTGCCCATACTCGTTCTCCGTCCTGCCCACATCCCCGACGGCTCCCACGCCCCGCCGCCTCAGGCGGCGGCCGCGGGGACTCGGTAGCTCTCCCTCTTTGTCGTCAGCGCCCAGACGATCCGCGCCATTCGGTTGGCCAGCGCCACCGCGACCAGCATCCTCGGCTTGCGCGCCAGCATCCTGGCGAGCCAAGGATCGGCGGTCGCACCACGCCGAACCGCCCAGCGGACCACGGTCATGGCGCCCGTGATCAACAGCCGCCTGAGGTCTCGCTGCCCCATCTTCGACGTCTTGCCCAGTCTTGGCTTGCCCCCGGTAGTGTGCTGGAGGGGCACCAGGCCGAGCCAGGCGGAGAAGTCGCGGCCGCGCTGGAAGCTCTCCATCGGCGGTGCAAACGCCTGGAGAGCCATCGCCGTAACCGGCCCGATTCCCGGTATCGTCATCAGTCGCGCGGCCTCTTCGTCCTGGCGCGCGCAGGCATCGAGATCGGTCTCCAGGCCGGCGATCTTCTCCTCAATCTCGGCGATCTGAGCGAGCAGAAGCCCGCCCAACTCCCGGACCGGCTCCGGCAGCCCGGAGTCCGGATCCTCCACGGCCCGCGCCAGCCCGCCGACATGAGCCGGCCCCTGCGGAGCGATGACGCCGTACTCCGCCAAGTGACCCCGCAGAGCGTTGATGGTCTGCGTCCGTTGGCGCACCAGCAGGTCCCGCGTGCGGAACAGCATCCCCCGGGCCTGCTGCTCTTCGGTCTTCACCGCCACGAAGCGCATGGTCGGTCGTTGCGCCGCCTCACAGATCGCCTCCGCGTCCGCCGCGTCGTTCTTCTGGCGCTTCACGAACGGCTTCACGTAGATCGGCGGGACCAACTTCACCTCGTGCCCCAGTTGCAGGATCTCCCGCCCCCAGTAGTGAGCACTCGCGCACGCTTCCATCGCTACGATGCATCGCGGCTGCGAGGCAACAAAGTCTAGCAGCTTCTCCCGGCTCAACTTCTTCCGGAACGCTACCGCCCCGTCGGCCCGCGCCCCGTGCACCTGAAAGCTTCGCTTCGCCAAGTCGATCCCGATCATGGTAACCTTTTCCATGGATGCCTCCTCCTTCGTCGTGGCGTTCATACTACCGCCACCTTGGCACATTTCGATGCCGTCGGGAGGGGGCGTCCATTCCATCGTTTACCGACATGCGCCCGCTCGCGCGGACTGGGTATTGATCCGATCAGGTTGCGTATCGATTACGGCTAGAAACATTAGACTCCTAACCTAGCGAAAATGCTTGCATGAAGTCACTAATATTGCAGAACGGTCCATGAGATCCTGGAGCTTCGCCGTCTGAGTGTAGCGACCGCACATGGTGGAGAATCTACGCCGGGCGCGCGAAGGCCACAAGTGCGCCTCGGCCGGCTTGCCAACACCGGCCAACGGCGCTAATAGCTAGAAATCTCCGAGGAGGATTCCCAGTGATCATCGACTGCGACACCCACATCATGCCCGAGGACGCCTTTGACTACGTGCCCGAGGAGTTACGGGACAAGGCACCGATCCCGCGCTACAGCGAGGAGGGGCTGCTCGTCGACATCGACTTTCCAGGCGGGCCGCCTGAGGTGCCCGGGGTCACACCGCTGGGTCCTCCGGGATCCGGCGCAAAGATGAAAGGGTTGGTAGACCTCCAGGTGCGGCTCGACGAGATGCCCGTGCTGGGCGTGGACAGCCAGTTCGTGCTGCCGCAGTTCTCCGGCTGGTGGACCTATATGATCGAGCCGGCCCTCGCCTCCGCCATCGCCCGCTCCTACAACCTGTCCAACCTGCGCATGATGGAGCGCCACGACTGCCTCGTCGGCGTGGCCATCGTGCAACTCCAGGACGTGCCAGCGGCCATCCGCGAGATGGAGTGGGCGCAGAAGGAAGGGTTTTGCGCGGTGGTGCTGGACAAGGTGTATCCGGTGCAGGACCATCCCTATGGCGAGAGCCTCGGAAGCCACAGGGAGCTGTGGCCGTTCTTCGCCCGGGCGGAGGAAATGGAGATGCCCATCTTCCTCCACAACATCCAGCACGGCCACCGCATCAGCAACCTTCCAAACTTCCAGAAGGACGGCCTTTACCTCTTCGCGCCCCAGGAAGGGCAAGTGAGCCTGGTGTCGCTGGTCACCAGCGGGTTACTCGATGACTTCCCCGGCCTCCAGTTCATCTTCACCGAGGCGGGCACGGGCTTCATCAAGCCCCTGGTGGAAAGGCTGGACGCGGCCTTCGCCGGACCTCCGGTGGACTACGACGGGGACGCTGATGCCGACGTCATGCGCGGGGTCAAGGCCAAGCTGCGGCGCCACCGTGCCTTCTATGGACCCGAGGTGTTCCTGGAGAAGAACAAGAGGCCGGCCAGCCACTACTTCCGCAACAACTTCTACTTCACCATCGAGACCGAGGAAGCCGCGCTGCCCGACGCCATCGAGTTCCTCGGACCCGAACGCTTCCTGTTCGCCACCGACTACCCCCACGACGACCCCGGCGGCAGCATGAAGTTCCGTGACGTCCAGCTCCTCGCCGTCAACCAGAACCTCTCGGAAGAGACCAAGGAGCTCATCCGCCACGGCAATGCCGAGCGGCTGTTTAAGTGGGACGGGTAAGGCGAGGGAGACCTCGATATGTCGACGGAATTGACCATCGCGCTCGAGCGATACGACCGGCACGTCCCGTTTTTCATGGGGATGGTCTCGCCGCCGGACGGCATCGACCTGAAGGTGCTCGAGGTCGGCATGGCGCCGCCGCGGCGCGACGGCATCAACCGCCACCGGCGTTTCATGAGCGGCGGCGAGTTCGATATTTGCGAGATGTCGCTCTCGTCCTATCTGACGGCCAAGAGCCGCGGGCTTGACTACACGGCGACGCCGGTGTTCCCGCGCCGCCTGTTCAGCCAGAACCACATGTTCGTCAGCGCCGCCGCCGGGATCGAGAAGCCGGCGGATCTGATCGGCCGGAAGGTCTGCTGCCGCAGTTTCCAGACCACCATGTCGGTGCTGGCCAAGGGCGACCTCGCGTTCGAGTATGGCGTGCCCTGGCAGGAGCTCGACTGGCAGACCATGAGCTCCGAGCTCATCGACTGGCCGGGCCGTGAGGCAGCCGATCTGACCCTGATCGACGAGCCCAGCGCCCCCGACGCGCTGATCGAGGGCGATCTTGCCATGATGATCCACCCGCATCCGCCGCCGAGGCTGTTGGAGGGCCTGCGCGAAGGATCGGTGCACCGGCTGTTCCCGGACACCAAGAACGAATGCGCCCGCTATTTCAGGATACATGGCGACTATCCGATCATGCACGTGCTGGTCTACAAGCAGGAGATAGCCGACCGCCACCCCGACCTGCCGCGCGCGCTGATGGATATGTGGGAGGACTCGAAATCCCAGGCGGCGGAATTCTACGACGACCCGGGCTATGCCGAGCTGGCGTTCGCGCGCAATGATTTGGAGGAGGAACGGGACCTGTTCGGCGCTGACATATGGCCGTCGGGCCTGGCGGCCAACCGCCGCTGCCTCGAACGCTTCATGAAGTACCTGACCGACCAGACCCTGATAGATGCACCGTATCCGGTGGAGGAACTCTTTCACCCAAGCGTGCGGGACACTTAGACCGGCTCAACCCTCCCCGTCCGCCAGCCCATACGCTTCCCGGGCCTTTTCCCGCGACACGTACCCGTCGTCCACGTCCTTCTGCACCAGCTCGGCGGGCCGTTCTCTGGGATCGCCGTAGCCGCCGCCTCCGCTGCGGTAGATGGCGAGCCTGGCGCCGGATTTGAGCGGGCGGGTTTCCAGCATGTCGACCTCGGCCGGGTCCTCGCCGGGGTTCTGGATGGTGGTCCTGGAGTTGGGCGGGCTACCGCCGCCGTTCAGGCCCCATGAAGCCTGCTGATGGTTTGCCGAGCGGATCGTGAGCGTGCAGTCGGTCAGGAACTCGTACTCACGGATGAAACCCGTGCCGCCGCGCCAACGCCCGGCGCCGGCCGAGTCCTGCCAGATATCGTAGCGGCGGACGCCAACGGGATATTCGGTCTCGAGGATCTCCACCGGCGTGCCGGGGGCGAAATGGTTGACCGGCATGACGATGGCGGCGCCGTCATGGTCGCTGGTGCCGCCCAGCGAGGTGATCATGATCTCGTACTGGACCGTCGGACGGCCCGCCGAGCGGCTTTCCTTGTAGCCCACCGCGATGGCGCCGGTGCCGAGGCCGGAAGGGGCCACCGCCCGGTTCGGGTTGAACTTTCCGATGGCGGCGAGAACGCAATTGTAGACCAGGTGAGAGGTCGGAAAGTAGTGGTTGACGGTGGCCGGGAACTGCGGGCTCATCACGCGTCCCGGGGGCAAGTTGAACTCGATGGCCTCGAACGCTCCCGCGTTCATCGGGATGCTCGGATCCGATGCCGCCAGGACCGCCTGCGTGGAAACCGCGCGGGCCGTGACCCGCGTGGTGTTCACGGGTCCGGGGGCCTGGGGGTCGCTGCCGGAGAAATCGAGCGTCAACCGGTCCCCGGCCTTGACGGCCCGGACGTGGATGCGCACGGGTTTGGAGCGGTCCACGCCGTCGTGATCGAGGAACCCTTCCGCCTCGTGCTCCCCGTCCGGCCACGAAGCGATCTCTTTCCGCACCCGGGCGGTAGTCCGAGTCATCAACTCATCGATGGTGCCCAGCAACGTGTCCGCGCCATACTCCTGCAGCAGCTCCTGGAACCGGCTCGCGCCGAGTTTCGTCGCGCCGACCTGTCCGCGCAGGTCGCCCAGCACCACGTCCGGAATGCGGCTGTTGTTGCGAAGGATCGCCTCCACCTCGGGCAGGACGCCTTCGGCGGTGGTGAACCGCACCGGCGGCAGCAGGATCCCATCGTGGAAGATCTCGCGCGAGGCCGCGCCGCTGGAGCCCGGCACGAGGCCGCCGACGTCGGCCTTGTGCGCCACGCTGACTCCGAAAGCGACCACCCTGCCGTCGTGGAACGCAGGGGTGGCCACCACCATGTCGGGGACGTGGCTGTTTCCCGCCTTGTAGGGATCGTTGGAAACGAAAGAGTCGCCCTCCCTCATCTCCTCCGCCGGGTAGCGTTCCAGGACGCCGGCCACCGCCTGCGAATACAGCAAGGAATGATATTGCAGGCCTCCGCCGACCATGATCACGCGCCCGGTGCCGTCGGTGAGCCCGGCGGTGCCGTCCTGCGACTCGCGCAGGATCGGCGAGTAGCCGCTGTGGAACAGCGCGTGCGCCATGGACGAGGTAACTTCCCGCAGCCGGCTCAACACGACTTCGCTGGTGATCGGGTCAAGACTCATGGCGTCCTCCCCTTGACGAGACTCATGGGCCCCTCTCGATGACGATGTTCCCGAACGTATCGACCGTGGCATGCTGCGACTCGGACAACACCGTCGTCGCATCCAGCTGCTCGATCACGGCAGGCCCGTCTATCCGGTTGCCGGCCAGCAGCCGGCCCCGGTCCAGCACCACGGCCTCCAGGAACTCTCCGCGTTCCAGGTCGAACAAAGGCCGCCGGCCGATGACGGCATGCTCGACGCTTGCCTCTCCGGATTCCAGTGGCGGCGGCGTAAGCCGCGGCACGGCGATCTCCGCCAGCAGCCGGAACGTCACGATCTCGGCGTCCTCGTCCTTGGCGCTCAGCCCGTACACCTTGCCGTGGAGATCGTCGAAGGCCGCCTTGAGCCCGGCCTTGTCCGCCTCCACGATCTCCTGCTCCGGACAGTCCACCGAAAGCTCGTAACCCTGGTGCAGATAGCGCATATCGACCTGGCGCCTGAAAACCGCCTCCGAGAGCTCGAATTGCTCTTCGCGGATGTCCTCCTCTGCCCGGAGACGCAGCTCCTCGAAGCGCTGATTCATACGCGCGGGATCGTAGCCGCTCACCAGGCCGAGATCCGACAGCAGGTAGAGATGCCGCACCTGGGTCTGAAGCAGCCCCAGGGCGCTGTTGAGGCCGGGGTTCGGCGGCACCAGCACAGCGGGAATCCGGAGCTCGTCGGCCAGCACGCCGGCGTGCAGGGGCCCGGCGCCGCCGAAGGCCACCAGCACGAAATCGCGCGGATCGACGCCGCGGTACTGCAGCGCAAGCCGGAGCTCCACCGCCATATTGTTGTTGACGATCTTGAGAATCCCGGCCGCCGCCTCCACCGCGTCGAGGCCGAGGGGTTCGGCCAGACCCGTGCGGACGGCAGCCTCGGCGCGGGCGCGGTCCAGCCGCAGCCGCCCGCCGAGGGCGCTGCTGTCGCCCAGGGCGCCCAGCAGGAGGTTGGCGTCGGTCACGGTCGGCAGCTCGCCGCCCCTGCCGTAGCAGGCCGGTCCCGGGTCGGCGCCCGCGCTTTGCGGTCCGACCTTCATGAGGCCGTCGTTGCCGATCCAGGCGATGGTGCCGCCACCGGCGCCCAGGGTGTGGACGGCCAGCATCGGCGTCGCGAGGTCCTGTCCCGCGATCCGGCCGGCGGTGGTCTCCTCGGACCGCCCGTCGCGGATCACGCTGATATCGGTGGACGTGCCGCCCATGTCGAAGGTGACGAGGTTCCTGCGTCCCAGCAGCGCCGCCAGCTCGATGCCGGACACCACCCCGGCGGCCGGACCCGAGAGCAGCGTCTGGTTGGGATAGCGTGCGCCGACGTTCATGCGCATCAGGCCGCCGTTGGACTGCATGAGGAAGATCTGAGGCGTCTCGATGCCGGCGGCCTGCAACCTCTCCACCAACCGCAACAGGTAGTCCTGCATGGACCGGCCCACGAAGGCATCGATGACGGTGGTGGAAAGACGGGGATACTCGCGGATGGTGGGCAGAATGCGAGAGGAGACCGACACGCGCCACTCAGGCGCCATCTCGGAGATGATCGCCGCCGTCCTCTCCTCATGCTCGGAGTTACGGAAGCTGAAGAGATAGTTGACGGCCACCGCCTCGACTTCCTTCTCCCTCAGGCTTGCGACCGCGCGCCGGACGTCGTCCTCGTCGAGCGGCGTCTGCACGTTGCCGAGGTAATCGAGGCGCTCGGTAATTTCTTCGGTCAGCGACTGCGGGGCCAGGAGCGTGGGCTTGACGTAGAAGGGATCCGCCAGGTCCTCGGGCGCCGGCTGCGACCAGCCGCGCCCCTCGTAGACCGCCCGGAAGCCGCGGGTGATCAAGAGGCCGGTGCGCGCGCCCTTCCCTTCCAGGATGGCGTTGGTCGCCACCGTGGTGCCGTGGACCAGGAATTCGACGGCGGACGGGCCGACCCCGGACCGGAACAGCTCGTCCAGGGCATCCATCACCGCGGCCGACGGGTCATCCGGCCTCGACGGCACCTTGGCGATGCGCCGTTCGCCGGTGCCGGGATCGAACGCGATCAGATCGGTGAAGGAGCCTCCGGTATCGATGCCTACCATCCACGATGCCATGGCGATCCCCCGGTTATGGCGCCCTTCCTCAGCGCGAGAGGTCCACCACCACGCGGCCGCGCACCCCGCCCTTGAGGATGCTCTCGATGTGGCCGTCCAGTTCGTCCAGCGTGCAGTCGATGGTGACGGCGTCGAGGTTGGGGAGCTTCCACTCGCCGGCCATCTTCTGCCACAGGGTGGCGCGGATGTCCGCCGGGCAGTCGGGGGTCGCAACGCCGATGAGGCGCACGTCGCGAAGGATGAAGGGGAAGACCGTGGTGTTCAGCTCGATCGAGGCCACGTTGCCGCAGCAGGTCACCACGCCCCCGTACTTCGAGGCCTTGATGGCGGTGGCGAGGATGTTGCCGCCGACGGTGTCCACGACGCCGGCCCACAGCCCCTTCAGCAACGGCCTCCCGGACTGGTCGTCCGCTTCCTCGCGGGAAATCACGTCGGCCGCGCCCAGGCTCGTCAGAAAATCCTTCTCCGACTCCTTGCCGGTGGACGCCACCACCCGGTAGCCGGCCTGGGCCAGGATCGCCACGGCCAGGCACCCGACGCCGCCGGTGGCGCCGGTCACCAGCACGTCGCCCGATTCGGGCGTCACCCCGGACTCCTGGAGCCGCAGCACCGACAGGGCCGCAGTGAAGCCGGCGGTGCCGTAGACCATGCTCTCCTTGTGGCTCAACCCGTCCGGACGCTTCACCGCCCAGCCGGCCGGCACCCGCACGTACTCGGCGTAGCCGCCGTCGGTGTTGGAGCCCAAGTCGAAACCTGTGAGCACGACGTCGTCGCCCTTGGCGAAATCCGCGGAGCTGCTCTCCACCACCGTGCCCGCGGCGTCGATGCCCGGAGTGTGGGGAAAGTTGCGGGTCACGCCCTTGTTGCCGGAGGCGGACAGGGCGTCCTTGTAGTTGAGGGACGAATAGGCCACCGAAACGAGCAGGTCGCCTTCCGGCAGGTCGTCCACCGTCCTTTCGGTGATGGCGCGGGAGAAGGTCTTGTCCTCGTTCTCGCTGACGACCATGGCTCGGAAACGGGTCGGGTCTGACATGATGGGCTCCTTTCGGGTTCGGGTTCCTAGCCGGCGCTCTCGCGCTCCTGCAGCCGCTGCCAGATCTTCGGGGGCGACAGCGGCAGGTCGCAGATTCTGAGCCCCACGGCGTCCTCCACCGCCGCGGCGATGGCCGACGCGGCCGGCAGCACGCCGCCCTCGCCCATGCCCTTGGCGCCGAACGGACCGGGGCCGTTGCCGCTCTCCACCAACTCCGAAATGAAGTTCTCGGGCAGGTCGTGGAAGTTGGGCACGCGGTAGTCGATGAGGTTCGGGTTCAGGAGCTGGCCGTCCTCGTACACCATGTCTTCCAGCAACGTGTGCCCGATGGCGAAAACCACCCCTCCTTCGTCCTGTCCCTCGCACTGCAACGGGTTGATGGCGCGGCCCACGTCCGCCATGGACACGTACTTGAGGATGCGGACGACGCCGGTATCCGGGTCCACTTCCAGCTCGACGCCGCCCCAGCCCACCTCCCAGAAGGTGGTGGGGGAACCCAGCACCGCGGTCTTGCTCTTCTTGTCCTGGTACACGCCCCGGCCGACGATCTCGGTGGCGGAGCTGCCGAAGTACTCGGAGATGATGTCGCTATAGGCCACCCCGCGGCCCTTGCCGGCGCGCACCCGGCCGCCCTTGAGCGAGAGGTCGGCCGCCTTCTCACGCATGACCTTGGCCGCAGCCTTGAGCAACTGCTTCTTCACGTCCTGGGCCGCCCGCTGGGTTGCCAGGCCCATGACCGTCATGGAGCTGCTGGCGCTGGTGGAGACGTCGAACGGGGTGACGTCCGTATCCAGTTGGGCCACCGACACCTGCTCCAGCTCGATGCCCAGCTCTTCCGCCACCACCTGGCTGAGCGCCGTGCGACACCCCTGTCCCACCTCGACGGTGCCGGTGAGCAGCACCGCGCTCCCGTCCGACGACATCTTCACGGTGGCGCCGGCCACCTTGTAGGTGCCGCCGGCGTCCTTCAGGCACACGCTCAGCCCCTTGCCCACGTTGGGTCCGGAGGAC
The DNA here is from genome assembly GCA_022827045.1 of Candidatus Binatia bacterium. The sequence goes on from JAJDTQ010000079.1 coordinate 9,647, forward strand.
TTCTTCCAGTCCAGCGCCCGGGCTACCTTGCGGAGCCCCTGCTTGAGGTCGCAGTCCACCGGCGTATCGCCGGGGGTGTAGGGCTCGCCCTTGTCCAGCAGGTTCTTGAGGCGGAATTCCAGCGGATCCATGCCGAGCCGCTTGGCGATCATGTCCGTCTGCGACTCGTAGGCCCAGGCCACCTGCACCGCGCCAAAGCCGCGGAAAGCCCCGGCCGGCACCGTGTTGCTGTAGACCCCGTGGGCGTCGATCTTCACGTGAGGCACGCGGTAGGGGCCCACGGCGCGGTAGCCCGCCTTCTGCGTCACTCGGGGGCCGGCGTCCGCGTAGGCACCGGTGTCCATGTAGACTTCCAGCTCCCGCGCCACCATCTCGCCCGTCTTGCTGACCCCGGTCTTGATGCGGATGCGCGCGGGATGGCGCGTCACGGTCTTGAAGCTCTCGTTGACGCTCATGGCCAGCTTGACCGGGCGGCCGTTCCGCACCGACAGCGCCGCGGCGATGGGGTCGGCCTTGACGTAGAGCTTGCCGCCGTAGCCGCCGCCGACGTAGGGCACCACCACCCGCACCCGGTTGAGGGGCAGCTTGAAGATCCCCGCCAGATGGCCGCGCAGCGTGAACGGGTCCTGGCACGAGCTCCACACCGTCAGCCGCTCGCCGTCGTAGTGGGCGACGCAGATGTGGGGCTCCAGCGAGTAGTGCTGCACCTTGGAGAAGCGGAAGACGTCCTCGAAAATGTGGTCGGACTTGGCGAAGCCGTCATCCACGTCGCCACGGGAGTAGCCGAAGTGGTAGCACACGTTGGTGCCCTTGAAGCGCGCCGGCGCGCCGTAACTCGACCCCCGCAGCTCGGCCTTGGCCACGTCGCCCTCGTGCACCTGCGGCGCCCCCGGCGCCAAGGCGTCGTCGACGTTGTCCACGAACGGCAGCTCCTCGTACTCCACGTCGATGAGCGCCAGCGCCTCCTCCGCCACCAGCTCGTCCGCGGACAGCACCGCCGCCACCGGGTCGCCGACGTAGCGGACCTTGTCCGTCGCCACCACCGACTGGTCCTTGTAGGTGGCGCCGTACAGGTAGTTGAGATCGGTGATCTCGTCCCGGGTGAGGACGTCGATGACCCCGGGCAGGGCCCTCGCCTTGCCGGCGTCGACCTTGAGGATCCGCGCATGCGGCAGCGGGCTCCTCAGGATCTTCGCATACGCCATGCCCGGAAGCTCGATGTCCCCGGTGTAGAACGCCTTGCCGGACACCTTCTCCACCGCGTCGACCCGCATCGAATTGCGCCCGGCCACTGACAGTCGTTGTTTTCTCATGGGTGTCTCCGCACACCTTCTTATCGGAAGTTAAGGGGGCAGGCAATGTGCTAGCGCCGCTCCGCCTCCTCCTTCAGGGTCTCCAGCTCGGTCCAACGCTCCAGTGCCTCGTCGAGGGTCACCTTCGCGGTCTTGAGATCGTCCAGGACGGGCTGGACCTGGGCGAAGGGCCGCGCGTAGAAGTCCGGCTGCTGGGTCTTTTCCTCCAGCGTGGCCACCGCCTGCTCCATGGCTTCGATGCGGTCCGGGAGCTCGTCCAGCTCCCGTTGCAGATGATAGCTGAGCTTGGCCGGCCGGGAGCGCTCGCGTCGTTCCGGGAGCGGCTCCGGAGCGCCCTTGCGGTTGGGGTCGTCGGTGACGGCCAGTGCCTTGCCGCGGCGGAGCCAGTCGCTGTAGCCGCCGGCGTGGCGCTGGATCAGGCCGGTGTCCTCGAAGACCAGGGTGCTGGTGACGCAGTTGTCGAGAAAGCTCCGGTCGTGGCTCACCACCAGGAGCGTGCCGCGGTACCGCACGAGCTGCTCCTCCAGCACCTCCAGGGTCTCGATATCCAGGTCGTTGGTGGGCTCGTCCAGCACCAGCAGGTTGGCCGGCTGCGTCAGCAGCCGGGCCAGGATGACCCGGTTGCACTCGCCGCCGGACAGGGCCGCCACCGGGCTGAGCGCCCGCTTGGGGCTGAAGAGGAAACCCTTGAGGTAGCCCACCACGTGACGCGGCCGGCCGTTGACGAAGACGTGGTCGCGGCCGTCCGCCACGGTCTCGGCCACGGTCTTCTCCGGGTCCAGCTCCCGCCGCAGTTGATCGAAGTAGCCGATCTCCAGGTTGGCGCCCTGCTCCACGGTGCCGGAGTCGGGCGTGATCTCGCCCACCAGGATGCGCAAGAGCGTGCTCTTGCCCACGCCGTTGTTGCCGATGAGGCCGATGCGGTCGCCGCGCATGATGCGCAGCGACAGGCTCCGGATCAACGGCTCGCCGCCGTAGCCGTGGGTGACGTTGCGGAGCTCCACCACCTTGCGGCCGGACTGACCGCCGTGCTGCACGTGGATGCGCGCCTGGCTCGGGGGCTTGAGGCGCTGGGCAGCCTCCTCCCGCATGGCCATGAGGGCGCGCACGCGGCCCTCGTTGCGCGTACGGCGTGCCTTGATGCCGCGCCGGATCCACTCCTCCTCCTGAGCCAGCCGCTTGTCGAACAGCGCATTGCGCCGGGCGTCTTCGGCCAGGCTCTTCTCCTTGAGATCCAGGTAGTTGTCGTAGGTGCCGGGCCAGCTCGTGAGGCGGGTGCGGTCCAGCTCCACGATGCGGGTGGCGAGACGCCGGAGGAAGGCGCGGTCGTGGGTGATGAACAGGACGGCGCCCGCGTAGTTGTAGACGCGGTCCTCGAGCCACTGGATGGTGCTCAGGTCAAGGTGGTTGGTGGGCTCGTCGAGGAGCAGTAGCTCGGCGTTGCCGACGATGGCCCGGGCCAGCCCTACCCGGCGCTGCCAGCCGCCGGACAGCTCTTCCAGCCGCCGGTCCGCCGGCAGGTCCAGCTCGCTAAGCACCGTCTCCACCCGCTGGTCCACGTGCCAGCCGCCGTGGGCGTCGATCTCCCGGTGCAACGCCTCAAGCTCCAAGAGGCCCTTGCGGTCCAGCGCCTCCCTGGAACGCTGCTGGTAGAGGTCGATGAGGTCCTGCAGGTCGGCCAGCCCGGTGATGACGTACTCCCGCACCGTCTGCCCGAGCTCCTCGGGCAGCGCCTGCTCCAGCTCGCTGACGCGGATGCGGCTCTGGTAGTGGATCTCGCCGTGGTCGGGCTGGAGCCGGCCGGTGACGAGCCCGAGCATGGAGGTCTTGCCCGCGCCGTTGCGGCCGATCAGGCAGACCCGCTCCCCGGGCTCGATGGCGAACTCGGCGTGCGCCAGCAGCCGCTGGTCGCCCAGCTCCAGCGAGACGTCTTCGAAGCTGACGAGGGGCATGGTGGAGAAAGGGACACCGGCGCCCGCTCAAGCCGGTGCCGCCGCTAGTGTGGTGTCCCACGCAAGCGTCTACAAAGACGCGTGGGACACCGCACTAAAGGTCCTACTTGCGGCCGCGAGCGGCGCGGGCTCCGGGCGGCCGGTAGGGCACCTTCTTCTTGACCGCCTCGTCCACCGTCTCCGGCGTGATCAGCACGGTGGCCTTGACAGTGAGGGCGCCGGCATCGGCGATGTTGAGCGACACGGCCGTCGCCGTGGCGTCGTCGGGAAGATCGGCGATGATGTAGAGGTCCGTATCGCCGAAGGCGTAGTAGAGCCCCTCCACGCTGCCGCCCATTCCTTCGATGGTCTGGGTCAACGCCGCCCGCCGCCGGCTGCCGCCCTCCTTGAGCAGGCCCGGAAGCCCTTTCGCGGTGTACGAAGTGTGGAACATGTATTTGCCCATGGGATTACCTCCATACGTAGTAGTCTTGGATGATGGGTGATGTACCGTGTTTTTTCAAGTTGGAAACGATCGTCCCGCTACGATGCCGCGGCGCGGCCCGCCTCTACCCCTATTGCTGCGCGGCGATGAAGCCCCGTAGCACCTCGTTGAACTCCGCGGGATGCTCCCGGTACGAGAAGTGGCCGGCCTCGTTGATGATGTGCATCTGGGTGCGGCGCTCGCTTCC
>JAJDTQ010000225.1 GCA_022827045.1 Candidatus Binatia bacterium
ACGCCCGGGAAGTGGACCGACGCGGCCGTAGGCACCCATGGCGACCTGCTCGACATCATTCGTCACCGCACGGGCGCGCCGACGCTCCGCGCGGCGCTTGCCGAGGCCCGCGCCTTCCTCGCCCTGCCGGCTTCGCCGGCCAAGGGCGATGCAGGCGACTACGACGCCGCCGAAGCGGCGCGCCGCCTGTGGCGGGGATGCCGCTCCATCGACGGCACCCATGCGGAAGCCTATCTCCGGGCCCGCGGCCTCGCCCGCTGCCGGTTCCCGGCGCTCCGCTTCCATCCGGAGCTTCGCTACCGCGAAGGCTCGGCGGTGCGACGCCTGCCCGCGCTTGTCGCCGCCGTGACCGGCGACGACGGCGCCGTCCAGGGGGTGCACCGCACCTGGCTCGACCCGCGCCGCCCCGCCAAGGCGGACGTGGCCTCGCCGAGGAAAGCCCTCGGCAGCATCCACGGCCTGGCCGTGCGCTTCGGCGCGCACGCCGACCGCGTCGCTCCGCTCCTCGTCGGCGAGGGCATCGAGACCGTGCTGTCGCTCGTCACCGCCGTGCCGGACATCACCGCGGCCGCCGCGCTCTCCGCCGGCAGCCTCGGCTCCTTCTCCATCCCGCCCGCCTGCCGCCGCCTCGTCATCGCCCGCGACAACGACTTCGAGGGCGCATGGGCCGCCGAACGCCTCGCCCGGCGCTGCGCGCGCACGGGCGTCGCCGCCGCGGTCATCGTTCCGGAAGGCGGCGACTTCAACGACGACCTCGCTTCGCTCGGCGCCGATGTCCTCGCCGCAAGGTTTGCTCCGCTCTTCCGCTCCGCGGGAGCCGGAGAGGAGCGGGCCTGAGCGGGCGAAGTCCTGGCGAGAGGAGAGAGAATATGGACGCCGTCATCAACCTCAGACACGAACCCGCGCTCCGCGACATATTCGCGCACACGGAGGTGCACAACAACACCGTCCTCATCGACCGCCGCACCAGGTGGGGCAACATGTTCCGCATCGGGCCCGATGGAACCCGTGAGCAGGTCATCGCGCTCTACCGCGCCGACCTCTGGGAGCGCATCCGCTCGGGCGAGATCACGTTCGAAGAACTCGCCGAACTGGACGGCATGTGGTTCGCCTGCTGGTGCCATCCTCAACCTTGTCACGGACACGTGCTCGCCCGGGCCGCGGCTTGGGCCGCATCCGCGCTGGCCGAAAGGAGGGGAGAGTGATGGGCAGCGTGACCTTCAAGCGGATCACCCCGCACGAGTCCCGCATCTACGACGACGACGGCGACCATGTCGGCGACGTCTACCGCCACGACGACATCCTCGCACCCGGCCGCGTCTACTACGTCGTGCACCTCTATGAGGATCCCCGCGGACCGAGGCGCGTCCACGAGCGCCATCGCATCCGCGAGACTGCCCAATCCCTCTTCGATACCCACCCTCTGTTCTGAGCCCGCGGCAGCGGTGCGCTGCGCCGCCTCCACACGTGCTCTCTGCGCCAACCCCTGAAGGGGTCCTCCTCTCCGTTCCGGCCGGGAACACTTCCGCTGCGACTCCCGGATTATTGGGGCCAGCTTCGGCCTACACCTTCGTTCCGGCCTCTCCTGATTCCTCCCTTCGCTTCGCCCCCGCCGCCCAGGCCACAGGACCCCTCTCCTCTCCCAAGGCCCGATCCCCGGTCTCCCTGCCGAGCGAGAACGATCGTTGGGCGATTTGGCTGTAGCCCGCCAGGCCCTCGGCACCTCCCGGCCTGTTCCTGCCGGGCTCCGCCCGGTTGGATGCCTCGTCCACCGAGCCCGGCGATTCTCTACAGTAGGCCCTCCCTCCGTCTTCTCCCATCGTAGCACGCCGTCAACCCCCTCCTTCGTCGGCGGTCCTCCGCTTCGCTCCGGCGCTCCCCCGCCCCGGGGCCCCCCCGCCCCGCGTGACTGGCCGTGCTCCAACGGGACAAGACGGAGGGAGTTCCTCCACTGGCGGGCGATACGGGAAAGGAGAAGGCGATGGAAGTCACGAACAGGGTAGTCAACGCCAGCCCCGGCGCAGGAAACGTAGTTCCGAACCACGAGGAGGACAGCATGGAAAGAAACGAAATCGACAACCTTGCAGACCAGGGCGAATCCGTCATGGCGGCATTCTGCGAAAACGCTCAGCTCTTCGGCGCTACACCGGGCACTGACGAGTTCGATTCCAGGGATGTCTGGGACGAGGACGACGCGCTCGACGCGGTGCATGCTGCGTTCGAGATCCTCGCGGGCGGCATCGGCCCCGACGGCACTCAGCTCGCGGACGAGCGCGAAAGCCTCCTCTGGGGGTTTGTCAACATGCTCGACGCTTTTATATGTCAATCTGCGCGGAGACGCGCATGAATAGACAGACGTACTATAAACAAAGGCTCTCGAGTCTTACCTTCGGGGCGATGCCCGGTCATTCGCACCCCTGTCCGCGCCCCGGTTTCTTCTCTGGTGTTGAATCTGGGGTTGAACTCTTCCGTGTCCTGAGCCATACTGTCTCCATGGACGCTCCCACCGCAAAACGCACCGCCAAGGTCAAGACCACCCTCACCAAGCGCTCCGTCGAGGCCCTCAAGCCCGGCCTCAAGCCCTGGATCGCATGGGACGACCGCCTGACCGGCTTCGGTGTCAGGGTCCAGCCCTCGGGCGCCAAGACCTTCGTTGTCAACTACCGCGCCGGAGAAGGCGGACGCAAGGCCCCCAACAAGCGCGTCACCCTCGGACGCTTCGGACGCATCACCCCAGAGCAAGCCCGGCGCATGGCGCAGGAAACCCTCGGCAAGGTCGCCGGCGGCTCGGACCCGGCAGAAGAGCGCGCCGAGGCCCGCGGCATGCCCACTTTGTCCCAAGCCTTCGAGGACTACATGGAGGCCAACCCCAGGCGCAAGCCCAGGACCGTCCAGATCTACCGCCTGAACCTGCGCCTGTGCTTCGGAGACTGGCTCTCCCGGCCGCTGGACGCCATCGACCGCCGCGACGTCGAGGCCCGCTTCCATACCGTCACCGAACGGAACAGTTGGGCCACCGCCAACCAGGCCGTCTCCATGCTGCGCTCCATCTACCGCCGATCCAGCATCGACCACGAGGGACTGCGCAACCCGGTCGAACTCTGGATCGCCGGCGGCGGGCGTCTCAACCGGAAGCGCAGGCGGCGCATCTCCGCGCCTTCGGAAGTGCTGCCGCGCTGGCGCGCGGGAGTGGAGGCCGCGGGGCTTTCGGGCGACCACCGGGACATCTTCGCCATCGGCGCCTACACCGGCATGCGTCTGGGCGAGGTGGTCTCGCTCCGCTGGGAGCGCATCGACCTCGACCGGCGCATCCTGCGGGTGGAGGAGACCAAGACCGGAGAGCCGCTGGAGCTTCCGCTCACCCGGCAACTGGTTGCCGTGTTCGAGCGCCGCCGGGATGAGGGCGGCGGCCCGGCGGAGGAGGGCTGGGTGTTCCCGTCCCGCACGAGCGCGGACGGACACCTGAAAGGCATTGGTCACCATCACGTTGAGATCAGCAGGGCCGCCGGAACCCGGTTCTGGTTCCATGGGCTGCGCAACGCCTTCATCACCGTGGCCGAGCGCGACCTCATGCTGCCGCGCCCGTTGACCAAGCGGCTGGTGAACCACGCCCGCGACGACGACATCACCGAGGGCTACGCCTCGGACTGGACCGTCGGGCAGCTACGCGACCCTGCCCAGCGCGTGGCCGACCGCATCGAAGCGCTCATGAACGCAGCCGTTCCCATGGGGGATGCGGATCCGGCGCCGGAAGGGCCACGCGGGCCGGACTGACGGCGGCATCGCTCGCCGCCGTCCCTGTTGCCCGGAATCGCGGTCCCTACCAGCTCGTCCTGATCTCGAACCCGACCCGTTGCTCGGGCGCCTCGCGGTCGCCCTCCCTTCGCGTCGCGCTGACGCCGAACGAGAAGTCGGGGGCGCCCGCGCCCTCCGGCGTCAACCGCCAGCCGAGCGTGTAGTCGCGCGCGGTGTTCGACAGGCCGAGCCCGACATGGGGGCTTGCGGTGAAGCGGCCGCCCAAGGCCGGGAACCCGTATGCCGCCTCCGCCGTCCAGCGGCTCTCCGCCCCGCTCCCTGTCCGGTCGGCCAACGGGTCGTTGGCGAACAGCGCGTCGAGCCCGCCATTGGCCCGGCCGCCGAAGTCCTGGCGCAGGCTCAAGGACGGGCCTCTCTGCGTCGCCGGGTCCGGGTCGAAGGCCAGAGACGCGGCGAAGCCGCTGTCCTCGAGCCCCTCCGCCTCGTGCGCCACAAGCGTCCGGCCCTCGATGTCAAAAGAGAGGCCCAGCGCAGGGGCCGCCCACGCGACCCCGCCGCCAACCTCCATCCCGAACCCCGTCCCGGCATCCCCTCCGTCATGGCGCGCCCCGAGTTCCAGCTTCGGCGTCAGGCTTGCTCCGCCTTCCAGCTCCATGTGGTAGCTACCCTCCAGACCGAGCCGCAGCCGCGTCACGTCGGACTCCGCCCGGTCCGAGCCCGTGCGCGCCCACAGCGCATCCGACGTCACCGCCAGCGCCGGGCCGCCTCCGGGATCCCCGAGCAGGCCGCCCCGCAGTCCCCCGGCCGCCATCCTCCAGTCCGTGTCCGCCTTCATGGTCTGGCCGTCCCCGGCCTTCAGCTCCGCATCGCCCGTGCCGAACCCCGCCGCGCCCCAAAGCCTCAGCCGCTCCGACGCACGCAGCGACGCATAGGGAATCGCCGCGGTCAGCGACGACTCCACCGTGCCCGCCATGGCGGACTGTGGCTCCGTCCCGCCGGGAGGAGGCATCCCGCCCGTTCCGCTGTCCCGGTAGCCGCCTTCGCCTTCGCTCTGCGAAAGCGCGAGCCCCACGAGCCACCTGCCGCGCGCATAGTCCGCGCCCAGCATCCCCGTGATCACCTCGCCGTCCAGAGAGAGCGTCCCTTCCTCGCCGTCGAACGTTGCCTGCGCAGCCCGGCCCCAAAATGCAATGCTGCCGCCCGAGGCGTCCTTCCCCCCGCTCAGCGTGAAGCGGCTCCCCAGCAGCAGCTCGCGTCCCGTCAGGGTGCGCCACCGCTCCTGTCCGGCTCCGCTCCCGTAGCCGGCGAGGAGGTGGTCCCCGCCCGCGGCATCCGCACGGTCTCCGGACCACGGGTCGGCGCCGATGGCGTGCCCGCCGAGGCTGCCCTGCATCCCCGGCGTGCGCGCCGCCTCCAGCCTGCCCGATATCCCCTCCAGAGCCTGCTCCGCCACCGCACGGCCGAACCGCGCGAGCCACGCCGCCGGCATCGGGTCGTCGTTCACGATGGTCCCGACCCCCACGCCGTCGCCGATGGCCACCTCGATATCCCTCGCGTTCCGGGCCTCGGCGCGCGTGATGTGAAGCTCGAAGGTCTCCTCCCCCTCGTCGTGCAGATCGTCGAGCAGGTAGACCCAGACCTGTTGCGAGCGCCTGCCCGGATAGATCGGGACGAGCAGCTCCCGCCGCGGCTTGTAGTCCCGGCCCGCCGTGGCGTGGCCCGCGCCGGCGCCCGTGTCGCGCGTGCTCAGATAGACCAGCGCACCGTTCTTCAGCGCCCTGCTCAGCGTCAGCGTGAACATCATCCGGGTGTAGGCGCCCTCCTTCTCGCGCGCGTCCGAGATCGACACCGTCGGCGTCCCCGCAGCAGGCGCCGGGGCGTCGTCGTCCGCCACAAACACCGTGGCAGCCTTCGCCGTCGTGGACACCGTGTAGCCGGTCCCGGCGGCGAGTGTGGCTGTCACCGAGCCGTCCGGCTCGTCCGAGGCGTCGCCCTGGGTCGCGACGGTGAAGGTCGCCCCGGTCGCATTGGCCGGGATGGTGACCGTCCGCGTTCCCTCGCCGCCCGCGGCCACGAAGTCGCTGCCCGCGGCTTCCGACACTGCGAGCGTCACCGAAAGTGGCGTCGCAGGCGCCGGGTTCGCCGTGAGGGTGAAGGTCGCCGTAGCGCCCTCGGTCACGCCGGGACCGGCGGCGATGGCAATCTCCGGCACCGCAGGCGCCGGGTCGTCATCGTCCGCCACCGATACCGTCGCCGCCTTCGCCGTGGCGGAGACCGTGTAGCCCGCGCCGGCGGCCAGCGTCGCCGTCACCGAGCCGTCCGGCTCGTCCGCGTCGTCGCCCGCCGTGGCGACGCTCAGCACGGCCGTGCCGCCGGTCGGTATCGTCACCCGGTGCGTCCCCGCCGCGGCATAGCCGCCGGCCTCCGTCACCGTCACGTCCACCGCGAGCGGCGCCGACGGCGCCGGGGTGGCGGTCAGGGTGAAGGTCGCCGAACCGCCCTCGGTCACGCCCGCGCCGCCGGCAATCGAAATCTCCGGCTCCGCCAGAGGCGGCGGGGGCGTCGTCCCGGCCAGGCAGGTCTCGATCGCCTCCAGGGTCTCCACAGTCCGCACCCAGCGCTGCCAGCCCTTGTCGGCAAACTCCTGCGCCTCCGCCGCCGTCATCGCCGTGCCTGAGCCCCTGCCCGGGTCGAGCGCTTTCAGCACCCGGTTCCAGCGCTCGACATGGGCCGTGCCGCTACGGTCCCCCCGCCAGCCCTCGACCTCCGCGACGCTCACCGCGTTCGCAGGCAAGTCCGCCGCGCAGCGCGCGACCGGGGCGAGGGCCGCCGGCGCGTCGTCGTCCGCCACGGACACCGTGGCCGCGTTCGCCGTCGGGGACACCGTGTAGCCCGCGCCCGCCGCGAGCGTCGCCGTCACCGAGCCGTCCGGCTCGTCCACGGCGTCGCCCACCGTCGTCACCGTGAAGATCGCCGCGCGGTGGCCCGCGGCCACCGTCACGCTCCGCGCGCCCTCGTCGCCGGCCGCCACGAAGTCGCTCCCCGCCGCCTCCGAGACCGCGAGGTTCACCGTGAGCGCCGTCGCAGGCGCCGCGCTCAGCGTCACCAGCCAGCGCGCCGCGCCGCCCTCGACCGCCGCCGCAACGCCCTCGATCGAAACCTCCGGCACCGGAGAAGGCGCCGTCGTCGCGGCCAGGCAGGTCTCGACCGCCTCCAGCGTATCCGCCGCCCGCACCCATCGCGACCAGCCCCTGTCGGCAAACTCTTGCGCCTCCGAAGCCGTCATCGCCGTGCCCGCGCCCCTGCCCGGGTCGAGCGCCGCCAGCACCCGGTTCCAGCGCTCCACATGCGCCGCATTGCTCCGGTGCCGGGGATCGTCCCGCCAGCCCTCGACCTCCGCGACGCTCACCGCGTTCGCCGGCAAGTCCGCCGCGCAGCGCGCGACCGGCGCCGCCGTCCCGTCGGCCGGCGCCGCGTCGGGGTCGTCGTTGGTCAGCACCATCTTCACTTCGTGCGGCGTCCCCAGCCCGTACTCCGGCCGGGCGGTCAGCGTCAGCACCACCGTCTCGCCGCTGTCCTCGTGGCGGTCGTCGATGACCGTCACCGGGATGTACACAAAGCTGTTGCCCTCCAGCATCCTCACCGTGCCCGGCACCGTGTAGTCCACCCCCCGGGTCGCCGTTCCCGACACGCTGTAGTGCAGGTCGAAGGCCGGGCCGTCGACACGCCGCGCCCCCGACAGAACCACCGGAATCCGGTAGGTCGCATCGGCCTCCCGCCGCTCCAGCCGCGCCGCCGTCCCGAAGGACGCCGTCAGCGCGACATCGTCCTGCATACGGACCTCGCAGCTCGCGCCTCCCGGCAGGCTCACCGTCACGATCCCGTCATGCCCGCTCGCCGTGTCCTTCACGGTCGGAAACTCGAAGAGTTCCAGGGTCGAGAGATGGTCGAACAACACCTGGCGCGTGAGCGTGCCCGCCACAAAGTCGCGCGTGGAGCCCGCCTGGTCGGCAATCGTCACCGTCACCGTCTCCGGACGCGGCGCCGGCAGGCGCGCGCGCAGTCCGGCCGCCATCCGGTACACCCATACCTTCACCGTGTCCCCCTCGACGGCCAGACGGCCCGGCCATGCCTGGCAGTCCCACTCCGGCGTCGGCGCAGTGTCGGCCGACGTGTCGCGCACCGCGATCCGCGCGCGCCCGGGAGTGCCGACGCCGTAGGCATCGTCGCCAATGATGTTCACGGTGACATGGCTGTCGAGCTCGGTCGCGGTCGTCGCACTGGTGGCGACGCTGAAGTCCTTCGAGGTCGCGCTCGCCGGAATTGTTTGCGTGGTGAGGCTGGTCCCCGAATACTGCCCCGTCGGCTCCCCTACATGTATCTGGACAGTCACGGCCGCGGCCGTCTCCCCGGCCGGGCGCTTCACGTGCAGCCGGAAACGCGCCGTCCCGCCCTCGTCGATCGCCGCATCGCGCGCCTCCACGCTCACGAACGGCTTGGGAGGCGGCAGGCCGTCCTTGATGGTGAAGGTGAGTTCAAAGTTGTGCGAAAAGTTATTGCTGTAAACGATGACAGAGAAAGTCTCGTCGCTTTCCGTTGCGGTATCGGCAAACACCGTGACCGGGAAGGTGAGCGCCCGGGCTGTACTGTTCCAGCCTGCGGCATCACCCGGGGCCAAACAGAAATCCGCCGCGCCAGACCGTCTTCCGCAGTTGCTCGACTGCGTGATAGCTGTATCGGATAGATTGGCCGTAGCTTCTACCCAGGGAGTGTCATTCCCAAAATTCGCGGGAATGCCCTTGACGGTGATCGTCACTTCCCGACCCGTCTCGTAGAGCACGTTCGGCGACGCGGTCTGTGCCGCGGCTTCGGATGCGAAACCCAAGGCCAGCAGAACCGGCAGCAGCAGCGACAGGACTGCACGGCGCGGGGAGAAGTGCGGACGGTTGGCGCGTGCGTGAGCGGAACCGTCGGTTCGTCCGCGGGTATCGGAGGGGGAGCCGCGCCCGGCAGCGCGGCGGGAAGTCTCAGGCGGTGAAGACGGACGTGCTAGGCGGTGAAGGCGGCGCCGCCATGCGGACGCAGGTAGCGGCTCGGCTCGGCTCGGCTCGGCTCGGCTCGGCTCGGCTCGGCTCGGCTCGGCTCGATTATGGAATGAACCTCACGTCGACTTGTCAACCCCTCGGGCCGGATTTCTTCGCTGCTGCCCGACGTCGTGTTCACGATATTCTCCATCACATGACTCCTGCCCACTCACTCGAGACTCCGCGCCCGCAACGCGCCTGCACCGGAGAGCACCAGAGCATCAAGCATCGCACACGGTGCTCTCTTTTGAGTCCTTACACCGATACGGCCAAGCTGACAACCCCGAAGACGCGTGAACCCGCACCGCCGCCGACGCCTCGTCCGGCAGAACTCCTGACCCCGGCGCATGCATCCCCGCCGGCCATCCCGGCGCCCGCATCGACATCAGCGTATCGGACTCCACGCCGGTCGAGCCGCCTGGACCGCACCGCAACATTCTCTGCACTGCCCCGCCCCTCCCGCTCAAATCGCCACGGAGGCTTTGCCGTCGAGAACCTCCCTGCCATCTTCCCCGACATCATGCCCGTACGCCAGGTCCTCATGGACGGCCTGACGGCCGTTAGCTACCTTCACACGCTACGCATCCCGATGCAGGGCCGGTCAGAGGGCGCCTCGACTGCCCAGCCGTGCTCCAGGGGCGTCGGGGACGCTATACATGGGCTTGGGAAACCTAGTACCAGATTGCGACGCTCCCGTGTTCGGGAAAAACACATGCGCGGATATTCAAGGGGTTGGGTAGCCTACATTCCGGTTACAGCCGGGACTCGACCGGCAGGGGCTACGGTCCTTTCCCAAGGATTCAGCGTTTTCCCAAGGTGCGCATGCGCGCGCAGGGCGATGACCGCGCGGCGCGGCCGGTTCATGCGACGGGATGGCCCGAAGGCCTTGGCGTTGCGGTTCGGGATGATTTTCGGTGGTAACCGGCCATGGGTTCGGCCGGAAGGGGGAGGGAGAGGCCCTACAAGCCGAGGTCCAGATCGAGCGGCTGCTGTACCGGTTCCTGCGTCTTTTCCTGACCGGATTCGGACTCCGGCCCGCGGCCTTCGCTTCGCTCCTCGGCAAGTTCCTGATCCAGTTGGCCGGCGTCGGGAGATTCCTGCGCCCGTTCCTCGTCCCGATCCGGCGACATCGCCCCAGTCTCGTGGCCGGTCAGGGCCTCGCCAATCTCGATCCGTTCGGCTTCTTGTCCGCGATCCAACCCATCGCCAGCCTCCCAGGACCGTTCGCCGTGCGCCTCAAGGGTCAATTCGCCCTGCTTCCCGGGCTCCGGTACTGACTGTTCCGCGACCGCATCCAGCGCCGCGACCCGCTCGCCCGTGGTCCGCTCCAACTGATCGGCGAGCCGTTTCGGATCGTCCGTGACGAGTTCCGCATGGTCGCGCGCCCGGCTTACTGCGACATAGAAGGACTTCTGGTTGACCAACTCGCGGTTGCCGGCGGGCATCGCCGCGATGATCCGGTCCACGGTCCGGCCCTGGTACGAGTGGATCGTGGACGCCCAGGCGCGGTCGAGGTGACGAAGTTGGGGATCGCCTTCCCCGAGTTTCATGGGCGAACCGTCCTCGAGACGGAAGCCGAAGCCGTCCTTTTCGACCGATTCCACCGCCGCCACCTGTCCGTTGGTGAGCCCGGAGGCGGGATCGTTGCGCGTGAAGCGCACCTTGTCGCCACGGCGAAGCTCCAGGCTCTCGCTCCGAAAGAGCTCGACTCCGCCCTTGGCCGCCGCGATACGATTTGGTTTCCAGTCAACGACGTTGCCCAGATCGTCTTTCAGATGGACGGTTCGGGTGTTGGCATCGACGTGTGCGACCTGGCGGCGGTCGCCTTTTTCCACGCCCAGGGTCTTGTAGCGGCGGTTGAAGATTACGGTGTCGTCGGCTTCGTAGCTCTCGCTCCGAATCATCTCCGCATGGGTCAGCCCCCGCGGAACGAGCTTCCCGACCCCGCGGGCGGGTCCGGAGACCGCGCCTTCGGCGATGAGCCGCTCCCGGATCGTCTCGTTGATCCGGTCGCGAAGCGCCCGGGTCGGGGCGATCACCCCGGCCCTCTCGCGCTGTTCGGGGGACAGGGAGAGCCAGCGTTCCGCGGCTTCGAGGCCGATTCGGTCCGGTTCCGCCTGTACAACCCGGTCCCCGAGCTTGGCGAAGGCGGTCTTCACTTCGCCCGCGAGACCGGCCCGGACCGCGTCCCTGAGGTCCGTGTCGCGCTGGCGGAGGATCTCGTCCATGACCGCCGTCTCCATGCCCGCGCTCTTCAACTGGGCGAAGGGCTTGCCGGCCTCCACCCCGTCGAGCTGCTTCTCGTCCCCCATCAGAACGACGCGGGGAAGCCTGAGCGCGGTGGCGATCCTTAGCAGGCCCCGCATCTGCTCGCTGGAGGCGAGTGAGGACTCGTCCACCACCAGCACCGTCCTGGCCTGCGCCGCGCGCAGGTCCCGAAGACTCCGGGGCGTTGCCCGGCCCTCGGCCACCCCTGCATGACGGGTGAGGTAGCGCTGCAGGGTCTCGCTCTGGATGCCCGACTCCCGGCCCAGGGTGCGCGCCGCAGAGGCCGAGGGCGCCAGGCCCTTCACTTGGTAGCCTGCGCTCTCCGCAAGGGACCGGAAGCGATCAAGCATCGTTGTCTTGCCCGTGCCGGCATAGCCCTGTACGCCGACCACGCGATCGGTTGAGGAGAGCAGGAGCTTCACCGCCTCCTTCTGACCCTCGTTGAGCCGGCCCCGATGGAGTTTCGCCGTAGCCACCCAGCCGCGCATCAGCCGCTCGCCAGCATCCTTGCCCGCCCGCATCAGTCCCACGGTCTCCCATTCCCGCGCCACCGCCGCCTCCGTGGCCCAGTGCCTGCCGTGCTCCGGGCCGATGGCCCCGTGAAGCTTCCCGTCCCGCTCCAGCACCTCGATCGCACACTCCGCCTCCTGGAGCGTGGCCGAGCCCGGCTCGGCGGATAGCGCCACCGCCAGAAGATCGGCATGGGAGAACACCGCCTGGCGTTCCGACAGGTGCTCCACCGCCCAGTCCACTGCGCCGGTCACGAAGTACTCCCCGCCTGAGAGCAGCGCCTCCCGGCTTGCCGGTCCCCAGGTCGAGGTCTCCGGCTCGCGCTCCGCGGCCCGGTCCATGACCGCCCCGGGCGAGAACCCGAGCGATTGCGCCTGGCGCTCCCAGACACCTCGCAGTGCCTCCTTGTCCACGTCGCGCTTGGCCGCCCGCGTCATCAGCGCCGCACGGTCCGCCATGCGCTTGTTGTCCGAGGGGTCGTCGAAGCCGCGATCCTTCATGGCCGCCTCGATTTCCGCGCGGCGGGTGGAGAAGGCCTCGATCACCTCGCGCGAAACGCCGGCGATCTCGAAGCGCCCGTCCGCGTGCGTCCGCTCGATCCCGTATCCCAGCCGCGCGACCCCTTCGGCCAGCTCCGCCCGGTAGATCGCGCTGATCGCCTTCTGCTGGCGGTAGAGGCCGTCGTTCACCATGGTGCGCCAGCGGTGGTCCGCGCCCTGCACCATGTTGGCTATTACACTGTGAGTGTGGAGTTGGGGGTCGAGGTTGCGGGAGGTGTCATGCCTGAAGGTCGCCACCACCGTCTTCTGGCCGCCCGCGTGGACCATCGCCCCGGTCTTCCCGTCCTGCATCCGCGTGAGCACCGCGTTCTTCTCGATCCAGCCGAGGGTGGTCGTCACCGCCCGGTCGTGCGCTTCCACGATGCGTTCGTCGCCGCCCATCAAGGCCATCAGAGAGACCGACTTGGGCGCCGACATGGTCACGTCCCGGCCGGGCCGGTGCTCGACCTCGCCGTCCTTGCCGCGCCTGCCCAGGTGCGGGCCGCCCGGCACCTTGCCTTCCAGGATCGCCTGGAAGGTGTCGGGGTCGACCGGGCCGGAGAGGCCCAGCGCCTCCGCTCCCTTGCCCGTCCACGCGCTCGCTTCCAGGTGCGCCGGATCATCGCGTGCATAGTAGCCGTCGCGCTGATAGTAGCTCACGCCCTGCGACGGCGAGGCCACCACGCCGATGGAGGCTACCATCCGATGCGCCCCCCGGAGGGCGCCTGTTTGAAGGGTTTGTGATGCTCCATGAAGCCCACATAGAGGCTTTCCGGGGCAAGAACAAGGCGTGAACGAGCCGCTTCATGGCCCTGTCGCCAAGTGGCGGCGATTGTCTTTTCGCAGGGGCGGCGACCCTCGCCGGAGGCCCGATTTTCCTTGTCCCGCGCCGGTGGAGTTGCTAGATCAAATCATGGTCGAAGCCATCCCCTTCGACACTCATCGGTTTGTGAAGCGCCTGACCGAAAGCGGCTTCACCGGCCGGCCGAGACCCTCGCCGAAGATCATGTCGCCCTCCTCAACGCCAACCTCGCCACCAAAGCCGATATCGCCGCGGTCAAGGCCGACATCGAAACCTTGCGGCAGCGGACCACGGCCAGCATCGAGGCGGTGAAGGCGGATCTTCTGAAATGGCTGTTCGGCCCGCTGATCGCCCAGGGCGGCTTGATCGTCGCTCTCGTCAAACTTCCATAGCCCGGCGCCTTGTCCCGGGCCTTCGATTCCCGGTCATGACC
>JAJDTQ010000060.1 GCA_022827045.1 Candidatus Binatia bacterium
GCCTCGGCCACCTCGGTCCGGAGCGACGGGATGTCCTTGATGTTGGGCAGCTTGTAGTCGCCGAGGTTGGCGGTGACCACCCGGCCGCCGTCGGTGACGATGTCCTCGCAGCTCGCAAACCCCAGCCCCATCACCACCGCGCCGTCGATCTGCCCCTGGTGGCCCAGGGGATTCAACACGGTGCCGGTCGCGTGAGCCGTGGTGAGCCGGCGCACGTCGAACCTGCCGGTCTCCGGATCCACCTCTACCTCGGCCACCTGCGCCACCATGGAGGTCTCCGGGCCGTCGGTCATGTTGGCGTAGTGGCCGGTGACGGTGACCGGGCCGCCCGCGGCCGCCACCAGCTCGGCGAAAGTCATCCGCCGTTCCGAGCGCAGATGCGTGATGCCGCCGTTCACGACCTCCAGCTCTTCGGCGGGAACGCCCATGCGCTCCGAGGCGATGCCCAGCAGCGCGGCGCGGACCTTGTCCGCGGCATCGAAGGCCGTGTTTCCGTGGACCCGGGTGCTGCTGCTGCCGCGCACTCCGGTGTCCTTGGTTATCCGGTTGGTATCCACGCTCTCGAAGCGCACTTGTTCCAGCGGCAGGTCCAGTTCCTGGGCCACCACCTGCTGCATCATGGTGTAGGCGCCGGGGCCGACGTCCACCAGCGATGCCCCCAGGGTCGCGGCGCCGTCGGCTTCCACCCGGAGGTCGACGTACGATTCGCCGCCCTTGGACATCCAGTGGCCCAGGGCGATGCCCCGTCCGACGTTTGCCTCCCTGGGGGCGTGGAAGTCCGAGGCGCGGATGGCGCTGTCCAGGGTTTCGTCCGGCTGGATGTGGCCCACGGGTATGCCGGTGGGGTCCAAGTCGCCGTCGTGCACGAAGTTGATGCGGCGCAGCTCCGCGGGGTCCATGCCCAGCCGCCGCGCCACCAGGTCGAGCTGGCTCTCGTTGGCGAAGAAACCCTGGGGATGGCCGGGGGCGCGCATGTAGCCGCACGGCACCTTGTTGGTGTAGACGTAGCGCTCCTCCAGCAGGAAGTGAGCGATCTTGTAGGGCCCGCCGGAGCTGTGGGCGCCCACCAGGTAGCCCTGGGGACGGTACGAGCCGTAGGCGCCGCTGTCGAACAGCAGGCTCATGTGCTGGGCGACGATCAGGCCGTTCCTCTTCACCCCCGTCCTGACGGTGGTCACCGAGGCGTGGCGCGGGTTCCCCGAGATCAGCTCCTCGGTGTAGTCCATCAGGTACTTGACCGGCCGCCCGGTGCTCCTGGAGAGCACGTAGCACAGGGCGATGTCGTTGGCGTCGCCCTTGCCGCCGAAGTCGCCGCCGATGTAGCCGGGATGGGCGATGATCTTTTCGGCCGGGATGCCCAGGGCCCCCGCCATGTGGTCGCGCAGGGCGAACAGGCTCTTGGTGGACGCCCATATCTCCGCGCCCTCGCCCCTGGCCTCCACGATGCAGCAGTGAGGCTCGATGTAGCCGTGGTGGACCAGCGGCGTGGTGAAGGTGTTCTCCAGCACGAGGTCGGCCTCCCGGAACGCCGCGTCGACGTCGCCCTTGCGCCATTCGAGCGCGACGAAGACGTTGCTGGGCTCGTCCATGGGGTGGAGCAGGCCGGCGTAAGTGGCCACCTCCGGGTGGATCAGCGGCGCCGACGCCTTGGCCGCTTCCACCGGGTCCACCACCGCCTCGAGCTCCTCGTAGTCCACCTCGATGAGGGATGCCGCGGCCTCGGCGGCGGCTTCGGTGTCCGCGGCCACCGCCGCCACCTTCTCGCCGATGTAGCGTACGACGCCGTCGGCCAGCAGCGGCATGTCGATGATCTTCTTGCCGATGCGCGCGCCCGCCACGTCGGCGCCGGTCACCACGGCCCTCACGCCGGGAACCGCCAGCGCCTTGCCCGAATCGATGCGCCGGATACGCCCGTGGGCGATGGGGCTCCGCAGCACCTTGCACCAGATCATGTCGGGAACCTGCATGTCGGCCGTGTAACGGGCCCGCCCCGAGACCTTGTCCTCACCCTCGCCGCGCGTGGCCGGAACGCCTACGATCCTGGTTGCCGCCATGTTTCACCTCGTTGCCGTCAGATTTCCTTCCAGACCTTGGCCAGGCTGTCGCCGTACACGCTGATGTCCCACTCGCAGAAGTAGCCGAAGGGCGTCGTCCACACCTGGTAGCCGGCGTCCCGCAAGCGCCCCGCCACCTCCTCGAGCAGCCGTTGGGCCTGGGCGGGAGCGGCGCTGTCGCCGCCGAGATGGGCGAAGGAATGAAGCACGACGTTGCGCATCCGTTTCTTGTTGGCCAGCCACTTGATGTGCTTGAGGGCCTGCCGGAGGGCGGACGGGTTGTCCGCGTCGGCGTTCTCCACCTCCACCAGGACCACCACGGTCTCGGTGACCGTGACCGCTTCATCGGCGGGATCGGGGGCCTCGGCAAGAGCCTTGGCGTAGGGCTTCCAGCGAAAGCTCTTGGCCAGGAACGTGAGCAGCTTCATCCTGCGTCCATGGGTGGCGTCGGTCAGGGGTTCAAGAAGAAACGGTAGCCTTTACTGACCTGCCCATCCATGAGACATACATCGACGGCAAGAAGAAGAACAAGCCCGACACCCCGGTGAATCGGCGGAACGTCACCAACCTTTGTTGATGGTGTCTTGGACCCCGCACCCTGAGCTTGAAGGACACGACATGACCGATGCAACGGCAACCGCGGCTGCGGCTTTGGTGATGGTATTCGCCATCGCTGGGTGTGGAGGCGGCGGGGGCTCTGATAGGCCCGTTGTTGCTATTGGGCTGGAAGGGTTCGACGCATACGAGAACGAAGCTGGTGCGGATCCTCGGGATGCATGGAAGCCGGCTCAACCGCTCCAGTCGTATTTCGATCTGGAGCAGACCGCTCCCGGCCGGGACCTTGCTCGGCTGACGGGCACGGTTCTTGGGTCGCGGGACGGGGTTACGTATACGCAGCAGATGTCCGGTCCGACCGATACGATCGACATCGATTTCACCGGATACTTTTCGAGTATGCCCGACTTCGTTCGGGGGGCCTTGGAGCGGGCTGGGAAGGCATGGTCCTACCGCTTGAAAGACGTCCTCGGCCCGCATCAGTTGACGGATACGGTTGTCACGAGGCTCGGCCGGGACGAGAGGGGATATGTCATCCCATACGAGAACGATGGGATTCTCGTGGATACGGATACGGACTACCGGAACCCGGCATGGGACTTTCGGTGGGGGTATTCCAGAGCGCACTTCCGCGCCACTCAGTCCGACGGAGACGACTTCATGGCGAGGTCGGCATTCCTCGAGCTGTCGGCCAACGATATCGAGTGCTGCGGGGATGTCTGGAGGGCCTTTATCGCAGCCCATGAGGTCGGGCACGCCATTGGACATGGGGGAGACGGCCCACACGTCTTCCCTGAGCATATTGCCCGTCACGTGGATTCGGAACGGGGTGTATGGACCGGCCCCGCGTTGACGGCGGCCAACCGCGGACGTCGGGTGGTTTTTCAGAGGGACCGAAACGGTGAGATCGATTTCGGCCACCTGGACGCGTGTCCGATGATCATGTCCTATTGCGGCGACGACAGGGTGATTCCGCACGAGATGGACTTCGCCTTCATGAAGGACATCGGCTACACGGTGGCGGACGAGTATCCTGCGGACCCCGAAATGTACAGCTACGGTGCGTGGGCGGAGCACTCGGAATGGTCCGTGACGGTCGCCCGCGCCCTGGGTTTTCGTCCACAGAGCATCCGCGACTTCATTGGCGTCAAGGCGGAAGTGACGGGCAACCCACCGGTGGTGACTTTCGCCGAAGCCCACACCGGAACCGTCACGTGGAACGGATCTCTTCTGGCGGCGGATTTGACCAGCTTCAAGCCGGTGTTTGGTGCCGCTGAGATCACCCTGTCGGCGGACAGTCTGGACGGAACGGTGGCATTCACCGGGCTCGAGACCGTCCGAAAGACGGATATGGGACACGTCGAGTTGACCGGATGGAGGGTCGGACGGCTGGATTATCTGGTGACGGTAACGAACAATGGGTTCCAGGACATGGACGGCCGGGTGATGGGGGCTTTCTACGGTCCATCGCATGAGGAAGCGTCCGGAACGTTGCATGACGGAATGGAGCGGATCACGGGTGCCTTTGGCGGGAAGCGATAGCAAGGAGGTTCTTGACACCGAAAGTCGGCTTTGGTAGGCGTCCTACAGCCGAACGGGCAATGCCGGCTCGAGGGTCACCGGACCGGCACCCGGAACGCGAGCGAGATGATTGGCTAAACCGTACCCGAGAAGGACCAGCCGCCACTTGGCGTGTGTGTCATGGGACACGACGCCTGGAGGACGCGCTGGTTTTTTGTTGGCGCCAGGCGTTGCAGGGGAGGCACAGGGCGGCGGGAGTTGGAGCGAAGCGGCGCCTTATGGAGGACTTGATGAAGACTTTGGGTCTGATCTCACCCAATCTGGATGATCCGACCATTCAGGAATACTACCGCATTCTGCCGGAAGGCATCGAGATAAAGGGCCGGCCTCTTCACGTCACCACGTTCGGCGACGAGACCTTCGCCAAGGTCGAAGAAGCCTTTGCCGACGTCGTCCGCGACCTCACCAGAGATCCCCTGGATTTCCTCATGATCACCGGCGAGTTGTTCCTTTCCTATCGCGGTCCGGGCTCGGACCGGTTGGTGCTGGACTCTGTCCGGGAGATTACGCCGGTGAAGGCCTCGACGGTGCTCACGGCGGTGGTGCGCGCGTTGAAGTCCCTGGACCTCTACCGCGTGGTCATGGCGTCGCCGTTTCCCCACGACCAGGACGAGAACCTCATCCGGTTCCTCGACCACTACAACATCGAAGTCGCCGCCAACCGCGGCCTGGGCTACGACAACACCCACGAGATCTGGGAGTTGCCGGCCGAGACCGGCTACGATCTTGCCGCCGCGGTGCTTGAAGAGTGCCCCAACGTGGACGGCATCTACATGCCCTGCAACAAGTGGAGGGTATCCTCTGTCATCGAGCGGTTGGAGGCCGACCTGGGCAAGCCCGTCATCACCAACACCCAGGCATGGATCTGGGATGCGTTGCAAGGCCTGGGCCTGAAGGCCTCCCTGCCGGGATACGGAAAGCTGTTGAAGTAGGGGCGGGTTTGCCGAGCCCCACCAAGGGCGCTGCGCGGACAGGGCGGGTTTGAACCCCCCTACAACGTGGTGAGCACGATCCCGCCAAGACAGATGGCGGCGGCGCCGACCAGCACCTTGAGCGTCACCCGCTCGAAGGAGCGCAGGAAGATGGTGCTCAGGATCACGGTGAAGAGCGGGGTGGTGGAGATGAGCGGCGACACCAGCACCACGTCTCCCATCTCAAGCGCGGTCATGTTCATGGTCACGGCAGCGGCGTTGAGGAGTCCCGACAGGCCGAACCACACAATCGTCTCCCGCCTGAGGATCAGTTCGCGATACTTGCCGGTGGCCAGCAGGTAGAGCACCAACGCCACGAAGGCCCCTCCCTGCACCAGGCAGACCGCCAGCGGCACGGAGTCGATCATGGAGTAGCCGTGCTTCCGCATCGGGCTCGCGAACCCGCCCAGGAACGCCGCCATGACCGGCAGTAGCAGGTAGATGGGCTGGTACGGGACGGCCTGCTCGGAGTCCCTCATGCCCAGAAGGCTCGCGCCGAAGATGATGAGCAGCGTGCCGGTGGCGATGGCGACGGTGACGGTTTCGCCCAGCCACAATACCGCCACGATCCCCGCGAAGAGCGGAGTCGTGTTGCGCAGAGGCGAGGCCCGGGAGATGCCCACCCTGTTGGCCGAGATGAACAGCAGGATCTGCGTGCAGAAGGGCGACAGCACGCCGGCCGCCGTGAACAGCAGCAACCCGTCGGTGGGCGCGTCGTCCCAGGAAGCCAGCGGCCCGAGTACCGCGAGCAGGATGACGGTGGAGGTGAAGAGCGAGAAGGAAATCGCTCCCGTGGGAGTGCCGTAGTTGAGGCCCAGCCGGGAGCAGATCTGGCCGGACGAGAAGCACAGGGCGGCTCCCAAAGCCAGCAGCGGGATGTACAGGTTGTCCACGGTCAAGCTGGCTGGAGAGTATAGAGTTCCATGGGTACGTTGGTGAATATGCGCAGGAATTCCTGCTACCGGCAAGCCGCCGCGACAATACGGACGGGTCCCGGTCCGCCCGTGGCCGGCGCCGGCGTGAGAGTTGAAAAACCCCGGAGCTTCGGCTAGCGTCCGAGAAATCCCGGTTCCCAACGCAGAAGGAGTCGTGAATGGCGTATACGAGTTGGCGCGGCACGGTCGGCGTGGTCAAGCCCACCATGAGGCCCGGGTCGCTGGAGGAGTTCATCCGCATGATGCCGGAGGGTATCGGCATCATACCGCTCTTCATCGGCTTCCAGCGCGGCACCGCGGATGAGTTTCAGCAGGCCATGAAGGCCTACGAGGAGCGGGTGGCCCAGCTTGCCGGCTACGGGGTGGACCTGATCCATCCCGAGGGCGCTCCGCCGTTCATGTTCCAAGGCGTCAAGGGCGAGCGGCGCACCATCAGGGCCTGGGAGCGGAAGTACAAGGTCCCGATGGTCACCGCCGGCCAGACCCAGATCGAGGCGCTGAAGGCGCTCAAGGCCAAGAAGATTCTGGGCGTCACCTACTTCACCGGCAAGATCAACGACACCTTCGCCAAGTATTTCGTGGAGGCGGGGTTCGAGGTGCTGGCCATGGAGGGTATCCCGGTGGACTTCGAGGACGTGGGCAAGCTCGCCGGGCAGGAGGTCTACGCCCATACACGCCATCTCTTTCTCAAGCACAAGGGCGCGGACGCCATCTACATGCTCGGTTCCGGCTGGCGCACGCTGGACATCATCGAGCTCCTGGAACAGGACCTGCAGGTGCCGGTGGTGCATCCGGTTCCGGCCCGGGTGTGGGCCATCCAGAAGAGGCTCCACGTCAACGAGTCGGTGATGGGGTACGGGCGGTTGCTGGAGGAAATGGTCTAGCTTCGCTCCGGTTTACGGGAAGGAGGCGAACTTGGCACGGCTTACCCAGGCGACGGTTCGAAAGATCGCAAAGGGCCTTTATGCGGCGGAGCGGGAGCGCAGCGTGCTCGATCCCCTGACCGTGACCCACGAAGGTATCGACGTGGCCGCGGCGTACCGCGTCCAACTCGCGCTGGTGGAGCTCAGGAAGGCGGCGGGGGAGAACGTCGTCGGCAAGAAGATCGGCCTCACCAGCTTGGCGATGCAGCGGATGCTCGGCGTGGATCAGCCGGACTACGGCCACATCTTCGACACCATGGTGCTGGAGGACGACGTCCGCATGGACACCGGCGAGCTGATCCAGCCCAAGGTGGAGCCGGAGATCGCGTTCGTGATGGAGC
Source organism: Candidatus Binatia bacterium (assembly GCA_022827045.1). The sequence continues at coordinate 7,361 of JAJDTQ010000060.1, forward strand.
GCCCGCTCAAGGGACCGGGCGTCACCGCCATGCAGGTGCTGGCGGCCACCCGCTTCGTGGTGCCGGCCATCGAGATCATCGACAGCCGTGTCCGGGACTGGAAGATCAAGCTCCCGGATACCATCGCCGACAACGCCTCGTCGGCGCGCATCGTGCTCGGCAACACGCCCAGGCAGGTGCACCAGGTGGATCTGCGGCTGGTGGGCATGATGCTGGAGAAGAACGGCGAAGTGGTGCAGACCGGAGCGGGCGCCGCCGCCCTGGGACATCCGGCCAACGCGGTGGCGTGGCTGGCCAACGCCATCGGCGCGTACGGCGTGGCGCTGGAGGCTGGCGAAGTGGTCATGCCGGGGGCGGTCTCGGCCGCCGTAGACGTGGCCCAAGGCGATCACATCCGCGTGTCGTTCGACGGCCTCGGAACCGTTTCGGCGCGGTTTGTGTAGTGTCCCTTCGACAAGCCTGTCGAAGGGCTCAGGACGAGCGGAGAGCTCCTTTCAATTGCCGTTCGTCCTGAGCGTAGCGAAGCAAAGTCGAAGGACAAACCGTATACTAGGACAGACTCCCAGGGAGGGTGTGCATGGAGAAGACCGGCGCCGCGATTCTGGGGTCCGGCAACATCGGCACGGACCTCATGTACAAGCTGCTGCGCAGCGATGTCATCCGCCCCGCGGTGATGGCCGGCATCGTCCCGGAGTCGGACGGCCTCGCCCGGGCGCGTCAGGAAGGGCTGACGACAACCCACGCGGGGATCGAGGGGCTCCTGGAACACGCCGGCGAGTTCGAGATCGTGTTCGACGCCACCACCGCCAGGGCCCACGCCAAGCACGCGCCGCTCCTCATGAAGGCGGGCAAGGTCGCCGTCGACCTGACCCCGGCGGCGGTTGGACCCTATGTCATCCCGCTGGTCAACCTCGACGCCCACGTGGGCGAGCCCAACGTCAACCTGGTGAGTTGCGGCGGACAGGCCACGGTGCCGCTGGTGAGCGCCATGGGCCAGTGCGCGCCCGTGGAGTACGCCGAAATCGTCGCCACCATCGCCAGCAAGAGCGCGGGCCCGGGCACCCGGCAGAACATCGACGAGTTCACCGACACCACGGCCCGTGGCCTGGAGAAGATCGGCAAGGCGTCCAGGGGCAAGGCCGTGATCGTGCTCAACCCGGCCGAGCCGCCGATCCTCATGCGCAACACCGTGTACGGCATGCTCAAGCCCACGGATCCCGAGAGTATCCGCAAGGCCCTCGCGGACATGGTGGCGCGGATACAGGAGTACGTGTCCGGCTACCGGTTGCGGGCCGAGCCGCTGATCGAGGACGTCCCCGGGGGAAAGCAGAAGGTAACGGTGTACGTGGAGGTGGAGGGCGCCGCGGACTACCTGCCGCCCTACGCCGGAAACCTCGACATCATGACCGCGGCGGCGGTACGGGTGGGCGAAGAAATCGGCAGACATCTGCGCGCCGGAACCTGGTGCAAGCCGGGGACCCCGCACTGACGGAGGTCGCCATGAGCGACGACAACCACATCCATATTCTCGACAGCACCCTGCGGGACGGCAGCCACGCCCTGAGCCACCAGCTTACCGCGGTACAGGTGGCGCGGGTCGCCCAAGGGTTGAACGATGCCGGCGTGGAGATCATCGAGGTGTCCCACGGCGACGGGCTGGGCGGCTCCACCATCACCTACGGTTTCTCCAGGCAGTCCGAGTTCGAGCTGCTGGACGCCGCCGCCGGGGTCGTGGACCGGGGCAAGCTGGCGGTGCTGCTCCTGCCGGGAATCGGCACCAAGGACGATCTGGCCCGGGCCAGTGACATGGGCGCCAAGGTGGCGCAGATCGCCACCCACGTCACCGAGGCCGACGTCTCCGAGCAGCACATCGAGCTGGCCAAGAAGATGGACATGGAGGTCATCGGCATGCTGATGCTCTCCCACATGGGCTCGCCCGAGAAGATCGCCGAGCAGGGCAGGCTCATGGAGAGCTACGGCGCCGACGTGGTGCTGGTGACGGATTCGGCCGGCGCGCTGTTGCCCCCAACCGTCCGGGAGCGGGTGCGGGCGTTGCGCGACGCCATTGACATCGGCGTGGGATTCCACGGCCACAACAACCTGTCGATGGCCATGGCCAACAGCCTGGTGGCCATCGAGGAGGGCGCCCGCTGGCTCGACGCCTGCACCTGCGGCCTCGGCGCCGGCTCGGGCAATACTGCCACCGAGGTGCTGGTGGCCGTGCTCGACAAGCTCGGGCAGTACGAGACCGGCATCGACCTGTGGAAGATCATGGACGTGGCCGAGGAGATCGTGAAGCCGCTGATGCAAAAGCCCGTGCGCATCGGCAAGACCAGCCTCACCATGGGTTACGCCGGCGTCTACTCGAGCTTCCTGCTCCACGCCGACAAGGCCGCCGCCCAGTTCGGCGTCGACGCGCGCGACGTCCTGGTGGAGGTGGGCAAGCGCCAAGCCGTCGGAGGTCAGGAGGACATCCTCGTCGAGATCGCCATGAGCCTGGCGCGGGAAAAGGAACAAGGGACGGGGTAGTAACCCAGGCTCCGAATCGTCATTCCGGCGAAAGCCGGAATCCAGGAGGGGCGGGGCCGGGCCGGGTGGTCCTCAGCCCCGCGCCGCCCTCCACCCCCGCAGTTGCATCAACAAACCCGCCGCCACCAGCGCCGAACCGATGCCGAGCATGTTCCATCCCGGCAGAATCAGCAGCACGCCACCGACGATCAGGACGGCCCGAACGGGCCAACCCAGTGGGGTCAGCCCGTAGCCGATGGTCCCGGCCGACAGGCTGACCGCCCCTACAAGCGCAGACAGGGCCGCCAGCAGCACCGAGTCCAGACTTCCCTGCAGCAGCAGGGCGGGGTGGAGCGCGAAGGAGAACGGCAGCAGGTACTTGCCGATGGCCAGGCGCACTGCGTCCTTGCCGGTTTCCCAGATCCCGGCGCCGCTGATGCTGCATGTGACGAAGACGGTCACGCACACCGGCGGCGTGATGTGGGACGCCAACCCCCAGTAGACCACGAAGAGATGGGCGGCCAGCTCGGATACGCCCATCAGCACCAGCGCGGGAGCGCACAGCGTGGCCACGGTGATGTAGGCGGGCAGGGAATCCATTCCCATGCCCAGGATCAGGCTTGCCAGCCCCACCATGGCCAAGGCGACGGTCAGGTTGCCGCCGCTGAGGTCCACCAGCGCGCGCGAGAACTTGGTCCCGAGGCCGCTCAGCCCCAGCGCCGCCACCAGCATTCCCACCGCCGCGGTGAGGATCGCCAAGGGGATCCACGCCTTCACCGCCGACACCAGCGCTCCGTGGATCTTGTCGGGGTACAGCCGTTTCTCGCGGTCCTTGGACAGGAAGCTCACCGCCACCAGCAGCGGCAGGCTGAAGATGCCGGCCATGTCCGGGTCGAACTTCTGCACCAGCATCAGGTAGATCATCAGCCCGATGGGCAGCAGGAAGAACCATCCCCTCCTGAAGGTCGCCCCCAGGGCCGGCAGCTCGCTCCGGGGCATGCCCGCCAGTCCCTGCCGGGCGGCCTCGAAGTCCACGCCCATGAAGACGATGACGAAATAGAGGAACGCGGGCAGGGCGGCCGCCAGCGCGATCTGGTAGTAGGGCGCGCCGAGGAAATCCGCCATCACGAAGGCGATGGCGCCCATCACCGGCGGCAGGATCTGGCCGCCCGCGGAAGACGCCGCCTCCACCGCGCCGGCAAAGCCCGGGCGGTACCCGGCCCGAATCATCAGCGGGATGGTCACCGCGCCGGTGGTGGCGGCGTTGGCCGAGGGCGAACCGGAGATGGTGCCGAAGAACGCCGACGCCAGCACCGCGGTCTTGGCGGCGCCGCCGCGGGTCCAACCGGCGATGGCCATGGCCAGCTCGCTGAACCACTCGCCCACGCCGGCCCTTTGCAGCAGGTGGGCGAACATCAGGAACACGATGACGATGGTGGAGGCCACCCCCAAGGGCACGCCGAAGATGCCCTCGCCGGGCACGTACACCGCGTAGGTCAGCCGGTCCCAGGCGTAGCCCTTGCCGAACAGCAGGCCCGGCAGGATGTTCTGGTACCGCGCCACCGCCAGGAACAGGCAGATGATGGTCACCAGCACCCAGCCCACCGCCCGCTTGAGCGCCACCAGCAACGAGATGGCCAGGGAGAACGCCACGGCCATGCCGGCCAGGTCGAGGAAGCCGTATTCGTCGTAGTCGGTGACGTGTTCGTAGAAGAAAATGATGTAGCCCAGGGGCACCATGGCCATGACCAGGAGCCCCATGTCGGCCCAGAAGCCAGCGTTTCGGCTGTCGCGCCGCCGCATGTGGATGAGATAGGCCAAGAGCAACGCGAAGGTCAGGCTCACGGCCCGGTGAAAGGGGGTGGGGTAGAAGATCTCCAGGTAGATGAAGGTCCGCCCCACCACCACGAGGTGGTAGACGGCGGCCAGCAAGGCGAGGAGGTCGATGACCCGGTCCCAGGACGAGCGCGCGCCCCGGGCCGGGGTCAACTGGGAGGATCCGATGTCAGCCATGCCCGGTCCCGCGTGGCTCCGCTCTCATGAAGACGGGCACGGGTCCGGTCACTGGCTGGCGAGCAAGTCCTTTTGCTTCTTTGCTAACGCGTCCGTCCAGGCGCCGATCTCCTTGTAGTACCGGATGGCTCCGGGGTGGTACGGGATCGTCGGATTCGCCAGGCTTCCCTTGAGGGTATACTGCTTCGCCGAGGCGTGCACCGGGTAGAACTGCTTCAGGTTCTCGAAGAACGCCTTGGTGAAGGTGTACATGACGTCTTCCGGCATGTCCGCCCGGGTCGCGGTGAAGGTGCCCACCGCCAGGGAGTTCACGTCCGCATCCAGGCCCTTGATGGAGCCCTTGCTGATCTTGGCCTGCCGGTATCCCTGCAGGCGCGGGTCCTTCAGGATCTCCGCGGCCTTGTCGGCGGGGATCGGGATAACCTTGAGAGAGATGGCCTGGGCCAGACGCCGGATCGGCGGCGAACCCGTCTTGGGGCTGCCGAAGGGCATCACGGCAGCGTCCGCCGCTCCGAGCTTGAGGGATTCGAGTTGTTCGTTGGTATTGCCGTGGCGGAGGATCTTCACGCCGTTCTCGGGAATGCCGTAGACCCGCATGATCGCGCGGGTGAAGGCCTCGAGGTCCGCCAGCGACTTCCGCTTCCCCTGCACGGTCTTGCCGTTGAGGTCTGCCGGGGTGTTGATACCGCGGTCGCCACGGGCGACGATGGCGCGGGACCCCAGTCCGCCCTGGAACAGCAGCCGGAGCGGCGTCTTACCGTCCTTCTTGAAGGAGCCGATGCCGTGGTAGCCGTGGGTCCCGGCCAGCGAGTTCAGCATCGCTACCTCGATGCGCTTCGCCGCCAGCGCGCGCACGTTGGCATCGCTGCCGCCAATGGGCTCCACCGTCACGCTGATGTTGGAGTTCCGGCTTACGGTATCGCCCATGCCCACCGCGAGGATGTGGAAGCGGGCGCCCACCGTGGACGTGCCCAGGGAGAGGGCCGTTTGGGCGTTCAGCGACCCGGCGAACAGCAAGATTCCTGCCGCAAGTACAAGACCTGTACGTAGAATGATGTTCATGCGTCCTCCTGGTGCGTGGGGAAGGTTCGGAACCCGCCCCTGTATACACATTGAACTTTCGGGACAGGCCTTACCATCGGGACAAAGAGGTGTCAATTCATGTCTAGACTTCACATGTTAGCTGAAGTGAAGTATAGTAGTTAAACTGCTCTAAGTCTTAGGATTAGAAATAGCTAATATTATCGGAACTCACCAACCAAGGAGGTTTTGTCTGATGAGTAATGCAACCCGAAAGCACACCCGTCCGAACTCCCCGGCGACCGGATTGGCCGTCATCGGTGTCATGGCCGTAGCGCTGGCGGCTTTCCCTGGTCCGGCCCAGGCGGAATCAATGGCCAAGTTGAGCTTGAGTGTGAGCGAAGCAAAGCCCGGTGCGACCATAACGGTCAAGGGCTCCGGTTTCAGGGTGGGAACGGAAGCTTCCTTCATCTACACCTCAACCATCACCATCGGCGGCATGCCGATCGGCAAGGTGGCGAGCGTTGACGCTGCGTCCGCGAATCTCCACGCGGCCAGGAAAACCGACTCGGGTACGTACATCGCCGAACACATCGATATCGATCCCGAGGGCACGAAGGCTGACGGCGCATTCACCGCCCAAGTCGTGTTGCCCGGTAAACTGCCCGCCGGCGAACACGACCTCCAGATCACCTCTTGCTGGGGCGGGCCCAAAGACGCCTATCCCGAAGACGGGAAGGCGCCGTGCGGTACGAAAGGCTTGGGTGGCGGTGTGAATGACCGCGTCGCAAAGGCGCGCGTCACCATTCAGAAGTAGGCGTCATGCTCCCTGAATCCCCACCTTGAGCCCGAACGACCGCGCCACCAGCGCTACGCCGGTGGTGAGCAGCACGATGAACAGCACTGTGATGCTGGCCGGCTCCCGGTAGCCGCCGGCGATCTGGTCCAGGGCCAGGAGCGCCAGGGTGCGGGTCTCGGAGGTGGCCAGCAGGATGACGCTGGAGGCGGTGCGGGCGGCGAAGAGGAACTTGAGCACGGCGATCAGGGCCATGGTCTGGCCCATGAGGGGCAGCACGATGCGGAAGTAGGTACCCCAGAAGCCGGCGCCCGAGGTGAGGGACGCCTCCTCCAGCTCCTTGCCGAGTTGGATGAAGTTGGCCTTGAGGACTTGGGTGGCCAGAGTGATGCCTCCCATCATGGAGGCGATGATGAGCAGGAACAGGGTGCCGTAAAGCGGGCGGAAGAACGGCGTGCCCAGGAACATCCACAGCAACCCGAGACCTGCGAGCACACCCGGCACTGCGGACGGCAGCCAGCAGATGGAGTCCAGGACGCTCCGTCCCGGGAGGCGGGTGCGCACAATGATGTAGGCGATGAGGGAAAACAGGATCGGCCCCACCACCGCCGAGACCACGGCGATGATGAGCGTGTTCTGGAGCGCCAGCATGAGCCGCGGGTCGTTCAGGGCGACCCGCCAGTATTCCAGGGTCCAGGTCTGTGGCAGGTCGAAGAACCCGAAGCGCACCATCAGGCTGCCGCCCAGGGCACTCAGGATGGGCACGCCCACCGCCAGGAAGCAGATGGCCCCCATACCCGCGGCCACCAAGTACTTCCACGGACCCATGTCGATCAGCTTGGCCTTGAAGTGGCTGGTGACGGTGGTGAACTGGCGGGCGCCGATGAGCTTGCGCTGCAGCGGGATGAACACGGCCAGGAACACCAGGATGATGCTCCCCAGGGCCGCGGCCTGGTTGGTGAGGGGCGGGTCCTGCTGGGCCAGGTCCACGATCATGGTGGAGTAGACGAAGAAGCCCCAGGGGGTCCCCAGCAGCAGCTCGGTCTCGAACGACTCGAAGAGCCGCACCAGGCTCAGCAGCAGCACCACCACCAGGATCGGCGTCATCACCGGCAGCGTCACCCGGAACATGGTGCGCAGCGTGCCGGCGCCGCACAGGAGGCTCGCTTCCTCCATGGCGGCGTCCATCCTGCGGAAGGCCGGGGTCAGCAGCATGACCTTGGTGTCCAGGCCGGCGACGGTGTGGACCCACACGATGCCCCAGAAGGAGTAGATGTCGAAGGGCATCACCCCCAGGAGATCGTCGAACCAGGTGTTGACCAGGCCGAAGTCCGGATCCAGCAGCAGCATCCAGCCGTAGGTGGAGGCCACGCTCGGCAGCATGAAGGAGATCCAGAAGAGGAACTCGAAGCCCCTGGCCCAGGGGATGTTGGTGCGGGACAGGATCCACGCCAGGAAGACCCCCAGCGGGAAGACGATGGCCTGACGCACCACGGTCAGGTGGATGGTGTTCCACAGCGCCTCGCCCGCGCCGTATTCGGTGAACGCCTCGGTCCACGCGCCGAAGCCCCACCGGGTCGGCTCGCCGATGGTGGCAACGTTGAAGCTGTTGATGAGGATGAGCGCGAGCGGGTAGAGGATGTAGAAGCCCATGAACCCGATGAGCACGATCATCAGGTAGAGGCCCCAGTTGAGCGGCGTGATGCGCGCCGGCGCGGCGGCGCTATCGGGCTGGGGCATGGCGCTATCGGGCTTGCGGGTGATGGCGTCCCGCGTCACGAACGGGCTTGTGAATCCGCGTGACGCGGGACACCGGGGCGTGGTTGTCGGGACGGGTGTCCGCGGCTACTTGTTCTGTCTCTTGGTCGCCGCCTTGACCAGCTTCCAGTAGAACTTGCTCACTGGCCGGGGGTCCAGGAACCCCAGCATCGGGTATTTGCGTCCCTCGACGCGCTTGCCGTCGACGAGCACGTCGTCCTTGGAGATGTCCGTGCGCATGGAGTTGGAGGGCTCCACCACCACCTGGTTCATCACCCGCTGCCAGGTGGACTGGCCTTCCCGGGACAGGAACCAGTTGGCGAAGACCGCGGCCGCGTTGGGGTGGGGCGCGCCCTTCAGGTGCGCCAGCACGCTGCTGTTGCCGCTGCCCATGGCACCCGCTTCCTTGATGTTCTCGGCCGGGTATGTCTTGACCGGAAGCCCCTGTTTCGCTGCTTTCTCGACGTCGCGGCACATGAAGCACAGCGGATATTTGCCGCGGGCCAGCCAGTTGGTGGCCTGCCGGCGGTCGCGGGAGATGGTCAGGTCCATCTCGGTGAACAGCCGCTCCAGGAACTTGGGACCCACGTCGGGGTTGTAGTAGAGCTGCAGCATGGGCGTGGGCACCGAGCCTCCGCGGCCATAGCTGTAGAAGCCGAGCTTACCCTTCCACTTGGGATCCAGGATGTCCCAGAAGGAATCGATCCCCTTGAGGTTCGTCAGCAACTTGCTGTTGTACGCCATGCTGGCCGTGCCGGGAGTGCCTTCGTAAAGGAAGATGTACTTGCCGTCCGGGTCGCGGTAGAAGTGCTGTCCCTTGTACCACTTGGATTGGTCGGTCACCTCGGGGAGCATGAGCAGGGGCTTGACGGGCGCCAGGTAATCCAGGATATACGCCGTCCGCGCCGCGTTAGGGCCGTACGAGAAGAGGTCCACCAGGTACTTCTTCGCCCTGCGCTCCGCGATCATGCGCTGAATCAGCTCGGAGTGGCCCGACACGCTCACCACCTTGATCTTGGGATAGCGCTTCTGAAAGGCGCCGAGGATCTCGTGATGGGTGATCTCGTCGCCGCCGTAGATGTTGACCTGTCCCTCGGCCCGGGCTGCCGCCAGGGTCTTTTCCCACTTCGCGCCAGCGTCGGCCGCAGCGCCGTAGGAGGCGAGAGCCAGGACGCCGCAGAGCGCGAGCACGCCGTATCGGAAGTAACGAACGGCCGGGCCGCCTAAATCATATCTCGGGCTCATAACCATGTTCCTCCTTCGAGTCGTGCGGCTCGTCTATTTCTTCTTTTTCTTCTTCTTTTTGTCGGAGAGCAGCTCACCCTTGCCGGTCACGCGCACGGTGAGGGCCAGCAGGCCGGCCTCCTCGGGATCGCGTTCGACCTTCACGGTGACCTGGTCGCGCTTTTTCAGGTCGCCGATGGCTATGTCTTGCCAGGCGTCGCCCACTTTCTTCTGGATCTTGGTATCGTCCCCGACGCCGATGTAGGCCTTCCGGATCCTGCCCTTGCCCCCGCGCTGGTACTGGTACTCGATGGTGGCGGGCCCCACGTCGGCGACGACCAGCTCCATCTCCTTGGTGCTCTTGCCCTTTTTCTTCTTGTCCTGGGCATCGGCGCTACCGGCGGCCAGCAGGGAGAATACGAACAGAACAGCCAGTATCGATAAGAACGTCTTCTTCACGTTACCCTCCGCTCTACTCAAGTGGTTTGCATGAGATGGGTTCGCTCAAGAGGAGCCCCTTAGACCACATTCGTTTCGGCGCTGTCAAGGACCGGCCCCCGGTTGCCCGTCCTTGACAGTTTCCGAAGGCGTTAGTAATCGTGGGCTGCCCTGCCGGGTTTGGGAAAGGCTGAACATGCTCTGGAACGATCTTCGGGAATATCTGCACAAGCTGGACGAGTTGGGCGAGCTCGAAACCGTGCTCGGCTGCGACTGGCAGGAGGAAATCGGCGGTATCGCGGAGCTCGTGACCGAGCAGCGGGGGCCGGCGCTCCTGTTCGACGAGATCCGGGACTACCCCAGGGGTTACCGGGTCGCCGTCAACCTGTTCAATACGCCGAAGCGCACGGCCACGGCCCTGGGCATTGCGCTGGAGCCCTCCATCGACGGAGTGGCCGAACGTTTCGCCTGGAAGCTCAAGGACTTCCGGGCGACGCCGCCCGAGGAAGTCCGGGACGGGCCGGTCCTTGAGAACGTCATGACCGGCGAGGACGTGGACCTCTTCAAGTTCCCCACGCCCAAGTGGCACGAGAACGACGGCGGCCGCTATATCGGCACCGGCGTCTGCGTCATCCAGAAAGACCCCGACACCGGGTTCGTCAATTCCGGCGCCTATCGCGTGGCGGTCCACGACAAGTCCACCTGCACCATCTTCACCGAGCACGGGAAGCACGGCGACGTGATCCGCCGCAAGTACTGGGACCGGGGCGAGCCCTGTCCGGTGGTCATCTCCGTGGGCCAGGAGCCGGTGCTGACCGCGCTGGGATCGTCGAGCGTCTACCGCACGCCCGAGGGGGTGTCCGAGTTCGAGGTGGCCGGCTACCTGCACGGCAGCCCCTATCCGGTGGTACGGGGCGGCGTGACCGGGCTGCCCATGCCGGCCGCCGCCGAGATCGTCATCGAGGGCTTCATCGCGTCTCCGGAGGACGGCCTTTTGCCGGAGGGACCGTTCGGCGAGTGGACCGGCTACTATGCCCACGGCCGCAGGCCCGAGACGCGTATCGACGTCCGGGCCGTTTATCACCGCAACGACCCCATCATCTTCGGCGCCTCGCCCACGCGGCCGGTGGGATGCGACTACTTCGCCAGCCTCGGCGGCGACAACCTCGAGGCCCGGCAGCGTCTGGAGAAGGCCGGCATCCCCGGCATCGTCCGGATCGTGGCGCTGGCGCGCCCGCACCTCTACGCGGTGGCGGTGGAGCAGATGTACCGTGACCACGTGCGCGACGTGATCAAGGTGCTGGTGCCGGGGGGCGACCGCTACAACGGGCACCAGACGTGGATCATCGTGGATGACGACATCGACGTCACCGATGCCAAGGAGGTGCTGTGGGCCGTGGCCAGCCGGTGCAGGCCCGAGGAGGGCGTGCAGGTCATTCCCGGCACGGCGGTCTGGCAACTGGACCCACGGATTCCGCCGGAAGAGCGCTCCAACCCCGACGCCGCCCACGGACGCGCCTCCTACACGGCCCATAACCTCGTGATCGACGCGTGCCGTCCCTATGGCTGGATCGACGCGTTCCCGCCCGTATGCGTCAACGGCCCGGAGCTGCGGCAGAAGATCCGCGCGAAGTGGGGCCATCTGCTTTCGCGCTGAAGGGGTAGGGCGGGGCAGAAGGCCGAAGGCAGGAGCAGCCAATGGACCAAGGCGAGAACGAAGTCCTGACACAAACGGATCGCGGCGCCCCCTGCGGCGAGCTCATGCGCCGCTACTGGCAGCCGGCGGCGCTCTCCGAGGAGCTCCCGCGCGGCGGCCCGCCGCTGCCCGTGAGGCTCCTGGGCGAGGACCTGGTGCTGTTCCGGGACGACCGCGGCAGGCCGGGGCTCCTGGGCATCCACTGCGCGCACCGTGGCGCCGATCTGAGCTATGGCCGCCTGGAGGACGGCGGCCTCCGCTGCATCTATCACGGCTGGCTCTACGATATCGAAGGGCGCTGCCTGGACCAGCCCGGGGAGCCCGGCGGCGGCGAGCACCGCGACGCCATCCGTCAGCTCGCCTACCCGTGCCGCGAGAAGAGCGGGATCATCTTCGCATACATGGGTCCGGGCGAGCCGCCGCTGCTGCCCGCCTACGATTGGCTGACGGTGCCGGACGACCAAGTGGCCCCCACCAAGCTCTTCAGCGAGTGCAACTACCTCCAGGGCAACGAGGGCAACATCGACATCTTCCACAACAACTACCTGCACTTCGTGAAGCGCGACCTTTCGGCCATGAGCGAGGAGGAGGTCCGGAACATCCGGGACCGCTTCGGCGACGTGGAAAGGGTCAACGGGCGGGGGCCGTCGCCGGGGACGGAGCGGACCCATGCCCAGCTCCTGGACCTGGGGATCCGCATCTGCAAGGTGCGGCGCATGGATGACGAACGGAACTACATCCGCGCCGCCACCTTCGTGCTGCCGAGCATGACGGTCATTCCGGGCGGCGCCATCAACTGGCACGTTCCCATCGACGACACCCACCACTGGAAATATGTCATCACCTTCAGCCGCGAGAAGGCGCTGGACAAGGAGACCGCCACCATGCGGTCGAGCCAGTGGGCGCCCGCGCCGGACTACCGCCCGATGGTGAGTAAGGTCAACCGCTACGGGCAGGACCGCAGCCTCATGAAGGACCGTGTCTACTGCGGCATCGACTACCCCAATCCGATCCAGGACCTGTGCGTGGTGGAGGGGGCCGGGCTGGTGCAGGACCGCACCAACGAGCACCTGGTGGAGTCGGACATCCCCATCGTGGCGTCGCGCAAGGTCCTGATGAAGGCCATCAAGGACGTTGAGGACGGCAACGATCCGCCCCATGTAGTCCGCGACCCGGAGGCCAACCTGTTCCCCCAGATCGTCGCTACCTACGGCGTGATCCCGAGCCGCACCCCATGGCAGGACCACCTGGAGCAACTCGTGGCTGAAGGGCAGGGCTGGCAGACCCTGGCGACTCCATGAGCGAGGGCTCGAACACCAAGCTGAGGCTCGGAATCGCCGGCCTGGGCATGGCCGCGGCCCGGATCCTGCCGGAGATAGCGCCGCTGCCCTTCGTGCGGCTTACCGGCGCGGCCGATCTGCGCAGACATGCTCTCGACCGGTTCGCCCGGGAGTTCGGCGCGCGGACGTTCGACTCGGTGGAGGAGTTGTGCGAGAGCGACGAGGTGGACGCGGTCTACGTCGCCACGCCCCACGAGTTCCACGCCGAACACTCCATCGCCGCCATGGAGCGGGGTAAGCACGTCATCGTCGAGAAGCCCATGGCACTAGCGTTGGACGAGGCCGAGGCCATGAACGCCGCAGCCGAGAGAAACGGTGTGAAGCTCATGTCCGGCCACACCCACAGCTTCGACCCGCCGGTGCGGAAGATGGCGGAAGTAGTGGCCGGAGGCGAGTTGGGGAAGCTCCTCATGATCTCCACCTCGTACTACAAGGACCACATGTACCGGCCCTTCTCCGACCACGACATCCGCATGAGCCGCGGCGTCGTGCTCAACCAGGGGCCGCACCAGTTCGACATCGTCAGGCTGATCGGGGGCGGGCTCGTGCGCAGCGTCCGGGCCACGGCGGGAGTCGGCGACCCCACGCGTCCGGGCGAGGGACACTACGCCTGCCACCTGGAGTTCGAGGACGGCGTGCCGGCGAGCCTGGTGTACAGCGGTTACGCCTATTTCGACACCGCGGAGCTGGTGTGGGGGCTCGGCGAGGGCGGCCTTCCCAAGGACCCCGACCGCCACCCCAAGGCGAGAGCGTTCTTCCGGAGCCTAGGCGAGGGCGCCGAGCGCAGGGACGGGCTGGAGCGAAAGCTGGAGGCATGGCGCTACGGCGGCGACGGAGCCGGTCCGAGTGCCGAAGCCGAAGCAGGTCCCCGGCACCAACCCTTCTTCGGACTGACCGTCGTGACCTGCGAGAAGGGCGAGGTCCGCCAGTCCCGGGACGGGTTGTACATCTACGATGACAACGGCCGCCGCGAGATTCCGGTGGAGCAGGGGGCTCGCGGCCGCGAAGCGGAGCTGCGTGAGTTCCACGACGCCATCCTCCACGACCGCCAGCCGTTCCACGACGGCCGCTGGGGCCAGGCGACCCTGGAGGTGTGCTTGGGGGTCTTGCAGTCGGCCGTGGAGCGGCGCGAGGTGTACATGTCGCACCAGGTGCCGGTGGTGCAGTGAAACAGATCTAAAGCACACGCGAGGTGAACATGAGCCGGGTATCGATCGTGGATTTGCAGCGGATGAAGGCGGAGAACCAGAAGATCGTCGTCATGACCGCGTACGACTACACGGTGGCGCGGATCGTCGACCGGGCGGGCGTGGACGTGATCCTGGTGGGGGACAGCGGCGGGCGATACGCTCTGGGCCACGACGACAGCAACGAGGTGACCGTGGATGAGATGGTGATCATGGCGCGCGCCGCCGCCCGCGGCTCCGAGCGGGCCATGGTAGTGGGGGACATGCCGTTCATGAGCTACCAGGTGAACGACGAGCAGGCCGTCGTAAACGCCGGCAGGCTCATCCAGGAGGCGGGGGTCCAGTCGGTCAAGCTGGAGGTGGGAGCCGAGTACGCCTCCACGGTGGCGGCCATCGTCAAGGCCGGCATCCCGGTGATGGCGCACATGGGCAGCACGCCCATGGCCAACATCGGCGCGGGCGATTTCCGCTCCAGCTCGGTGGACGAGGAGCAAGTGTGGCGCGACGCCCGGGAACTGGTCCAGGCGGGGTCTTTCTCATTGCTGCTCACCGGAATCAGCGCGGACCTGGCGCAGCGCATCACCGCCGAGGTGCGGGTCCCCACCATCGCCGGCTTCGGCGCCGGCGACCACTGCGACGGACAGATCGGCGTGACCCATCCCACCATCGGGCTCGCCTCCGACGAACTGGACCGGCGCCGGTCCAACTACGGCCCGGTGGCGGTGGCGCTCCTTGAGGCCGCCGAGCAGTTCACCCAGGACGTCCGCGCGGGCAAGCCGGTGCGTTCCAAGCGGGACAGCGGGTGACTCGGAGGAGACGGAGGAATCAGCGATGTTGGATGCACGGCCCGGTTTCGATCAATGGTACGTCAAGAGCTCCTACCAGGACTTCGTGAAGCAGGAGGGGGTGCCGCTCTACGAAGGAAGCGCGCTGGAGAACCTCAACACGCTGGAGCTGGATGAGTGGGAGCGGCGCGGCGGCAAGGCCGCCTACACGCGCCTCGGGGAGCAGGAGACCAACAGCCTCCAGATCGTTGAGATCCCGGCCAAGGGAGAGCTCAAGCCCGAGCACCACATCTATGACGCGATCATGTACGTAATGCAGGGACGCGGCGCTTCCGTGATCTGGCAGGAGGGGGAGAAGAAGCATACCGTGGAATGGGAGGAGGGAGCGCTGCTGTCCATCCCGTTGAACGCCTGGCACCAGGAGTTCAACAGTTCCGGCGACGAGCCTTGCCGGCTGCTCTTCGGCACCAACGCGGCGCACGTCATAAACCTCTACCATAACCTCGATTTCGTCTTTAACAATACGTATTCGTTTACGGATCGATTCTCCATGTCCATGCCCGACTTCTTCACGGACGAGGGCCGCCAGTGGAACCTTCGGCTCTTCGAGACCAATTTCATCCCGGACATCCGCACCTTCAGGCTCGACCCCTATCCCGAGCGCGGGAACCGCACCGCGATCATGCGCCTGTCCATGGCGAGTTGCTCCATCGGCATGCACATCATGGAAGCGTCGGAGGGCACCTACGTCACCGCCCACCGGCACGGCGCCGGCGCCCACGTCATCGTCATCGGCGGTGAAGGCTACGAATTGATGTTCATGCCGGGGCAGGAGAACGAGCGCCGCAAGGTCCGCACGGTTCCCTACGCCGTCGTGGCGCCCCGCACCAACGAGTTCCACCAGCATTTCAACAGCGGCAAGGGCGGCTACCGGATGCTGGCGTTCCGGGGCACTGGGCTGCGCTACGGCTCGGGTCGGAGCTTCCACCCGGCCCGCACCGCCCAGGACACCGATCCCTTCGCCGAGTCGTTCAAGATCCGCTACGAGAACGAAGACCCCTCCATCCGGGAGGAGTACAACCGCGAGCTTGAGAAGAACGGCGTCACCGTGCGGCTCGAGCCGCTGGAACAGGGCAGCAGGGGTTAGGACACTTCGCACGGGAGCGTGGAAAATGACGGCTTATCGTTCATGGTTCATCCGCTGTAACGGCATCAAGACCCATTTCGTCGAGGC
>JAJDTQ010000231.1 GCA_022827045.1 Candidatus Binatia bacterium
TCCTCGGCAAGGTCGCCTCGGGCGAAGACCCTGCCCAGGAGCGCGCCGAGGCCAGGGTCATGCCCACCCTGGTCCAGGCCTTCGAGGACTACCTCAAGGCCAACCCCAGGCGGAAGCCCCGCACCGTGGAGATGTACCGCATGAACCTCAGGGTGTGCTTCGGCGACTGGCTCTCCCGCTCCCTCGACACCATCGACCGGGGCGACATAGAGACCCGCTTCCATAGCGTCACCGAGCGCCGCGGCTGGGCTACCGCCAACCAGGCCGTCTCCATGCTGCGCTCCATCTACCGCCGCTCCAGCATCGACCACGAGGGACTTCGGAACCCGGTCGAACTCTGGATCGCAGGCGGCGGGCGATTGAACCGCAAGCGCCGCCGGCGCATTTCCTCCCCGGCCGAGGTTCTGCCGCGCTGGCGCGTAGGGGTGGAGGCGGCAGGGCTCCCGCCCGCGCACCGCGACATCTTCACCATTGGAGCCTATACGGGAATGCGCCTGGGCGAGGTGGTTTCGCTCCGTTGGGAGCGCATCGACCTGGACCGCAGCATCCTGCGGGTGGAGGAAACCAAGACCGGCGAGCCCCTGGAGCTTCCGCTGACCCGCCAACTCGCCGCGGTATTGGAACGACGCCGGGCCGAGGCCGGGGGCACGGACGAGGGCTGGGTGTTCCCCTCATCGGTGAGCGTCACCGGTCACCTCAAGAACCTTCACCGCTACCATGCCGGCATCGGCAAGGCCGCAGGCACGCGCTTCTGGTTTCACGGGCTGCGCAACGCCTTCATCACCGTGGCCGAGCGCGATCTGATGCTGCCGCGCCCATTGACCAAACGGCTGGTGAACCACGCGCGCGACGACGACATCACCGAGGGGTACGCCGCGGACTGGACTGTGGAGCAACTCCGGGAGCCTGCTCAACGTGTGGCCGACCGCATCGAGGCTCTGTTAGGAATGTGACCGTCCGTGCCGGAGGCTTCCCGGGCTCCAAGGTGACATGGGACGGAGTGCGGGTTGGAAAGCGCCAGGACCTTCATGCGCGACCGACGAACAGGGTTGGAACTCACCACGGGATTCTCATGCGTCGTATCCCGCACGGTCGAGGAAGCCTTCTCGGGTCACGTGGACTACGGGACCACGATGGAGTGGGTCATGAGGATGAGCATGAAGCGGTTAGCTCCTCGACAGTCTTGTTTGGGCTCGTGTAGAGGCCCTCGGAGAACAACTCGACGATTCTGTAGCTGAGAAGGACCTCAATATTGTCGGTCTCAGCGCCGACGGACGCGAAGGTTGGTCATGGACCGTCCCCCAAGAACTGGTTCATCAGGGAGGCAGTGAGTGCGGTAGCGATGATGGAACCGGACTCTGCAACAGCGACCGTAGACCGCGCCCTTTCGACCAGTTGCACGTATTGACGCTGTTGGTCGCGGCTGGGGATGTGCATCGGTATAGCGCCAAGCCGCGTCATCTCGATCCGTTTTGTACCGTGGGCTGCCGTGTCCACATCGTCCAATATCCGCTGCTGGAGGGCTTTGAGACACCAGAGCCCGAATACTGGATCTATCGCACTATCGAAATCTATTGCCTTCATGTCCTGGTTGATCGCTACTGTTCGCGCCGTAAGGGCGACCGGCACCGTGTGAGAAAGGATCATGCCACGCACGACAATGATGGGCGTATTCGCTGGCACCGCCTTAAGGCTTGTGTCGGAGAATGCCGAATTTGAAACGTGGTCCTCCGAATCGGAGATCAGATCGACTTTCATATCCTTTGGGGATACCCACGGTATTTCGCCATCCCAGTATGATCCGTTCTGCTTGCTAGGAGTCGCTCCCGAAATGAAGTTAGCGCATTCAGACAACGTTCGCTGATGATGGCCATGCGGGTTCTGAACCGGATCCCCGAACATTTTGATAAACAACGCAGGAATAAATTCCCGCAACCGTTCCTGCGCCAGCCTCCTCAGCCGCTCGATCTTCGCCGCCCGGTTCAGGATGTCGACGATCCGCCGCTGCTCGTGGGGCGACGGGAGAGGAAATAGCTCCCGGTAGGCATCGCTTCTGTTAAGCCCTGGGACACCGGTTTCGGTACGTAAACGGGAAAGGTTGACGAACCTCAGGGCATATGACGCATACGTGGCATCAAGCTGAACTCCCGGTCTTGGACGCACGAAATAGGTGGTATCGATTGGGAATGAAGGAGTGGTCGCCAAGTGGACTGCTCCAACCGACCCTTTCCTACCAACGATGACGGTTGAGGCTCGGACAAGGGGTCGATCATGCCAACCAACCACGCCATTGGATCCAAAGACTGGCACTGAACCGCCTCTTCGCGCCCTCACAGGGAGGCTCTTCCCGTAAACCAGTTCGATCACCTCGCCAAGCGGTAAAACTCTCACCTTACCGCTTCCCGTACCGAGTTCACCAATTCGTCGATCTCGCCCAGGATCTCCGTCTCGATCGCCCGCAATTCCTCCAGAATCTCCAGCGGATCGCGGTGCTCGACCTTCGCCCGGTTCTGCGGCCGGTGGCGGTTGGCGCTGAGGTTGAAGTCGGCGGCGCGGATGGCGTCGGCCTCGGCGAACCACCACTTCTCGGTCCAGTCCGCGCCCGGATCACGGTCGCGCCACGACCCCCATCGCGTCTCCCGCGCATGGAACGCCTCCGTCAGACTCGGGAGATCGTCGTCGTCTATCGGCTGGTCGTGGTTGGCGTCGAGCTTGAAGCCGTCGTTGTCCGCGTGGAGGAACATCACCCTTCCGGTCGAGCCGCCCTTGCGGAACACCAGTACCGAGGTCTTGACGCCCGAGTAGGGGTTGAAGACACCGCCCGGCAGCGACAGCACAGCCTCGACCGTGTTGTTTTCAACCAGCCTGCAGCGCAGTTCCCTGTGGGCTCCGGTGGAGCCGAAAAGGACGCCTTCGGGCACCACGACACCGCAACGCCCACCGTCTCTCAGATGGTTGAGCATGTATTGCAGAAACAGGAGTTCGGTCTGGCCCGTTCGTCCGATCTTCACGTCTTCGACGATGCGGTCCCGGTCGAGCCGCCCGGAAAAGGGCGGATTGGCGAGAATGACGTCGAAGCCAGGCACAGGGAACCCAAGTTCGGCCTTGGCCGCCCGGTCGAGGGAACGAGTGAGCGCGTCCCGGCGCAGGATGCGCACCCGGTCGAGACCACGGAGGGTCAGGTTCATGGTGGCGAGACGAACCATCTGCGGGTCGACGTCGCTACCGTAGAAAGTAGCCTCCTGCAACACCTTCACCGCGTCGCGGCTCAGCGTATCACCGAGGCCGCGCCGGACGGTCTTGCCTTCCGCGTCGATCTCCTCGATCCCGGCTGGCGAGGAGTTGGCGAGCCGGATGTGGTCCCACGCGCCGACCAGGAAGCCCGCGGTCCCGGCCGCAGGATCGTAAATCGTCTCGCCGAGCCGGGGATCCACCAGTCGCACCAACGCGCGGATGACGTGACGGGGCGTCCGGAACTGGCCGAGTTCGCCCGCCTGCCGGATCTGGCGCAGCACGTGCTCGAAGAGATCCCCCTTGGTGTCCGCGTCCACGCGTTCCAGTTGCAGGTCGTTCAACTGGCTGACAACCTGGGTGAGGACCGTCGGCTCGTCGATCACCAGCCGGGCGCCGTCCATGAAGTCCGTGACGCCGTTCGCAGCGAGTTCGGCATGGAACGGAAAGACCTCCTCCCGCACCCAGTTCACCAGCCGCTCGCCGTTCAGCGCGTGCGCCCAGGACGACCAACGGAGGAGTTCTCGCGGCACCGTCCCCATGTCGGGCTCGGGGGCGTTGCGCGGATCGCGCAGGTTCCACTCGCCGTCGAAGACGCTGGCGTACGGGGCAGCGCCAGGCCGTTGCGCCGCGCGCGCTCCCGCGGCGTCCGCCGCCTCGTACATGTAGAAGTAGATCAGGAAGCTCAGCTGTTCGGCGTTCTGGGCCGGATTCGGGTAGCCGCCGCCGAAGAGATAGTCGCGGATGCGATCAATGCCGCGCCGCAACTCGGGGGTCATGGGCATGTCGCTACCGCTCCCCTGCCCGGGCCCTTGCGGGATCGTCGGACGCCCGTCCTTGTCCGAACACCGCCGCGTTCAACCCCGCGATCAGTTGGCCGAGCGACTTCTCCCCGCCGAACACCCGCCGGGCCTGATCGTAGCCGCCAAGGGCGGCAAAGGGGTGCTCGTCGAAGACCCATTCGCCGAAGTTGTCCATGTTCATCGCGTCGGCCCGTACCCGGCTTCCGATCAGGCCCGCCCAGCGAACCTGTTCCGCATCGAACTCGTCGTGCCTCCCCCGCCATGCCTCGAAACGCATGCCGATCTCGGCAGCGCGCGCCTGGTGCTCAGGCGTGCGCACGATGCGCCCGGTGTCGTCGAGCGTGAGCCAATCGCGGCTCTC
>JAJDTQ010000229.1 GCA_022827045.1 Candidatus Binatia bacterium
TCCTCGGCAAGGTCGCCTCGGGCGAAGACCCTGCCCAGGAGCGCGCCGAGGCCAGGGTCATGCCCACCCTGGTCCAGGCCTTCGAGGACTACCTCAAGGCCAACCCCAGGCGGAAGCCCCGCACCGTGGAGATGTACCGCACGAACCTCAGGGTGTGCTTCGGCGACTGGCTCTCCCGCTCCCTCGACACCATCGACCGGAGCGACGTTGAAGCCCGCTTCCACCAGATCACCGAGCGCCGCGGCTGGGCTACCGCCAACCAAGCCATCTCCATGCTGCGCTCCATCTACCGCCGCTCCAGCATCGACCACGAGGGGCTGCGCAACCCGGTGGAGCTCTGGATCGCCGGCGGCGGGCGATTGAACCGCAAGCGCCGTCGGCGCATCTCGTCCCCGGCCGAAGTGCTGCCCCGCTGGCGCGCGGGGGTGGAGGCGGCAGGGCTACCGCCCGCGCACCGCGACATCTTCACCATTGGAGCCTATACGGGCATGCGCCTGGGCGAGGTGGTCTCGCTCCGTTGGGAGCGCATCGACCTGGAGCGCGGCATCCTGCGGGTGGAGGAGACCAAGACCGGCGAGCCCCTGGAGCTTCCGCTGACCCGGCAACTGGCCGCGGTATTGGAGCGCCGCCGGGCCGAGGCAGGGGGTGGGGACGAAGGCTGGGTGTTCCCCTCATCCGTGAGCGTCACCGGTCATCTCAAGAACCTTCACCGCTACCATGCAGGCATCGGCAAGGCCGCGGGGACCCGGTTCTGGTTTCATGGCCTGCGCAACGCCTTCATCACCGTGGCCGAGCGGGATCTCATGCTGCCGCGTCCGTTGACCAAACGGCTGGTGAACCACGCTCGCGACGACGACATCACTGAGGGCTACGCCGCCGACTGGACCGTGGAGCAACTCCGTGAGCCCGCCCAGCGCGTGGCCGACCGCATCGACGCGCTGTTGGGGTCTGACGCGCCCGTACCGGAGGCGTGCCCCGCTGCAAGGTGAGTCGTTGCGGCTTGCGAGGAAAAGGGTGCTTCGACACGGTTGGCCGCGGATTGCCATACCAGACGCCCTCACGGCACAGGTTCGCCTCTTGAACTTCTTCCCTGACCGCAGTCTTCAAAAGGAAGACGGCGTGAGATACTGTCCCTGTTTGCCGGTTCTTCTGGTTGCGAGAGCCCCGGTTCGCGGCATCGAACACGGAGCCCTCTTCGACGTAAGCGTAGCGGAAAGAGGTCGCAACGCCGCGACCGTAGCGAGCACCCGGTGGGATCGCGGACCCCGGAAGGCACCGCAGGGGAGTTCCCCAACGCCCGAGCCTGCCGTCAAGATCACCGTAACGAACAGGAGCAGTCACGCCTTTCGGATCAAGGACGGTCGTTTGGTGTCTTCGGAGCACCGGTGGCACCAGAAGCGCCTGCGGGCCGCTTTCATCTACTCGTGAGCCTAGAGAACTTACAGGTGGGTGTGGCATTCCTAGGAGCAGTCACTCATGCTACGGCTCTGACAGGAACAGGGAAAAACGTGGCTCAGTGATGCGGAGATGATTGATCTCCCTCCACCTGCCTGGCGAGCGATCAGCAGATTGCGTCGCATAATAATGAACATAGGCTTTGTCATCCCCATGGAATACAGACCAACAGCCGATATCCCCTGTCGCCAACACCTTCACTAACCATGCCAACTCTGGGATCCCGTTAGGACCGTGGTCTCCGAGGAAGTGCACTTCGAACTCCTCGTTCTTATAGAACTTCGGAAAAAGAGAGCTTTCTTCGTCCGATTGACTCAAGGTCCATCCATGTAAATCGTAATCTCGTTTAGCGCTTTTGATCTGCCACAGGAGAATCGTGTCCTTGTACTGAGAAACGTACTTCTGAATCTCGTCCAGCCGGTTCTTCGTAGAAACACATTCGCTTGTGAATCTCCAAGCGTCGTTCCCTACAGCGTTCAGGGCGCACCAGACTTGAATGTCGTGGTAACGCTTTTCCATCTCGACATCACCAATGGGCGCCAAACCATCTTCGTACAAAACGTGACTCTTGGTGCCCACACCGTCGAAGGCGCTGTGCTCCCGGTAGGTCTGCGACATGGCCTCGAGTCGAACCGACGCTTCTTCCTTGGAAAGCTCCTGAACATTCCCTACCTCCCTTACGATTTCCGCGGTCAGTTCGACAAAACGGTCAGGATTTCGGCGAATCAATTCGTTCGCCAGTTCGCGACAAAGGACGCTAAAATAACCAATTTCAGCGTCTATCCTTGCCATATCGGCATCTATCCATGCATCTGTGAGTCGACCTACCTCTTGCTTACCTCCACCCTCCTTGAGTCGATTTATCAACATCCTCCATAAACCACACACAACAATCCCGGTAAGAAGCCCTACAAGAAATCTCATTTCCGTGCTCCCCTAGTTGCGGTCGGTGGGACCGTGCTTCCGGGCCTGTATCGTGTTACGGGCCGAGCTGGAATGATTCCGCACGGAAGACGCGCCGATCCAACTCTCTCGTACTATACGCCCTCAGTTTTTCTCAGTTTCGTCCTTGGTGGTAACGCCTTCTCGCGCGTATGGCCAGTGGATGCAGGCGGAAAGATCCATCTCGGTGTGGTGGCGAGTTTCAAGGGTTCCTGAGTCCACCTTGACCGTCGATGGGTGGAAGTCCCGGCCGGGAACGCAGTTGCCGTACCCCGGAGCGGTTGGGTCAAATTCCAGAGTTTTCTGTAGTTTGAGGTGTACCCTGTTTGTCGCTAAGGCGACGCGGGGATTTGATACTGGAACTGTAAGATGGACCTCACAAAGTCCGCCCGACGCTCTAAAGAAACCCCCCGCAATACGGCTAATTCGAATAGGGGGTAAATGTCCGGGTGGACCCTTGCGCGGATAGCTTCCAGGTAGGCTATCTCGCTTTGTATAAGGGATTGGGTCCGGCGCTTTCGAAATTCGTCTACATCTGCCTGTAGGCGTTTTCGTATCTGTTCGAGTCTTCGCCTCAAAATGACCTTTCCAAGGCTATCGCCCAGTGATGCCGCACCTCGCTCCAGTGACGTTGTGCCTGACGTAGGGCTGGGTTTCTGTAACCTATGTTTTAAGTCCTGAATTTTCTCTGCTGCCGAGCGGATGCGGCCTTCCAGTTCTTGTGTAGACAACTTTTCAGAAGGCATTGTTTGTGGATCGAAAGACGATTGTTGCGAGGCATTGTCCGAGACCGCGCAAGCTCCCAGCAGGATCGTCAAGGCGATCACGGTTCCAGCTATTGTGACAAAATCACTCACTGTGCACCCTCCTTTCGACAGCTTGCTTGGCTGTCCAGTCTTTGTCAAGGTACTGGGGCAAAGTGAGGGGCAGGTCTCTGACACCAGCCCATCATACCCGTCCAGCAAGCCCGTGGATGCCTGTACGCCGCCGTACTGGACGATCGCACACGGAGCCAGTACTGAACGTGGCATGGTACCGTCTTCCTCTTGGACCACCTCTTCTGGGACAACTGCTATCCGCTCAACGGCTGTGGATCGGACGTTTCAGTGGGCCGCCGCAGGGCTCCATGGATCGCACTGTTGCCCCGAGTCTGGATCATTGCGTCCACCTTCGCGTGTTGCATGAACTACCGTAACTCGCTAAGGAGTTGGGTGACATGACGAGTCTCACTACCGGTGGAAATGGCGTGAGGGGCGCAGCCGCCATCAAGATGTTCTGGCTGCAGGGTTGAGACCGGGGCAAGGGATTGGGAACTACTCCAATGCTGGAGAGATTGACTGTCAGAACATTCAAATCCCTGGAGGATGTGACGATTGACCTGGGACAGGTCAATGTCTTCATCGGCGCCAACGGCAGCGGGAAGAGCAACCTCCTCGAGGCCATGGGAATTCTCTCCGCAGCGACAGATGGAAGGGTTGACGACCAAGCCTTGTTGACCCGCGGCGTACGCCCTGGCCTTCCCGCACTGTACAAGTCTGCCTTTCCTAGCAGATCCGGACAGCATATTCCGCCGCATCTTTTTTTTGGCGCAGAGGGGGCGGGAGCGAAATACGAGGTTTCACTGCACAATCCATTGAGGCAACCAGCCCCTGCCTGGAGATTCAAGACAGAACTGTGGGAGGACGACGATCATCTCAGACTTGTCGGACGGGGCCCCCGTGGGGCAACCAAGATCAATCCCGCACTCAAGAGCAAACTCAACCCGGAGCGCGGACTAGCTGCCTTGAAGGCCGTTGAAGTCACCTCCGGTGCAGCCCTGGATCTATTGAAGTTGCTGCAAGGCTACGTCATTTTTTCGCCCACCACACCGGTTTTGCGCGGTGTTGCACCTGAAACACAGCCCAGACGTCCAGTGGGTCTGTCTGGAGGAAACCTTCCACAAGCATTTCTGGAATTGCTTAGACAGCGCAGGTCCGACGATCACAGCGCGCGGATTTGTCGCGAAGCGCGGAGGCTTGTGGATTGGGCTAAGAGTATAGGGGCAACCTCCACCAGTCGGCTTCTTCTCTCTCCGAGTGCGACTACATCGCAAGTCGTGTTGCGGTTTCGTGATCGATTCATGCGAGAAGACCGCAATGCGCTTTCCGGTTTCGACGCTTCCGAAGGTGCCTTGTTTGCCCTGTTCCTCGCGGTGATTTCGGGGCACAAGGAAAGCCCCAGACTATGCGCGGTCGACAACGCTGACCATGGAATGAATCCGAGACTGGCTCGGTCTTTGATGGAACGCCTCTGTCAGTGGTATTTGACGGCCATGAGTGGGCGTCAAATTTTGCTGACGACGCACAATCCACTGGTTTTGGACGGACTGCCATTGAAGGATGAGCGCGTGCGGTTGTTTACTGTGGCCCGCACCGCTTCAGGCCGCACTTCCGTACGCCGCGTAGTTGTCGATGAGCGGATGCTGGAACGGGCAGAGCAGGGTTGGACATTGTCGCGTTTGTGGGTGACGGGACATCTTGGAGGTGTTCCGGATGTCTGAGCCGCTACGCGTTGCGGTGGCGGTCGAAGGACCAACCGACGCAATTGCACTTCGTGCAATCCTCAATGCCCTGTTGCCCGATGTCGAGTTCGTGAGGCTTCAGCCCGAAGCATCCCGTGCATTTGATTCGTCGCCAAGTACCGGAACGGGTGCAGGGTGGGGTGGGGTGTATCGTTGGTGCCGCCAAGCGGCTTTGGAGGGCAGCGGTTCCGTGTCCGGCTCGTCGATCTTGTTGAACCACGACGTGCTCGTCGTGCATGTGGATGCCGATGTTGCGAGCAAGACATACTCCGATGCGAGCATACGGGATGCACCGCACCAAGACCTGCCTTGTGAAAAACCTTGTCCACCACCCAGTAGGACGACAGACGCCTTGCGGAAGGTGGTTCTCAACTGGTTGGGAGAGTCCAACACTCCCCGAGGGGTCGTCTTGAGCACACCCTCGAAGAAGATCGAAGCATGGATCGTTGCAGCGGTCTGGCCGGACAATAGTCTTGTTCAGCGACCCAATTGGGAATGTCGGTCGAATCCGGAGGACCAACTCGCACAGTTACCCAAGGTGAGGAGGTTCGAGAAACATGAGGACGACTATAGGCGCAATGAGAAGAGAATACAGAACGGATGGCGAAAAGTATCCGCGAGACTGACCGAGGCCGGCCGATTCGAAAGGGAGTTTCTTGCGGCAGTTGCCACTCACAGACTCTCCACCTGATGAAGTGACCGGCCACTATGCAGGCATCGGTCTCGGTTGAAACTTCGCGATTCGGACCTCGCGCACGGAGACCAACTCTTTTTCGTGGTTCGCGTGGGTCTTGCGCCAACATTCAATCGCTCGGGCCACCGTACGCGCGTCGTCGCCTCGCAATCCCTCTTCGCGAAGCACGAAACGTTTGCGCGCAGCAGTTTCGATAACGATGTCGTACCAGCACCGAAGCCTCATCCGAAGCGGCGGTGCGCTTCGCTTCCCCTTGATCACGTCCGTCCCGAGCCAACTCACATAGCGGAAGCACTTCTCTACATCAACGTCCTGCCACTGCCCCTCGGGTCTTTCGGTAAGCGACCCGCCCAGCCAAGTCTCTGCACGAACCCTCTCCACTTGCCGCACGGCATCCACTAGCATGACCCGGCGTTCGATCCAGGTTGCCTCTCCGATACACGCAACCATCGTCGGGTAGCGACCGGTGCCGATCGCTCCGGAAACCCGAGGGTTCGCGTAGTCGTAGGTTCCGCGTATCCAAATCCCGTTTTCCCCATATCCTTCGGGCACAGGGTATTTCTGTTCGTCATCACCAGATTCTATACGATCTATGAAGACCTCTCCCAATGAACAGTATCCCCTGTCCTCGATCTTGAACCATTCGCTTTCCAGTATGGCATCAAGTTCGGCTATCGGACCGTCGATGCGGGAGGGCTGAACCCTGACTTTGAGAGCACGGAGCACGAGCACCGGTCCCGGATATCCGGGGCGCGGCTTGTCGAGGGGCACGTTCTCTCGCTGTTTCCCCGCCGTCCACGTCAGACGCTCGTGTTCGAGCACGTAACGTGCCTGTCGGATACGCGGCCCCGCACTCCATACCGTGGTTCCGCGCACCGACCGCGTCCTCACCGCCTCGTCGAGCCTGATCCCTGCTTTGGCAAGTGAGTACTTTGTTGACCTGAGCGCCGATCCGATCCCCTTGACGCTCAGCGTTCCGAGAATGGCGCCTACTTCCTTGCTCGTGAGTATTGTTCCGGCTTCCGAAAGTCTCTCTAGAATCTCCAGTCCGGCCCAGAAGCGAGAAGTGTCGGTTGTGGTTGTCTCTTTCATGTTCCTTCACACCATGGCCAAGAACCAAGTCGACTCACGAACTTGCACCATCCAGGCTCATCTCCAGCAATTCCCTCAACGCCTCTTCCTCCGCAACATCGGCATCCCAACCATAGGCTGCGGCGACCGCTGCATCCAACGCCGCGTGGGCGTCGTTGAGCCATTGGGGGCGGGTGTTGTAGAGCGCTGTAAGCGTGCGTGATATTAGGGTCTTTGCGGTGTCTTCGTTGCGTGGGACGAGGCGTCGAGGGTAGCCGGAGGCCGGCTCGTCGAGCCATTGGATCCATTCGGGCGGATTGAGCCAGCGGTCGCGCAGTTCGACCAAACGCCGCGTAGCGTCGGCGATGGCAATGGCACGGGGGTCGCCTACGTAATCGGCGGCAGGAATATCGGGTGAGAGCCCATCCGGGAAGGGGAACGTCTGGAAGACCGCACTGGGATTGTAAACGGGATCGTTGCCGACACCGTGCCAACTGCACGTTCTCAACGACCACGCCTCGTGAAACCGGCTATGCAAGATGCCCAGTGTCGTGTCGTCATCACGGGCGATTACAATCACCTTGCTATCGGGCAGGATGCGTACGTCCAGCCAGACAAACAGCCGATGTTTGGCCACCCGCGCCGTGCCGATGTAACGGTGCAGGCCGTCGAGCGCCTTCCACATACCCTGTCTCGGTTCGACATGCCGCCACCAGTGGAGACGATACGACTCCCGGCGATTCCGCTGCCGCTTCGGCCAGACATTCTCCCTGACGTACCCGAAGGGTGCCTCGTAAAGCGCGGCGTCCGCTTCGGACATCTCCCATCCGAAATCCACGATCCACTTGCCCGCCGGCCGGCGGGTCAGGTCCATGCCGTTGACCCAAGGCCTTAGAACATCGGCATTGGGCCGTCCGTTCGGGTTTGCAGGAAGCCGCAGCCACTCCCGGGCAAGATCACCGGGAATGTCGAACGGCCCGCCCTTGGTGTCGCCCATGAAGGCGACTCCGATGTTCGCAGGCACACGCTTCGCCCCAGTCAGGTCGATTCCGGCTCCGCCGCGACGGGCCGTAAGGTCGGAATGGATTTCGTCGGCGGGTTCGCCGTCGAGACGCGTCGCCGGCCTGTACTTGTCAGCCGCGCCGGAGAAGCAGACCAGCGAGACCCGCACCGCCGCGCCGTCGATCACCCACGGCTCATCCGCCCAGGCGTCGAAGATCCGGCGTCCTTCGGTCGCGGCCTGCAAGGCCCTGCGGTTCGCGCCGCCCCGTATCGAGTTCGTGGCGACGAGGCCGACACGCTCGGCCTTGCCCGCCCCGACTTGCTCGCCCGCCTTCACGAACCAGTGGCAGACAAGGTCGGCTTCCTGCGGTACACGCCCCTTCCACGCCGCGAACATCCCGGAGACGTAATCCTCCCCCAATCCGCCGATCAGCAGCTTGCCGCCAAGAAACGGCGGATTGCCGATCACGACATCGGCGTCGG
The DNA here is from genome assembly GCA_022827045.1 of Candidatus Binatia bacterium. The sequence continues at coordinate 8,208 of JAJDTQ010000229.1, forward strand.
GCCAGTCCGGTTCCGTGCCGTCCGGCGCGAGGATCGCGTCGCGGCACTCGATGGTCTCCAGCGGCTTCAGGATCGGATCCCGCGACTCCCGGAACCCGTTGCGCCGCATCCACTGAATGTCTCCGATCCAGACCGACACGCGGGCGAGTTCCGCAGCGTAGGCGTTCACCTCGATACCCCTGACATTGGCGGGGCCGACCGCCGGAAACGACCGCTCAAGGCCCACCGATTCCGCTTCGACGTTCACCCTGTGCTCGATGTCTTTGAGCGCGTGCAGCGCCAGATAGAGGAAGTTGCCCGACCCGCACGCCGGGTCCAGCACCGTGAAGTCCTGCAGACGCCTGAGGAACGCGTTGAGCAGACGTTGCGAGGCGCGGACCCTCACGGACCCGGTCCGTCGGCGCCTGTACACCGGCCCGGTCCTATCCTCCTTGGCGATGGCGGCCGCGATCTTCTCCTTCTCGGCTTCCCATTCCGCCAGCAGCGGACGGACGATCACCGGCTCGACAATGGCCATGATCTTGTCCCGGTCGGTGTAGTGCGCCCCGAGTTGCGAGCGCTTGTCCGGATCGAGGCCGCGCTCGAACAGGGTTCCGAAGATCGACGGGTCGATCTCCGACCAGTCCAGCGTCGCCGCTCTGAGCGCCGTCTCGATCCCCTGCCGGTCCAGCGGCAACGCGTCGTCGTCGTCGAACAGGCCGCCGTTGAACCAGGCCACGGACTCGAACCCCACACGGCCGCCGGCGGACATGGCCCTGAACAGGTCACGGGCAAGCTCGGCGAACTCGCCGGGCCGGCGGCGCGCCTGCTCCAGCATCCGCGTGAACATGTTGTCGGGCAAGAGGCCCACATCCTCCGCGAACAAGCAGAACACCAACCGGTTGACGAAATGCGCCACTGTCTGCGGATCGTGGCCCCGGTCCCGCAGCGACTGCGCAAGCTCGGCGAACGTCGCCGCCGCTCGCTCCGTCACGGTCTGGCGTGTTTCCCCCGGACGAAGCCGCTCCGGGTCCGACATCGCCCACTTGAGCTTGTCCCGGGTCGCTCCGTCCGCCAAGTCCTCCAGCGTGAACTCGTGCGTCTCGCTCACGCTGTTGGTCCAGTTGGTGCGGATGCGGAACCGCGCCATGTCCGAGACGATCAGCAGCGGCGGGTTCTCCAGAGCGGGGACCCCCGCGACGCGGCGGCTTAGTCGCGAAAGTAACCAGAGCTTGCACCCGGGGCGGTGATGCGGTGAAGTGACGGTGGCCGGGGCAGTCGAGGCCCGCCGATTCACTGGCGTGCCCATGCACCCGTTCTGG
>JAJDTQ010000092.1 GCA_022827045.1 Candidatus Binatia bacterium
CTCGTCTCCCATCCGTGCATCCGTGCTCCGCTCCGTTCCTGTTGGTCTTCCCAACAGCCTGGTCCGGAGCACTTCAGCCGGCAATCAATGTGTGCAGTTTTCGGTTGCCACTAATGGGAGATTTACAGTTGCCCGCTACAACCAGCGCCCCGCTCCGCTCCACGGCTTCTCGGAACGCTTACCACCCGACAGCCGGTAAGCCTTCGGTGGTACCGTGGAATCGTCGGGCCAGCAGCTACCGTGGGTGCGCTCAACACACCATTTCTGCGCACCGCCACCGTTCTCCACCCGCCAGCCGTCCGGGTTATCACGGTACCACCGAAGGCGCTTACACCAGCCGCCAGCCGCAGCCGCCCAAGGCGTGGTGTTGACCATGTGTTGATTGTTCCTCGCATGAACCATCTGGTTCTATAGGCAGGCGATTTTCTGTTTTGTTTTCAGTAGATTATCAACTGCTCGCCAACCGGGGATACGCGGTCCTGGCCGCACATTGGAGATGGTATGGGGCAAGAGACTGAGACTGATGGATGGTCCGAGGTGCCGGCGCTGCTCGGTAACCTTTACTCCATAGTTGCTCGTCTGGAGGCATTGTTTCCTGGGCGCAAATTCACCCCCGACCGGCATCTGGTCGGCAGTATCGGGTAGGCCCCATGGCGGCCCACATGTTCGATCTCCACCTGCTTTCGGCTGCGGAGCCGCAGCACGATGCAACCACCGCCAATGGTCAGACTGGCGTCCAGATCAAGTTGGCGGTGTGGGAAAACAGCGTCACCACCCGGTCCGGGTCGCCATCGACCCAGGCACGGCCATACTCGTCCAGCCAGTTCTGAACGTCCTGTTCGGTCGTTGCCTCTTCCATCCTCCGCTTGCCGGGGCCAACGTGAACGCCTCAACCGAGGTCTGATTCAAGGGGAATCGTATCGGACGGTACTCTCGATCCGAGGCACGGCTACTACACCATGCGAAGCAGCGGCACTGCAACGCCGTGCGTGGGCACAGGAGCCCGAGATATCGGCCATCCGCGCCCAGGCGGCTAGGCCCCCTGGGGAGGCGGGCCAAACAACGAAGGCGTCAGCGCCTGACCTCCGGAAAGTCGGCAACCATCCACACCAGTTGCACCAACTCGACTTGCCGGGAGAGACCGTGCTTGTTGAAGATCTGCTTGATGTGCCACTGGATGGTGCCCGTGCTCCTCCCCGCCTCGAAGGCGATGTCGCGGATGGTCTTGCCTTGAGCCAACAAGACCGCCACGTGGCTCTCCGCCGGCGTGAGGCCGAGCGTGGCAGCCACCAGGGCTGGATCCACGGTTGCCCGGTTTAAGGGGTCCATCACCAACACGAGTGCGGCGACGCGCTGGGAACGAGAATCGGTCTGATTTTCGCCCACGGGGCTGATGTGCACCACGAGCGCCGGTGAAAGAAGTGAGCGTCTCACCACCAGCGAGCCGCTGGCGCCTTGGCGGCCGAAGGGCGGAAGCGCACCTGCCAGGAGCTTCTGGAGCTTTTGATCGTCTGTGGAGGATGAGGCGTGCAGGAGACCGCTTCGGTCGACCAACCCGTCACCGCTGCGGAGGAGGTGACGGGCGTGGTCGTTGGCCTCCACGATCCGGCCGCGCCGGTCCAGTTGGATGACGCCCGTCTTTTTGTTCTCGAGCAGGGTAGCCAGAGACGAGCCCAGCGCCCCCGCATCCACCAGAGCCTGCCTGACACGCATGTACTGCCGGAGGTGGGGCAGAAGACGCTCGATCGTCTCGACCCGGCTGGACGACCAGCCGTGGCCTTCGACGGGGTCGCCGATGACCCACACGATGTGCGAGCCCGCCGGCCCGTCGAGACGCACGTTGAGGCTGTCCCGGGCACTGTAGAGGGGCAACGCCTCATTGTAGACACGGGATATCTTGAGTTCTTCGTCGGTGTAGAGCGAGGAGACGTGGACCAGTCGACTGTCGGGCAGTTGCGTCATGCGCCCGATGCGTTCGTCCAGAGGAAAGTAGACCTCGAAGTACAGTTGCTCCAACTCTTGATAGTGTCGTCCACGCAGGCAAGCCCTGGCAAAGAAGACCGCGCCGTCTTTCTGAGAGGTCCCCTCTCCGGATACCAGGAAATTGCTCTTCGTCCCGCAGGCTTCATCGATGAGACCCGAGGTGGCCGGCCAGTGGGAGTCGTCCAGCACCGCTTCGTGCAACGACGCCAGGATGCGCTGCAGTGAGTCCTGTTGGCTCATGGCGACTCTCCGTCCTGATAACTCCTTCCTCTATGTCCTATTTTACAACGCACAGCCCGCGAGAGCCCCCCTGTTTAGGGGGGTAACCAGATCGAGCTGGATGGGATCGAACCCTACGATGCGTTCCCACCCCCTCGCCCGAGGTGGCGCGCCGGGACGGGATTTTAAGGCACCTTTTCCCTTCAATTCGGCGTAAACCCCCTTGTTTGGTAGGGGCAAGTGGAATGCGATTCGTTCTAGTTGTTGATGTGGCAGTGTTCTTGGGAGGGAACCGGGCGATCACTTCGTGCGTTTGTGCGGATGCGGCGGACGCCGGCGTGGGCTTCAGCGCAATTGGAGGCAGGGGATTTCAGAAAGCGGAGGGGGATCCAATGGCGAGCAACCGTACAACGCACCGGGATCACGATTGCCCTTCGATTTGCACTGCCAGCCATATTGCCGGTAGTGGCGCCGGTGATGGAAGCAACGCCACCGCGGGTGCCAACGATAACCGGCTACACCATGCTGGCCGTGCTTTACGCGAATCGGAGGGCGGCCAGGATAATCGGCGTCGACGACCCTGGAAGGAGTGCGGCATGGCGGCGAGGGGTGTTTCCACAACGCGGCGGTTCTCCAGCTTGGGAACCGAGCCACGCTCATGTGTTCCGTGGCGCACGCCGGCCCAACCAGGCGGAGAGCCGAGAGTATATCGTGGGTCAGGGCAAGTGCCGCTTGCCCTGACGTCTACCCGGCGCGCCGCTTCGCCTGACCCCTCCTGCCCCTCGCGTATTCCAGGGGCCGTTTCTGGGGGTGACCTCCTCGGCGGTTTCCGCGCGGCGCGGTTCGCCCTCGCCGGCGCCGTCCTAGTGCTCGCGCCCGCGGTCGTTTCGGACGCCCATGTACAAGAGCTTGCACCGGCCAGTCCTGGGATGAGGGCCTTGTGATGAAGTGGATTGGGACGGCTGGCTGGGAGACTAAGAACGCCAGAGGGGAAGACGATCCGGCGATGGAGTTGCTCATGTCCAAATTCGTGCTCAAACCTGCGAACGTGTTGACCGCGGCCATACTCCTCACCCTGGCGTTGGCCGGTTGTGGCGGAGGCGGTGGCGGTGGTGAGCTACCACGGGCGATGGATCCGACGCGAGACTTTCCGCTCCCTCCAGGGCATGGGCTGGGCGTAGGAATGATCACGGTGGCGGCGGGAGCGTCGGCAGAGCACGGCAATGTTGTGATCACATGTCGGGGAGGCAGCCAGTGCGTGGTGACCGTGTCAGCGGACGGCGCAGCTGTCTACGACACGACGGGCGGCGTTCCGAGCGTGGTGGCGGCGTATGACTCGTGGGGTTTGCCTTCCGGGCACGGATTGGGACCGGGGGTGATCACGGTAGCGGCCGGCGCATCCGCAGAGCACGGGAACGTAGTGGTGACATGTCCGCCCGGGGGCCGTGCGTGCATGGTAAGGGTGTCGGCGGACGGCACCGCGGAGTATGCCAGGACGGGCGGTGTCCCGACCTTCATGTTCAGCCATCTTACCTACGAGCCAACATACGAGCGAGACAACCCGACGGCTGAGGATCTACTGGATCACTGGAACGAGCCGGAGCCTTTGCGGGCGGCATTGGGGTTGTCAGCGGTTGCTGCTGAGGACATCGCCGGCCGAAAGCGCACTCTGGCTGACTTGATCAAGGCGGCCGAAGGAAATTCGGCCGAGACGGGAACGCGACTCCGCAACGTGGCGCCAGAGGACATCGAGATTATCGGTGAGCGGGACGGGATCACCTACGGCCGCTGGAGGGGTGGTCCGGCCGGGACGATGAACATCGAATTTGACTGGCGGTTCGGTGAGAATTTCAACGCCGAGACTCGGGCCCGGATGGAACGCGCCGGGAAATCATGGTCCTGGCGGATGTTGGATGACTACGGGACTCACGTACTCGAGCGGGGAAGAGATATCGCAACCCTGGCGGTGCTGGATGAAGACGTGGTGACGGACGACGCCGTGATCTTCGTGGTTGACAGGGGCGATTCCAACATTTCCTCAGGCGGGCCTAACGCATGGCGTTTCGAGACGGACGCCGCTCGTTTTGAAATATGGGCGGGCTACGTATGGCTCGGGCGTCCCCATCACGACCGAACCAGTACAATGGCTCACGAGATTGGGCACGTGTTTGCACACGTGGGTGGGTCGCGGGAGGAGCGCTACGTCAACACCGTGGACGGCACGTTTGAAGGACCGGAGGCCATGCGCGCCAACGGGGGGGACCCGGTGGCGTATCAGTGGGTGGACGAGAACAACAGGCCCGTGCCGCCCCACACCCCCGGCGCAACGGTACAGTACACTCACCTGGGGGTCTGCACCTCGATCATGGCGTACTGTAGCGATCCACGGGAGGTCTATCGGCCGGGCCAGATCGACTTCGCGTACCTTGCCGACGCCGGCTACAAGATCCTCGACTCGGAAACCGCCTCCCAACCGGAACTTTACGGTTACGGGGCCTGGGGCCAGTACAGCGCCTGGGGTGCGGGTGTAGAGCGTACCATCGACTACGAGGGAGGGAGAATCGTCACGGCAGATGATCGGCTGCGGGCTGGCGCCGACGCGTTCGGCACCTCTCCCAGCACGGACTTGGCCGAGGCGCACGCACCCGTGCAAGGGGGCATCACCTGGTCGGGATCTCTCATCGGCGTCGATTTGGAACGGCCGATGCTGCCGCCTGTCTTCGGTGATGCGGAGCTTCAGGTCGAGCTGTCAACCTTGCAGGGGACGGCCACGTTCGACAGCCTCACCACGCACCTTAATGGGGTCTCCACTGCCTTCCGTGCTTCGCGGCTGGAGTACGGCATCACGGTATCCGGAAACTCCTTCTCTGACGACGACGGCCGCGTCCGCGGCGGATTCTTCGGCCCCGGTCATGAAGAGATGGCTGGAGTGCTGGACGACCGCAGGGCAATGGCCAACCTCCTCGCCGGCTTTGGGGGTACCCGGTGACCGCTTAGCGGTGCCAAGGCGTTCGCGGAGGACCGGGATAGGAGCGTTTGCGGAGGTCACCGAGACGACCACAACCCTAAACCACTAACTTATGGGTGAGGACAAAAAGGGGAGCAGGTCAACGACATTCGGGGCCGGTTTTACGGTCCAGGGCGTGCCGAAGTCGGTGGGGTCTTCACTCACCCCACGGCCATCGGTGCTTTCGGGGCCAAACGGTAGCTGCTACGGGAACTGTGGAAGCGGGACAGTCTGACAAGCTACGCTCGATTATCTCCCATAACCGGAAAGGAGACGCTAGATGGAAACCAGAGTGATCAAGGCAGATTCCCTCGAGGATGCTCTCGTTACCCTCAAGGAAGAAGCGGAAAAGTTGAAGGGTGACCCTAATGTCAGCATGACTGAAGTTGAAACCATGAAAAGCGGTCCTGCCCTATGCATACGGTTTGAACTCTTCGGCTACGATGTGAGGTTGTGCATCGGATGGGTAGCCTTCGATTGACGGGTGAAGAAAGCAGGATAGTAGGGGCGGCCGGCTGGACCCGGCCGCCCCTTTGTTGTCCCCCACGGAAAGGAGCCAGCGCCATTCAACACGATCCCTTGTAGCCCGGTGTGGTTGACGGCAAAGCGTTCGACCTCAAGCCGGATTCACCCTAATCCCCCTCGTCTCGTCGCAGCCATTCGAGTGCCAACTCACTGATTACCTCCAGATCAGGGTCTTCATGAGCAGCGAACGCCCCATCGTCGCCATACACTTCGAGCCGGCAAGTGCTAGCTTCCCTGTCCCACCCTGGGATAACTTGAAACGCAATACGACTGCTCTCGGCTGCCCCAACCTGCTTGACGGTAATGGACTGCCCGCCCAGCTCGAACCTCACCCGCGCGTGCACTGTCCCTTCCCAAGTCTCCCTTCGTACTTCGAATCTTCGCGTGTGCGGATCTAACGACTCATCAGATGGCAGGAAATTATTGGGTCCTTGCTGGTTCATCCTGGCGGCGCAATCGACCACCTGTTTCCGCAGAGCTGCGAACACGGCTGTTGCCGTACAGGATCCTTTGATGTCATTTTTAAACAAAGCGCGCCACTCTTCAAAGAACACTCGGGCCGGTCAAATCGCTAGCAGTTTGACTCACTCTGCGTCACTTCAGAAGCAGCCGTGACGTCGCGCGACCTAGCCCACCGACGAGCAGAAGGGCAACGTCCTTTTGGATTTCCACGATACTGTCGTCGTAACCTACGAATCGCACGTCGCGACCGGCGAAGTGGACCCGGCGACGGATGAACACCGCTGGATCAACGCGCGCGCGAAGCCGTCGCTACGCGACTATTTGTCTAGCGCGCCGTAAAACTCATCCATACCGGCGCAGAGCTCCTTGGTTGACGGGCGTCCGGCCTTGTCGAGGATTCTTTGGCACGCGGAGTCCAGCGCATCCTTCAGGCTGTCGCGATCCGTTCCCCACCCATCGAGATCTTCCCGATACTTGTTGGTCGCTGTGTGGATCGAAATCGTCGCGGTGAGACCCCTTCCCGAAACCTTCATCTTGCAGTCTTCCGGCTTGCTGACCGTAAACTTTTCGCCCTTGTAGACATATTCCCTATCCATGACAGGCTGTCCCCCTTTACTCCCGATAGTTTGCTCAAGCATTCCCATAAGAAGTTAAGGATGCTTACTCCCATTGTCAACTTGTGGCGTTTTCCGAGGGTATACGCACAACATATGGTGGATGCCGGCTAAACGTATGGGCTCAGCGAGGGGCAGGTTGCCGCTGTCCGGCAACAGCTGGGCGAGCCGGAACACGTCGGCGCAACTGACCAACTATAACAGATAGTCATGGGTGAACCACGAATTCGCTCTCTAGTCTTGGAGTGGGGGCGGAGCTACCTTGTGTCCTGGCGAATTCTTCGTGCGGTAGGTTTGCCGGCGGATGGGATGACGGTATTGGGATCGATTGCTATAGTGAGCCGCACCATCGAAGGTAACCCGTGAGCAGGAATCGGTCCCGGGTGGAAAACCTTCTTCGTGTCACGGATGGGAGCGGTACAAGCACGGCACGGTGGATCGGTGTTGGAGGATTTGCAGGACAGACCCGCGCTAGGACGCGTACGAATTGGAGTGAATCCGCTTACAGTATGCTTACGATAGGGGTCGAAGCGCTTTAGCGACCTACAGTTCATGTCTCTATTATTGTGAGTAATATCGAGTAGTTATGAGTGACCCCCGACAACGGTACATGATCGGCGTGGACGTCGGCGGCACCCAACCACGGTGGGGACAGAATCTCCTACGTAAGCTTCTTCCTACTGGGCAACGATCTCGCAGGTTGTCAGCGCTTGCCGCCAAAGTCGGCTAGGTTGACGTAGAGGACTGGTGTGCCCGGGGGCGCGGCGAACATGCTCGGCACCACCATGCACCGGTTTGCCAAGTAAGACTCTGACCCAACGGTAGGGCATCGGGGGGACGATGTAGCCAATGACGGAAAGAGGCGCCGCGAAATGCAGGATTTGAAGGAAGTCCTCGACTCGGTATTGGCCGAGGCCAAATTCGATATGGGGCGAGACGAGCTGAATCACGCCGGGCTGAGTCTCACGTACAGCTGCAATCCAGACGAAACCGTGTCGGCGGATGGGCTACGGAGCCTTGCTGCGAGACAGAGTTGGGTCGACCGGACTGCGACACTGGCGAGGCGCGCGAAAGTCATCGTGCTCGATGAAGCATTCGCCCCGTGGCTGTCAGCCATCAGGGAATTGCTTGGGGACTACATCAACCAGGAAACCGGGAAGATCGGCCATGCATTCCCGATGGAATCATCGCGCGACAGTTGCGAGGCCTTCAGCGAAGTCGGCGTAACGAGCCAAAGCCAAATTTCTCCAGTAGATGGCTTTGCCAAGACACTCATCCGCGGCGCCGCCATTTTGGGGACCGCAAGGTTGGTAGAGATGTTGAGGCGGTGGGTAGATGAACAGTCCGTGCTCTACCGTACTTCGGCTGTGCTCAACGGACTGTACATCGACGATAGGCTTGCCCCGCTGCCCCATATTCGGATCGAGCCTCTACCGCGGTCGACGGACGGCGCATTCGGCTGTCTGCCGATGCCTCGCGCGTGTTCCATCGAGGATTTCCTGGGTCGCACGTTGCTGACCATCGACTCGATCGCCCGCCCGGCCTTTTTTCGTCCTGAAGAAGACCGCAATGTCTGGCCGGTCCAGGCGCAATTCGCTTCGAGTGTGGGGATGGACACGGTGTGCCAAGCTCTGGCACTAGAGGCCGATACCGACGTGGAGATGGCCTTCCAATGGAACGATTACGACGAAGCATCGCTATACCTCGATCCAGCGAGTAGAAGCCATCACAGCACGCATCGGGGAGGACTAGAACCGCGAGGCACCGGAGTCTCCTTGCGAAAGGACTGGAACTCCGGGGTGACGACAGCTTCGATTGAGGAGCAGAAGATCCGGCACCCTTCGGAAGACAAGCTGAAGAGCATCCTCTTGGCGATGGCTGGGAAAAAAGAGACGAGTGCCGGTGTGGCGATCTCGCGTTGGTGCAAGTCCAAGGAGGCATTCAGAACATTGCCGGATCGATTTATCGATCTTCGCGTCGCGTTGGAAGCGCTGTTCTTGAGGAATTTCGATTACAAGAACCGCGGGGAAATGAAATTTCGCCTCGCGTTGTTCGCTGCCTGGTACATCGGAGCGAATTTCGCGGAGAGGAAGCAGATACGACAAACACTCGGGGACTCCTACGATGTGGCCTCCCGAGCGGTGCACGGCGCGCCATTGCCGCGCGACGGCAACAACTGGGCATTGTTGTCGAAGAGCCAGGAGTTGTGCCGCAGGGGAATCCTGAAGTTCCTTGATGAAGGCGTCTGCGAGGATTGGGCCGACCTAGTCCTCGGTGCAGCTCTCGAAAAAAGGGAGGATCGGGAAACGGACCGGCGCGCCACATGAATCGATTCAGCGTCCCCGGCGAAGGCGGGCACGAGAGGCACTGCGGCACCGGCTGTTACGGCAACCGCGGTCGTGTGAGCAGCGCAAAACGACGCCATTTGCATACCGAGCTATGAGCCCCTGATGAGCGGTTCGGACAAGCAAAGCTCACCTTCTTTTGTGCAACTCTGGGTGCGCCGCATTCTCTTGGCGACTTTCGTTGTCGGCGACGTCCTCGGCTTTGCAAGTTGGCAAGGCAACCTCGACATCTGGAAGGAAGCCATGACGCCCATGGGTTCCGTCTTGCTGGTGGCTGTGTGCAGTGCAGGTCTTGGCGCTCTTGGACTCTACTACTGGCAGCGCATCCGGGCATCCGGGGTCCTTCCGCGGACATGGAAGGCCGTCATGGAGGCCGTCGAAAACGCGGGAGCATACCTGTCATCGTCTGCGGTGACAGACCGTGCCGTCGTGGCCTACGGGTTCGCGCGATGCCCGGAGGGACAGGAGCCACCCCACGCGAAGTTCTCCCCAGGTCGCAAGCGAGTCACGCTTGGCGCGTCGTGGAACCGCCATGTGCCATGCGGTACCGATCCTCTCTGGCTAGCCAGGGCGTTCGTGTCAGTAAACCCGGTCACGCGCCGGCGGGAGGCAATCGCCTGGCCTCAGACGCAAGTGTGGGACGAGCGCTACAGCGCCGACAAGAAAGACTGGCATCAAGAACGGAAACGCGACGACCGGTACATGCGCTGCCGTGTTGTGGATGGTGGTTTGCTGATCGCCCCGTATTCGTTGCAGGAGTCGCACCTGGTGCCCGGCCCGCACGACCTTTGCGCCTTTGCGATGCCGAAGGAAGAACCCGAGATGATCCAGTTCGGCCCTATAGACATCGATGCGGTGGGCGAACTTCGGGTGTCGTTTAAATCTCAGAGTGGTCGACATATGGCAGCCACCGCATCGTTCACGTCTTTCGATCTTCTCGAACCGACCGGCGAAAGACCGTTCGATCCTAACAACTGCAAAGGGCTGTCGTGCACATTCGGAGAGGGCGGCGGCTCGATTGCGGTCACCGACCGATTCGGGCTTCGTTTCGCGAGGCAGCTAGCTTGGAGCTTCGGTCTCGTGTTCCACTACGCGGAGAACAAGGTGTCGGGCCGACGAGTGGTCGACGCCGTAACGGTCGTCAACCCGAACGGCAGAGCGCCGTTGGGCAGTGTGCGAATCGCATGGCTTTGACAGCGCAGATCGTCGATGGGCTTAACAACGGAGAGAGCCGACAGTGAGTGACGAAGAGGGACCCGAATTCTTTCCCGCCGAAGGGAGTATCATCGGCGGGTTCTCGCGGGACAAGCGAGGACGCATCACGGAAGCGCTGCAAGACATGCAGCTGGCCGTCAACGGGATGGCGATGCAGTTCGCGGGAAACGGCGGCAGGAAGGGCGAGGAGTGGACGACGGCGCTCGCTGCTTTGGCACGGGCCTGTTCGATATTCCTCCGGAAAACCGTGCTGGGCGACTTCGGCAGGAGAGAGACGCGTCTGCTCGACGACGACGTGCTGGACGCGCTCGGTCTACGGTTCCACCGTCTCGTGACGATCCCGCGCGAGTTGCGAAGACCCATCCGGATCAAGGCCGGGGGCATCCAGGGCGGCGAGTTGCACATCACGATGCTGAATGAAGAAACACGGGAGGCGGAGAGGACCTACACCGCGCCAATAGGCCCTCAGACGTTGGAGATCGTCATCCAATGGCCCCTTCCGGGAGCTATTGGATGGATCGGGGTGCCTACCGAGCAGCAGCCCTGGCAGATTGTACCGGAGATGCTGTTCCGTCTTGACCAGGAGCCCGCGATGGACTGCGACGAGTGGCTCAGCCAACAGGTCGTGCGGTTCGACGATCGCGGAATATCGCTCAAGGAGATCATCCAGACCGTGGTCAACTTCGAGGCTGCACACTCGGTGAGCACCAGTAGACTCGCGACGATCGGAGGCGTAGAGCCGAGCAGGGCGGCTCGGAACCCCGCACCGCACATCCTGAATGCGGTGACGTTCTGCGGCATCAGATTCGCCCATCTCGTCGTGATCGAGTCCGGGATGTACCTCTACGATGTTCTCATCGACCACAAGTCTGTCGCCCGCCCGAAAAGGCGACCTCTACCGGATGAAGCTAGGCGTCGGGTGGGACGCCGACCAGAGCGAATCCCAAACGCCCAGTTGGGCGCGCTTCCAGGGCACCATGATGGTCGCCTTCCACAACACGCCAACGGTGATTCGCCATGAGATCAGCCCGGTCGGGAAAGGGTAAGCCATTCCTCGAAGCTCTTGTTGGTTGGGAGAACGACCAGTGGAAATGACCAAGAAGGAGTAAAACCACATGAATCTCTTTGAAGACACAAACCCCCGAGCGCTGAAGGACCTCCTGTCTGAGATCCACAACCGCACAACGATCCTCCCGGACTTCCAACGCGATTTCGTGTGGGAACCGAGCGCGACGCAGGAACTCATCGTCTCGATCGCGAGCAATTATCCGGCTGGGAGCATCCTGCGTGTGCGCGATGTCAGGCGTCTATTCGCTGCCCGTGAGTTCGAAGGCGCGCCCCCGCTCGACGGAGCGAATCACACCTTCCTCGTCCTGGATGGGCAGCAGCGTCTCACCTCGCTATACCAAGCCTTTTACGGCGTCGGGGAGCACCGTTACTTCCTCAGCCTCGACAAGCTCATTGAGGGGGCCGACTTCGAGGAGGCGATCTTTCACGTACGAGCCACAACCAAGTGGGCAAGGGACCATGAAGACTTTACGCTGCAGGCCAAGGAACTGATGCTGCCGCTCTCGGTGTTGAAGGGTGGCGCTGGTGGGTTCGTTGCATGGTCTCTCAAAGTGGCGCAACAACTGCCGGACAAGGAACGCATCGAGCTCGAAGATGCCCTCCTTGTTGGGGTCCAGGACAAGTGGATTAACGTCATCGACAGCTATCATTTCCCAGTGGTGACGTTGTCGGACAAGACCGAACCCGACGCGCTTTGCACGATTTTCGAAACCCTGAACCGCACCGGCGTGAAACTCAGTGTTTTCGAGTTGCTGACCGCGCGTTTTTGGCCGCAGAACATCAACCTACGCGAATTGTGGGAAAAGGCGCTTGAGGATCATCCGGTAATCGCTGACTTCGCGGTCGACCCATACTCCGTTCTGCAAGGCATCTCGCTCGCGAGCCGTAGCGCTTCGTCATGTAAGCGCAGCGATGTGTTGAAACTGTCCGGGTCCGACATCAGTTCTTGGTGGGAGAAGGTCGTGTGTGGACTCGCCACCGGGCTTGAGATTCTGCGCGATGACTGCAAGGTGATGCGGCCCAAATGGATGCCCTATCAAACCATGTTGCCGCCGCTCGCCGCGGTGCTGGCTCGAGCGGGGGACCCGAAGACAGCGGCGGCTGGTGCGCACCGTGAGAAGCTCAAGCGTTGGTTCTGGTGCGCGGTCTTCGGTCAGGTTTACGAGAGCGCCGCGAACAGCAAGGCGGCTAAGGACGTGGTTGAAGTCCTGCAGTGGCTTTCGGACGGCGACCTGCCGGAATCTGTCGAGTCTTTTCGCTTCGACCCACGGGTACTTCGCGACGTGACGCCCCGCCAACGCGCAATCTATCGCGGTGCAATCTGCCTGATCCTTGGCGGCGGCGCACGCGACTTCCACACCCAAGCCCTAATCACCGGCAAGCTCATGGCGGAGGAGGGGATTGATGACCACCACATCTTCCCAGGTGCGTACCTAGGCGACGCCGTGCCGGCCCGCCAGCGCGACTGCGTGCTTAACCGTACGCTTATCGACCGTACCACCAACCAGATGATTGGGGCTCGTGCGCCCTCCGACTACCTAGCCGAAATCCGTAGCACGTCCGGATTCCCTTTCGAGGAGGTGTTGAACTCGCACGGTCTGCCCGTCGGCGCAGATTCGCCGCTGTTGTGCGACGACTACAGGGCTTTCCTGGAGTTGCGTCAGGAGCGCATGTGGCAGGAGATTCGGCGTGTTACAGGCGCAACCGTAGCGGCGGATCTCGAAGTCGACGACGATGCTCCGGAACGAGGGACAGAAACTCCTCATCGAGATCACCCCGCGACTTCGACGGTAGACTGCTGATGATCGTGGTACGAAACCAGGATTATGGGGACCGTTGGAAGTGGCGGGAAGACGCGGCGGGGTCCGATGCACGAGTCGTCCATCACGGTACGACCGAAGGATTACCCCACGTCTACATCTATACGTCTACTGTTTGCGGATCCACGCGTATAATGCTCCCCGTGGAGCATGGAAGTGGCAGATCAAGACACCTCGGGCAAAAACGCGGCTATGGTCAACACCACCCTGGACGGCGTCAGTCTCCGGCGAACCGATCGAGGTAACCGGTCAACAAGGCTGGATGAAGCGTTTTGAGCTCACGGCGCAGCGCGATGAGGCGCGGGTCGTTTGCGCTGTCGGTCAAGAGGTCGCGGACCACGTCGAAGGCCCGGCGCGGTCCGTGGTTTTCGCCACAGGGCGCAAGTCCGGCGGCCAGCGTGGGCTCCTGGAGCAGCATCCAGGCGGGGAACCATTCGGGCGACAGCTCCGGCTCCACGTCCTGATCCTGGGCGGCGCCCCATGCCGCGGCAACGTCCGCGTCAGGGAAACCGGGATCGTCCACCAGCCCCCGGAGAACCGCTGGAGCCCTCCAGCAGAGTTCGAACCAGTGCCCGATGGCCCGCGTACGGTCGCCCAACCGGTATTCCGCTTCCGCCAGCTGCGTGAGCAGCACCGGCGTCGTTTCGTGCTCCGGCACGCCCAGCACCGAGCGTTTCAGGTTCTCCCAGTCCTGCCCTTGCCGGTAGGCCCAACTCGCGTGGCGTTCGGGATGGACGGGATCGAAGGGCCGCGGGCCGAGCGCCTCGCCGATGCAGCGCCACACCGGCGCCAGGAAATCCCGGCCGTCGCCGGTCCCGAGCAAGCGTATCGCGGC
>JAJDTQ010000108.1 GCA_022827045.1 Candidatus Binatia bacterium
CGGCTAATTGGTAAGCCACCTGACTCTGGATCAGGCGATTGTAGGTTCGAGTCCTACCTCCTCAGCCACGGTCCCATCGTCTAGCGGTTAGGACGCTGGCCTCTCACGCCAGAAACACGGGTTCGAGTCCCGTTGGGATCACCACCCTAACTTCTTGTGAATTACTAGGCGGGGTTTTTCACGGCCTCTTCGACCTTGGCAAGTCGAACGTCAATCTGGTGAACTTCCTTGCGAAGTTCGGCGATGTCGTGGCGAAACGGCTTCAAGGCGTGCGCCATCATCTGGTAGAAAAGCCCGGCTACGGCGACCACCGGAACGGCGACGGCACCAGCGAGCTTGGCGAGTTCGATAAATTCCATACTGGTGGAACCCTACCTTATGGAATGTCCGGTGTAAATCGTCGCCTCTTGGTCCAGTGGCTTGGTCCGCGGGATTCTCATCTGTGTTCAACACCCCGGCTTTCCGATGTAGCGGGAATCGAGGACGCCTTCGGCCGCCGGCCAGGGCTCCTGGGGCGCGTCATCGCCGGTGAACTGCTTGGCGACGCTGGCGTAGGGTTCCGGCAGCTCCACCGCGGCAGCGCCGGCCCACAGGCCGTCGAGATCGTAGAAGCGGCGCACGGGCTCGTAGAAGATGTGGATCAGGACGTCGGAGAAGTCCATCAGCACCCACTGGCCCCGAGCAACTCCCTCGCTGGCCAGCGGACGCAGGCCGTGTGAGCGGCCGTCCTCCTTGATTCCTTCCGCGATGCTCTGAACGTGACGGTCGGAGCGGCCCGAGCAGATGATGAAGTAGTCGGCGATGGTGGTAAGCTCGCCGACTTCCAGCACGGCGAGATCCTGGGCCTTCTTCTCGAGGGCGAAGCCGCAGAGCAGCAGCGCCTTCTCCTTGGCGTCGAGAACCGGAGTTTCAGACACTAGCACTCCGGCGGCTCGTTGTAGAGGTTTTGATCTTCCACGTAGCGTTGCACTTCCGAGGGAACCAGGTCCCGAATCGATCTCCCCTTTCCCAGCAACTCCCGAATGGCCGAGGCGGACACGGAGACATCGGTCAAACGCTTGAACAGGATCTCCTTGCCGGACTCGTTCCGGAAACCGGACCGCATCGGCCCTTCGAAGCGGAACGGATCATAACAAAACGCCTCTCGCACGACAACGGGAATCTTCTCGTAGGGCAGCTCGTCGCCGAACCCCGGCCGTGAGGTCACGATGACGTGGGTCAGGGACAACAGATCGCGCCAATCCTTCCATGAGCCGATGAGCAGGAAGGCGTCGAGGCCGAGGATCAGGAACAGGTCGTCGCCCGGCCCGAGCGTGGTCAGGAAATGGCGCACGGTGTCGATGGAATAGGAGGCGCCCGGGCGAGCGACCTCGATGTCGGAAACGCCGAGGCCCGGCCGGTCCGCCACCGCCAGCCGCACCATCTCGAGCCGGTGATGCGGCGCCGCTCCCGGCCTGCCGCTCCGGTGCGGCGGCACGCCGCACGGCACGAAGCAGACCTCGTCCAGCGCGTACTCCTCTTTTACCTCCTCGGCGCTCCGCAGGTGGCCGAGGTGGACCGGGTCGAAGGTGCCGCCGAACAGGCCGAGTCTCATGGCGGGAACCCTCACCCTAACCCTCTTCCGGGAGGAGAGGGGAAATCCGGCTAGGTGCGGACCTGTCCATCGCCGAAGACGAAGAACTTGGTGCTGGTAAGCTCTTCCAGCCCCATGGGGCCGAAGGCGTGGATCTTGCTGGTGCTGATGCCGATCTCGGCGCCGAGGCCTAGCTCGCCGCCGTCGTTGAAGCGCGTGGACGCATTGACCAGCACCGCTGATGAGTTGACCCGCGTGACGAACTCCTCGGCCTTGGCGCGATCCGCGGTCACGATGGTCTCGGTGTGATCCGAGCCGTATTGCCGGATGTGCTCGATGGCTTCGTCCATGTCCGCCACCACCCGCACCGCCAGCACCAGGTCCAGGTACTCCTCGTGCCAGTCCGCCTCGCTGGCCGCGGGGATTCCGTCGACCAGGGCCCGGGTCTTGTCGCAGCCGCGCACCTCCACCCCGCTCTCCCTGAGCTTGCCGATCACATCGGGCAGGAAGCGCGGCGCCACCGCCTCGTGCACGAGCAGCGTCTCCATGGCATTGCAGACCGAGGGCCGCTGGACCTTGGCGTTGAGGGAGATCCGTTCCGCCATGTCCAGGTCGGCGTCGCTGTCCACGTAGACGTGGCAGACGCCCTTGTAATGCTTGACCACCGGCACCAGGGAGTTGGCCGCGACGAAGCGGATGAGTTCCTCGCCGCCGCGGGGGATGATCAGGTCCACGTACTCCTCGAGCTTGAGCAGCTCGTGGATCATCGCCCGGTCGGTGGAGGCCACCACCTGGACCGCGTCCTCCGGCGCTCCGGCCTCCGCGCACGCCTGCCGCAGCACTTCGCCGACGGCCCGATTGGAGAACGTTGCCTCGCTGCCGCCCCTCAGGATGACGGCGTTGCCCGACTTGATGCACAGCGACGCGGCGTCGGCCGTGACGTTGGGCCGGGCCTCGTAGATGATGGCGATGACCCCCAGCGGGATGCGCATCTTCCCTACCTCGAGGCCGTTGGGGCGCTGCCACCTCCGCGTGACCTCCCGGACCGGATCGGGCAGGCCGACGATGTCGCGTATGCCGACGGCCATGGCCGCAACCCGCTGGGCATTCAGCGTGAGCCGGTCGATCATCGCCTTCGACAGCCCCTTCTTTGCAGCCGCCGCAACGTCCTTGGCGTTCTCGGCCAGCAGGAAGTCCTGCCGCGCCTCGATGCCGTCCGCCATGGCCACGAGGGCCTCGTTCTTGAGGTCCGTGGAAAGATTGGCCAGGGCCCCGGCCGCTTCCCTGGCCCGATGCCCGATGGCGCGTGCTTCCTCGGCTTCCGCCATGACTTCCTCCGATTCGACCCGCGTGTCCCGCGAGAGGTCCCGCGGCCGCCCTCACCCCGACCCTCTCCCAGAGGGAGAGGAGCAGAAGGAACGGCCCCTCGTTGGACACCCGGGCTACAGCAGGACGAGATCGTCCCGGTGGATGATCTCGTCGTAGGCCTTGTACCCCAGGATGGCCTCAATCTTGCCCGAATGCGATCCCTTGATCTTGTGCAGCTCCTGCGAGCTGTAGTTCACCAGGCCGCGGGCGAACTCGCGGCCGCTGTCGTCGACGCAGCTCACGCACTCGCCGGCGCCGAAGGAGCCGCGGATCTCCCTCACTCCCGACGGCAACAGGCTCTTGCCCCGCGCCGTCACCGCGGCGCAGGCGCCGTTGTCCACCATCACCGCCCCGGATGGCTTGAGGTTATAGAGGATCCAGTGCTTGCGGCTGGTGAGGCGGTTCTCCTCGGGCAGCACCAGGGTGCCCGACTCGCGGCCGGCTTCGAACAAGCCGTTCAGGACCTCCCGCTCCCGGCCGCTGGCGATGACAGTGGGAATGCCGGCCTGGCTCGCCTGCTCCGCGGCGCAGAGCTTCGAGTACATGCCGCCCCGCCCCAGATCCGACGGTTGCGTGTCCTGGGCCGCCTTCTTGGCCGTGGCGAGATCGCTCACCACAGGCATCAGCCGGGCCTCCTCGCTGGACCTTGGGTCGCGGTCGTATACCCCGTCGACGTCGCTCAGAATCACCAGCAAGTCCATCTCCATGAGCGTGGCCACCAGCGCGGACAACTGGTCGTTGTCGCCGAACTTCACCTCCTCCACCGCGACGGTATCGTTCTCGTTGACGATGGGAATGATGTCCCAGTCGAGGAGGGTCTTGAGCGTATGCTTGGCGTTGAGGTAACGCTTGCGATTGGCCAGGTCCTCGTGGGTCAGCAGCACCTGCCCCACGTGCTTCCCGTAGCCGCCGAAGGAGTTCTCGTACAGCGCCATGAGCCGGATCTGGCCGACCGCCGCCAGCGCCTGCTCTTGAGGCAGGTCGGTGGGGCGCTTGGCAAGGCCCAGCCGGCTGATGCCCGACGCGATGGCGCCGGAACTGACGACCACGAGCTTCTTTCCCTGATCGTGGAGCGCCGCCAGCTCGCGCACCAGCCGCCCGATACGCCGCGAGTGCAGGCCGCGCTCGGAAGAAAGGACGCGGCTTCCGATCTTCACCACCACCCGCTTCGCGCCGTGAACGTATTTGCGTCTCAGATCAACCATGAGGCTTCGTGTCTCTAGTGGTCCACAACATGCGGATCGATGGCAATCCGCGGGTCCTTCCCGTCGTCGGCGGCAAGCGCGTTCCGGGCCGCCAGGCCTTCGGCGATGATGTCCTTGAGCCGGTCGAGCCCTTCGCCGGTGACCGCGGAGACGGCGCAGAACCGGTAGCCGGACGAACGGAAGAATGCCTCCAGCGTGCGCACCGTCCCTCGGTCCGGCGACAGGTCCACTTTGCTGGCCACGACGATCTGGGGCTTGCGCGCCAACTCCTCATCGAACAGCGCCAGCTCGCGGTTGACGGTCTCGAAGTCCGTCCTGGGGTCCCCCCCTTCGACCTGGAAGACGTCCAGCAGGTGGACCAGCAGCCCCGTCCGGGTCACGTGCTTCAAAAAGCGATGCCCCAGCCCCTCGCCGCGATGGGCGCCCTCAATGAGCCCGGGGATGTCCGCCGCCACGAAGCTGCCGTCGCCGTGCCGCACTACCCCCAGGTTCGGCACCAGGGTGGTGAAGGGATAGTCCGCGATCTTGGGCCGCGCCGCCGAGATCACCGATATCAGCGTCGACTTGCCGGCGTTGGGCATCCCGATAAGGCCCACATCGGCCAGCAGCCGCAGCTCCAGGCGAAGCTCCCGCTCCTCCCCGGGCAGGCCTGGCTGCGCGAAACGCGGCGCCTGTCTGGTGGAGGTGGCGAAGCGGCTGTTGCCCTTGCCGCCCTTGCCTCCGCGGGCCACGATCACGTCTTCCGAGGGCGCGTTGATGTCGGCGATGACGTCGCCGCTGTCCGCGTCCCGGATCAGGGTCCCCACCGGCACCCGGATGATCCGGTCCGCGCCGTTCTTTCCGTGCTGGTCCTTGCCGCGCCCGTGCTGGCCACGGTCGCCGCGGTAAAGCCGCTGGTAGCGCAGGTCCAGCAGCGTGGTCAGGTGCGGGTCCGCCGCCACCCGGACATGGCCGCCGTCGCCGCCGTCGCCGCCGTCGGGACCGCCCTTGGGGACGAACTTCTCGCGCCGGAAACTCATGCAGCCCCGGCCGCCATCGCCGGCCTTTACCGTGATCTCAACCTCGTCGACGAACTTCATGACGCGCGGGCTCCGGGACCTCTACCGCGATCAGCCGCACGGCGGTTACCAGAGAAAGTTGACAGGGATACGGGATGGGATGCGGCCGGGCCGCGAGGATTCGAACACCCCCGGGCGTGCGTTCACACGCGCGGGAGGCACTCAGGCGGGAACGATGGCGACGCGCTTGCGGGACCGGCCCCAGCGTTGGTACTCCACCGTGCCCTCGACCAAGGCGAACAGGGTGTAGTCCCGCCCCATGCCGACGTTCTTGCCCGGGTGGATCCTGGTGCCCAACTGGCGGACCAGGATGTTGCCCGCCTTGACGTGCTGTCCGCCGTAACGCTTGACGCCGCGCCTCTGTCCGTGACTGTCGCGGCCGTTGCGAGAGCTTCCGCCTGATTTCTTGTGTGCCATCGGTTCTACCGCCTTACGCCTGGATTTCGACGATTTTGAGGGTCGTTTGCTGCTGGCGGTGACCCTGTTTCCGCTTGTAGCCCTTCCGCCGTTTCTTCTTGAAGACGATGATCTTCTTGTCGAGCCCCTGCTCGACGATCTCGGCGGTGACCTGGGCCTGGTCCACCGTGGGGGTGCCGATCCGCGCCTGCTCGTCGTCACCGCCGCTTACCAGCAACACCTCGTCGAGGGTTACCGTGGCGCCGACTTCCCCGCTCAGGCGCTCAACGTCGACCAACTCGCCTTCGGCGACCCGGTACTGCTTACCGCCCGTCTTTACAACCGCATAACGTCCCATGGTTGCATGACTTTGTAATGGACAAAGCCCTTTATGTCAAATGCCAGGCCATCACCCCAACCCTCTCCCAGAGGGAGAGGGGGCCGGATTGACTCCCGGAGACAGAGGGAGGGGGCTCGGATTGTCTCTCTCCCGGAGATAGAGGGAGGAAGCAAGATTAGCCCTCTCCCTCTGGGAGAGGGTTGGGTGAGGGTCCCTTCACATCCAGCAGGCGCAGTTCCATCGCGTAGGTGCCCTGCCATTCGTTCTCCCTCAGCCGGTAGGCGATGTCCACCCGGTCCCTCACCCGGACAGGAAGGTCCTCCGGGGGGCCGAACGCCACCGCGGTGACCGTGTGCTCGTCGTGCTTCAACCGGAAACGGGAAACCGTGTTGAAGTCCCGGCGCTCGCTTACCTCCACGCCGCGTGTCTGGAACACCGGCTCGGGATTGCCGACCCCGAAGGGCCCCAGCAGGCGCATCTGCCGCACCAGGCCGAGGCTCAACTGCCGGAAGTCCACCTCGGCGTCCACGTCGAGGTAGGGCAGCAGGTCTTCCTCGCCGAGCATTTCCCTGGCCGCCTCCTCGAAACGTTCGGCAAAGGTCCCGAGGTTTTCCTCCCGGATGCTGAGGCCCCCGGCGTACTCGTGGCCGCCGAAACGCTCCAGCAGGTCCTGGCACCGCCTCATGCCCTGCACCATGTGGAAACCGCGGATGCTGCGTCCAGAGCCCTTGCCCTCGCCCCCCTCGAAACCGACGACGATGGTGGGACGGTGAAACCGCTCGACGATGCGCGAGGCCACGATGCCGAGGACGCCGGGATGCCAGCCCTGGTCGCCCACCACGATGGACCAGCGCTCGTGCAGCCGCCGCTCCTCGATCTGCGCCAGCGCCTCGTCCAGCACCCGGGCCTCGGTCTCGCGCCGCTCCCGGTTGTGGCCGTCCAGCTCCCGGGCGATCTCGTCCGCGGTCTCCCGCGAATCGGTGGTGAGCATCTCCACCACCTTGACCGCGGCGTCCATGCGGCCGGCGGCATTGATGCGCGGGCCTAGCTGGAAGGCCACGGCGCCGGCATCCACCGCGCCGGGCTGCATTCCGACCACCTCGCGCAGGGCAACGACACCGGGCCGCTGCGAGCCTCCCAGCTCCACCAGCCCGCGCCGCGTCAGCACCCGGTTTGTTCCCCGGAGCGGCACCATGTCGGCGATGGTCCCCAGGGTCACGATGTCCAGATGGCGGCGGATGTCGGGTACCGCATCCGGTTCGAACCAGCCCGCGTCGCGCAGGTTCGCGCGCAGGCCGATGACGAGGTAGAAGGCCAACCCGGCGGCGCACAGGCCCTTGTCCGGGAACTCGCAATCCGTACGCTGCGGATTGATGATGGCCGAGGCGGCATCCGGCAGCCGCTCCGGCAACTGGTGGTGGTCGACGATGACCACGTCCATGCCGAGGCCACGGGCGAAGTCCACTTCGTCGGCGTTGGAGATGCCGCAGTCCACGGTGATGATGAGGGCCACTCCCTTTGAGCGCAGGTGCTCGATCCCCTGGCGGCTCATGCCGTAGCCCTCGTCGATGCGGTGCGGGATGTAGAACATCGGCTCGCGCCCGATCTCCCGCAGAAACGAAACCAGCACGGCGGCCCCGGTGGTGCCGTCCACGTCGTAATCGCCCCAGACGCAGATCCGTTCTTCATCGCGGAGCGCGCGGGTGATGCGCCGCACGGCGTCGTCCATGCCCGCGAGCAGATGGGGTGAGGGCAGGTCCGCGCTCAGGCTGGAGGAAAGAAAACGCCGTGCCGCGCCGGCATCGGCGAAGCCGCGCTGCACCAGGATACGGGTCAGCAGCGGCGGGAGATTGAGCTCCTTGGACAGGAGCGTGGCCGCGTTCTCGTCGGCTTCCTTGAGGATCCAGCGCCTGGGAGCGTCGGGCGGCATGCGGACCCGGTTATCGCCGCCTGCCTCTCTCCATCAGAAGGATCGTCGGCGTGGCCACGAAGATGGTGGAGTAGAGCCCGGCCAGAAAACCGACGAAAAGGGTGAAGGCGAAGGGGCGGATGACGCCGCCGCCCAGGACGAGCAGCGCGGTCAACACCAGCAGTGACGTCACGGTGGTCAGGATGGTCCGGCCCAGCGTCTCGTTGATGCTGGTGTTGATGATCGTTTCCATGGGATCACGGCGGCGCTTGCGCATGTTCTCGCGGATGCGGTCGCAGATCACCACGGTGTCGTTGACCGAGTATCCGGCAATGGTCAGAAGCGCGGCCACGATGGGAAGGTCCAGTTCGAAGTCGGCCACCACCAGCGCTCCCAGAGTTATCAGCACGTCGTGGACCAGGGCGACGATGGCGCCCAGCCCGAAGCGCAACTCGAAACGGATCCAAATGTAGGCGCCCATCATGATGGTGGCGAAGATGACCGACAGGATGCCCCGACGCCGGAGGTCGTCGCCGACCTTGGGGCCGACGGATTCCACCCGCAGCACTTCGTAGGAGCCGTCGCCGAACGATTGCGTCAGAACGTCCCGGATATCCTTGCCCACGGTGCCGATCTGGGCCTCGGACTTCTCCATGCGGATCAGGTACTCGTTCGAGCCGCCGCCGCCGAAGTCCTGGACCACGCCGCCCAGCGGCGACTGCTCGAGGGCCGCCCGCAACTGCCCGATGGTCACCGCGTCCTGGAACTTCACGTGCACCATGGTGCCGCCCTCGAAATCGACGCCAAGGTTCGGACCCTTGGTGAACAACAGCAGCACGACGGCGACGATGAGCACCGACGACAGCATGAAGCCCCAACGGCGGTAGCTCAGGAAAGGTATCTGGGTTCCGGGCTTGATGATTTCCATGGTGTCTAGACGGAAAGCTTCGCCAGGTTCCGCCTGGCAAGCCGGTAGTCGTAGTAGATGCGCGTGCCGTACACCGCGGAGATGACCGTGGTCAGGATGCCTACACACAAGGTCACGGCGAAGCCGCGGATCGGACCGGTGCCGAACTGAAACAGGATCACGCCGGCCAGAAAGGTGGTCAGGTTCGAGTCGAGGATGGCCGGTATTGCGCGCTCGTAACCCGTGTCAATGGCCGAGCGCGGCGGTTTCCCGTTCCTTACCTCTTCACGGATGCGCTCGTTGATGAGCACGTTGGCGTCCACCGCCATACCCAGGGTCAGAATGATGCCGGCAATGCCGGGCAAAGTAAGGACCGCCTCGAAACCGGCGAGAATCGCCATCATGAAGAAGATGTTCATGACCAGTGCGACGTCGGCCAGGACGCCCGCGCCGCGGTAGTAGGCCATCATGAAGACGAGCACCAGGATGCTTCCGAAGACGAACGAGAAGATCCCCTGCTCGACCGAGTCGCGTCCCAGGGACGGGCCGACGGTCCGCTCTTCGAGTATCGTCACCGGCGCGGGCAACGCCCCGGCGCGCAGCACGATGGCTAGGTCCCGGGCCTCGTGAAAGGTGAAGCTGCCGGTAATGGAGGCCACGCCTCCCGAAATACGCTCGCGGATCTGCGGCGCGGAATAGACCCGGCCGTCGAGGACGATGGCCAGCAGCCGTCCGACGTTTTCCGCGGTGAGGCGGTCGAAGGCGGTGCTGCCCACGGAGTTCAGCACCAGCTCGACGTACACGCCCTCCAGCTGGTCACCCCGGCGCACGTTGGCGTCGGCGATGGCGTCCCCGGTCATCAGCGTCCTGGCTTCCAGGAGGTAGGGTATCTTCTCCCGGCGCACCCCGTCCGAAGCCGTTCCTTCGTAACCGTACAGCACTTCGCGGCCCGGCGGCGGCCCGGAACGCAGCGCCCGCTCCACGTCGCCGCGCTCGTCCACCAGCTTGAACTCCAGCAGCGCGGTCTTGCCGATGAGCGCCTTGGCCCGCTCCGGGTCCTGAATTCCGGGTAGCTGGACGAGGATGTCCCGCTGTCCCTGTCGCTGGATGGTGGGTTCGGTCACTCCGAACTGGTCGATGCGGTTGCGGATGGTCTCGAGGGTCTGGTCCACCGCGAAATTGCGGATGTTGTCGAGCTCGCGGCTGGCGAAGACCGCGCGCAGCTCGGCCCCGCCCGCGCCCGCTCCGGAAGCGGACACCGTCAGTTGCTGAAACTCCGCGGACAGCAGATCGCGACTGCGCTCCATGTTG
>JAJDTQ010000086.1 GCA_022827045.1 Candidatus Binatia bacterium
TGGGCGAGCCCGTCCTCGGACCCCCCCCCCCGTGACTCGCCCCGCCCCGGCTGGCCTCCACCTCCCGGCGGCGCACGGCGCGCCGGTGGAGGCCGAAGCATCCGGGTCCGGCGGACGGCACGGTCGCCGCGAGCCGGATCAGCGAAGGTGACCGTCGTGGAGCAGATCTTCTTCCATGTCGCGAAGCGAGGAGTAGCGGCCCGTGCGTGACAGCCACTCGTCCAACTCGCCGTCGTCTTCCGGCAGCTCGTAACGGGAGAAAGCGGACCAGTCCCGGTGACGGAGCCCTTGCCACAGGGCTCCAGCCAGGCTTGAAACGAAGGTCCAGGCAATCGCGGCCATCCAGAGGGGGCCAACGTGCTCCGCCCCCGTGTCGAGCGCAAGGGTGGCGGCCGTGTACACGGCGGCGAGAGCCGGTCCGCCGAGCACGAAGGCCCGGGCGCGCCAGCCGGTCCGGGCCGGGCCGCCGTCCCGGGTCCCGAGTGTCGTCGTCATGTTCATGCCCTCCACTCTGCCGGCGGGCTCGGCCCGGCAGAAGAGCACCTCTGCCGGACATCAGTCGCCGATGACGAGGCGGTCGCCCCAGGGCGGAGCGTTCGCCTCCGATGACGACTTCGAATGGTCGACCCAGATGACAGGAAAGACCGGCTCGGCCTCCGGGTAGCTGGAGCACTCCAGGTCGGGTAGGAACAGCGCATTGCTGCGCCGCTCCCCCCTAAGAACCGTACGTGCGAGTTTCCCCGCATACGGCTCAAGCCTCTCGTAAGCTCCTTGTGACGGGAGCCGGTGTGCCATCACCGTTGCCGTGGCTGTGAACCTGTCGATGACAGTTGGGATGGAGGAGCATCAGATTGGAGAAGTTGTCTGAGCCGCCTTGAGCCTTTGGCAGGATATGATGGAGATGCCATCCGCTTTCCTTCATGATCGGCTCTAGGCATTGCGGACATTTCCCGGCCTGTTGTTGCCAGAGGCGAAGCAGTTGCTTCCTCCCCTTCAAGTCCCGCTCGATGATCCAGCCAAGACGGTCTTCGAAGTATTCAGACCAGGCGGGGTCGAACGGGTTGGCGCCCATGCGGATTTTGCGATGACGCCGTATCGGGGTGCTTCCGGCATGGACCAGAGAGATTCTCGTTTCCTTGCCCCTTATTGTGGTTTTCGTGCTGAAGATCCAGTCGCGTGCCCCTTCGCGGATGAAGTAGCGTTTTTTCACCCATCGTCGGGACTTGTTTGGATGTCTCCGGCACGCCCATCTCCAAAGCTGCTGCCAGATGAGATGATCCACCTTTTGGAAGGTTTCCTTCGCCACCCGGTTTTGGTGATAGTTGGCCCACCCCCTGATGATGGGGTTGAGTTGCACTATCAAGGTTTCCTGCTTCGCTGTAGGAGACTTCCTGATGATTTCCCGGATTTTACGCAGGAACGCTTGAACGTTCTTTTTCGATGGTTTGATGAGAAGGACCCCATCGTACTTCCGAACGTTCCATCCGAGAAAGTCGAAGCCTTCTTCGATATGCGTGATCTTGGTCTTTTCCGGAGATAGGGCGAGACCCCGCTCCCGAAGAAAGTCCACGATGACTGTCTTTGCCTCTTCCAGCGTTTCAGTAGTTGCGCCAGTCAGGACAAAATCGTCAGCATATCGTACCAGATTGACTTTGTGCTTATTGATTTTATTGTGCATTCGTCTGATGCCGAAGTGCTGTAGTAGCATCGGTCACACAGTCGCTGACCCGGATTGCGGATTCCCTGAGGGCGCCGGGCGGCATCACGCCACCTGCCGCGTCGGTTCGGCCTGCGGCGCCGGGAAGTAACCCGCGAACTGCTCCATGAGCGCGTCGGCGTCGCGCTTCACCTGCGCCCGGACCACCGGGTCGAAGGCCCCGGACGGACGGAGAGAATCCGGCTCCACGCCGGCGATCCTGTCCTTCACCTGCTCGCAGAGGCTCGCGAGCCTGTGGTCGCCGAAGATGTTGAGCCGGGGAACCACGTCCACCAGATCCCGGATGTTGGAGATCATGGTGTCCCGGAACACCAACGGCTTGCCGTCGTCGTCCTCGGTCAGGCGCTCCGACACCCTCTCCACCGCCTCGGCCAGACGCCGGTAGAGGTCTCCCACGGCGTCGTGTAGCTGCTCCTCGATGTGAAGCTCGATGTCGCGCTTCACCCGCTCGGTGTCGTCCGAGGCGAGCCTGGCGATGAAGTGGTCGGCGTCCGGCACCGGCGTGATGCGGTAGCGGATGGAGAACCTGTCCCGGAGCTGGTCCTTCGAGGGATAGTCCTCGATGCGGAAGAGCTTGCCCAGGTCGATCCGGGCCTGCTCCACGTAGTGATCGAAATCCTCGATGAAGCGGGCGCGCTGGCGCACGAGGCGCTCCCGGAGCCCGTCCATGACCTCGGTGTAGCTCTCGTAGTTGGCGGCGGTGAGAAGCCGCGAGCCCTTGTCATCCCAGGGCAGCGATTGGGCGTAGTGCTGCGTGCGGCTTTCGTTCATGACGGCGTTGAGCGGCGCCAGGGCCGCCTTGGGGAGAAGCCGCTTGTTGTACCGGCCGGCGCTCGTGCTGGCGTCGTGGTGTGCGGCGACGTGGTCGCTGGCCTCGCGGTCGTAGAGCCGGCCGGACCACGCGCTGATGCGCAGGCTGACCAGCATGGCATCATGGGTGAGGTCCATTGAAGTGCCTCCTCTCGGTCTATCTGAGGGTCCACAGGGGGACCTGGATTGCGGCGGCGAGCGTGCGCCGTGCGGCCTCGCGGCTGCGCGCCCATACCGTGTACTGGCGCGAGGGGTCGTCGCCCGCAGGGTAGTGGCTGATCCGCCAGTGCATCCCTTCCTCCTTCACCGGGTCCTGACCGCAGCCCAGCGGATGAAGGCGGGCGAGCGCTGGAGCGCCGGGTCGCGGCGCACGCACGCGCCCACCAGCGATTCTCCCACCTCCCGCCTGAGCCGCTCCGCGAAGGTCACGATGGCGTCCATGGTCACGTCCGTCGCGAGCCGGTAGAGAGAGCCGCAGAGCGCCATCAAGGCGCTCGCGTTCTCCGGGATGTCCGCGTTCCCGGGGTCGGCGAGAACCGCTCTCGGATGGGGCAACTCTCTCCAGACGCTCAGGAACGCCGAGAACTCCACCGCTGCCGCCTCGCCTACGGTGCCCCGGAAAAGCGCCCGCTCCGTCGCCGGATCGAGCCCGTTCCGGTGCTTGACGATGTTGCTCACGGCCTCCCATGCCCTGGGACACGGGAAAGCCCGTTCCGTAGACTGCGGGTCGAAGCGGTGCAGGAGGTCGGGTCTGTACGCGACCAAAAATATCACCTCGGAAACGATGCCGTTGGCCGCGCCCCAGGCGAGCCAGTCCTCCGTGTCGACGCGTATCTCCAGGTGGACGAAGCGCGAAGCCAAAGGCGTCGGCATGCGGTGGACGACTCCGCGGTCCGTCTCCCGGTTGCCGCAGGCAATGAGCGAAGCGCCCTCGGGTAGCTCGTACTCGCCCACCCTGCGGTCGAGCACCAACTGGTACAGGGACGCCTGGACCATCGGGACCGCGGAGGGAAGCTCCTCAAGGTTGATGAGCCAGCGGCCGGTATCGTCGGACGGGGGCAGAAAGGCGGGCGGCGCCCAGCGGGTGCGGTCGTCGGCGTCGCGCCAGGGGATGCCTCTGAGATCGACGGGGTCGAGGAGCAGGGCCCGGACGTCCACGTACCGGCGGTTGGTAGCGGCGGCGACCTGCTGGGCGATCTGGCTCTTGGCGGCTCCTGGCGGCCCCCATACATAATGGTGAGCTCACCATTACGTCTGTAATGGTGACAGCCGGGTAATGGAGAGTAGGTGCGCTCCGGCCCCGAAAGTGCAGGGTCCAGGGCCGGAACTACTTACCATTTCTAGTGACGCTTCGCGTCGTTCAGGATCGCCATCAAGCGGTCTGCCGCATCCAGAAAGACGCCCTTGCGAATCGACGGCGGTTGTCGCGCAGCCAGTACATCGAGCTTGTCCACGGGATCGGCCTGAAGGTAGATCTCCGTGCTCTGAACACTCGCATGACCCAGCCAGAGAGACACTTTGCGAATGTCGCGAGTAGCCTCCAGGGTGTGGATGGCACAGGCGTGTCGAAGCACGTGGGGGCTGATGCGCTTGGTGGCCATCGATGGCACAGCTCGCCGCGCGGTTGCAGCATGTAGCTTCAGACGGTGAGCGAAGCCGTGGCGGGTCATGCCGACGCCGCGAGCGTTGAGGAACAGGTGGTCGCTTGATCCGTCGGGACGGACTGACAGCCAATCCCGGATGACGGATCGCGTTTGCGTCCACAGCGGCAACGAGCGTTCCCGGCGCCCCTTCCCATGGATGCGGACGAGGTCGAGGCCGGGGTGCTCGACATCGTTGCGTGTCATTCCAATGAGCTCCGACACCCGCAGACCGGTGGCATAGGCAAGGTGCAGCATCGCGCGATCCCGTATCCCCGAACGCGTGGCCGGGTCGGGTGCGTCCAGCAGGGCCTGTACCTCGTCATGATCGAGGTAGTCGACCATTGGCTGGTTCCGTCGTTTGAGCGGGATCGCGTGAGCTTGACCGGCTAGGGCGAGGCAGGATGGAACCCTGTACTCGAGGTACCGGAAGAAGGATTTGAACGCGGCCAACCGTACGTTGCGTGTTCCGATCGTGACTCCCCGGTCCCGTTCCAGGTACTCGAGGAAGTCGAGGATGAGTTCGGCCGTCAACTGCTCTATCGTGATCTTGCAGGGGCGGATGCCGTACCTGGTTTCGGCAAAGCAAACGAGTTGCGTGAAGCTCACGGCATAGCTCTCGATCGTGTGGCGGCTGGCGCCGCGGTCGCGCGGTAGATACTCACCAAGGAACGCACTGATATAGGGGGCAAGCTCGGTCATCGCGGTGTCCTCCCTGCATGTGTGGTTTCCGCCGCTCGGGCGATCTCCCGGAGCAGGACTGGCGTGGCCTCCAGATACCAGTATGTAGAGGCCATATTGACGTGACCCAGATAGGTGGATAACGCCAGGACATGTCGGCCGACGCTGTCGCGGTCGGCGGCGACTGCGTTCTCAAGCGAACGCGTCGCGAATGAGTGTCGCAAGTCGTGCAGTCGCGAACCGGGCTCCCCAGGCCCGCTACGGTAGCCGAGTTGCCTGGCGAGCCTGAGGAAGATCTTCGACAGGGTGCTGTGATGCGGGGGTTTGCCGCTGGAGAGAACGAACACGTGTTCGTTGGATCCGCCCATGCGCACCCTGATCTCGAGGTAGCGGCTCAGCGCCTTGCCGGCGCTTTCATGAAGTGGAACCAATCTCGATTTTCCGAGCTTGGAGTCTCTGACCACCAGGCCATCGGCAGTGACATCGGTCAGCTTCAAGGCGAGTGCTTCCGACAGCCGCAGCCCGGTAGTGGCAAGCAGCCCGATCATGTAATGGTACGTATAACCGTTGAGCGGGCCTGCGCTCTTCAGCAGCAACGCCGCGTCCATGATCTCCTTGACCTGAACCGCCGTAAAGAGATGAGGGGAGGATCTCCGTTGCGGCGCTCGGCCAACGGCAACGTGCGATGGAACTTCGTGGCGTGGGTCTTCAGCGTGAAGCCAGACGGCGAAGTCACGAACCACTTGCAGCCGGATACGCGCTTGGCCAGCCGTGGATGCCTTGCGGGCCCAGTCGACAACGGCGGCGGCCCGGATGAACCCATCGCTGCAGGCGACGGACTCATCGGCAAACGCTCGCAAGCCGCGAGCGGCCTCGTCGAACTTGTACCCCAGTTGGCGCTTGAAGGCGATGTAGCGTTCCACGTTTTCGACCATGGTCATTGGACGTCTCCCGCCCACGGTTGCGCCACTTCCTGGAGCATGGGGACATTGACCTTGGCGTAGATCGCGGTGGTGTTCGGCAGTCGATGCCTCAGCAGAGTGCCGACGGTCTCCAGCGAGGCCCCGGACCGCAGCAGACCGGTCGCCGTGGAGTGCCGGAACAGATAGGCTCCTCGCGGTTTCGCATCTTGCATGCCGGCTCGATCAAGAGCGCGACACACGATGTGGGTGACAACGCTGGAAGAACGGAATGGCACATGAGGAGGCGGGACGCGGAGGAACAGCTTGTCCTCTTCGACTCGCGGACGCGCCTTCTCGGTATAGGTCAGAATCGCGTCTCCGGCGTCTTGGGGAAGTGGCAACTGAACGGTTCTCCTGGACTTCCCGCTGACCTTGACGAGAGCCTTCGTCCAATCGATGTCGTCCAGCCGAAGCTCGCAGACGTCGCCTCCGCGTAGCGCCAGCCTGGCCAGCAACAGCAGGACCGCCCGGTCGCGCAATCCCGCCGCTTTCGTGAGGTCGCACGACGCGATCAGCCGTTCGATATCGTCGGTTGGAACGTAGCGGGGCAAGGTCGCGAACTGGTACTGCGGCACTGACGGCACGGCGTTGACCAGTTCCGCTCGACACACTCCATTCGTGGCGAGGAACCGCAGATACATGCGCAGGGCTTTCGTCATCTCCCGCGCGTATTCCGGAGCGACCTTGGCGAAACGGCTCAGGATGAGATCCCTGATGAGAGCCGCATCGTAATGCTGAGGATCGCTGCCCAGATCGGGCAGCACCAAGGATAGGGTCTTCACATACTTGCGGATGGTAACGTCCCTGATACCCCGATGGCGCTGGAGCCATGAACGGAACGCCGGCATCTCGGCGCCGGAATCTTCGGCTGGGAACGGGTCCGGCATTGCCCCTCGGATGGAGAGGAACCGTAGTAAGGCCTTGATCGAGCCCGTGTGCCGCGACTTCAGTCTTTCTACCTTGCGCATCCTCCACGGGCATACGCAGTCATGGTCGATGAACCGTTCGAGGGTGCCGGCGTTCACCTCCTCCAAAGCGATACGGCACTGGTGGAGCCAGGTCAGGAAGTGGCGGCATCTGTCGCGATGGGCGCTGAGCGCTTGGGGCCTATAGCCTTCGGCGCCCAACTGGCCGAGATACTCATCCAGCAGGCGCAACCCGACTTGGAGTTCACCACGATGCCGGGCGCGACCGGTGCGTTCGGCGAAGCGAACGAGCCAACGCGCACAGTTCATGAGCCGCGTTGCACGAATCTGAGAAGGTCTGTGGTGTTCGCGGCCCCTCAGAACCTCGCAGTACTCATCACGGAATCGCCGCAACAAGGCGTCATCGACTGACTCGACCACCGTACCATCAGCCTGCAGCCAAGCGAGAACCTCACTGGCAAGACGGCCGAGCTTCCAAATCTGACTTTGACCGAGCCCCGCCTCCTTGAGGTAGGTCACGAACTCCTGAATGAATGGCCCAAACGGTCCTCCGACATACAGAGGCTTCCTTCCCGGTTTCTGTGACGGCATCGCCTTCCTCCTCTCTTTGATGAAACTGTAGAGGAGTACTGTACAGAAATGGTAAGTAATTCCGGCCCTGAACCCTGCACTTTCGGGGCCGGAGCGCACCTACTCTCCATTACCCGGCTGTCACCATTACAGACAATGGCCGGCTGGCGGGCCTCGACCAGCAGGGCCAGGACCCTGGCGAGCTCGCTCGGGCGGAGCGTGTAGTCCGCGGAAATGTTTTCGGGTAGGGGCATGGGAACCTCCGTGCGCGGCGGGAATTCGGAGCGGCCTGACGCTCTCCAGGTTCGCCCGGCCGTGCCCCCGCCCACCGCTGACCTCGGGCTCCTCTTCCCCTTGATGCACCAGGGTGGATCGCCCAACGGGGTTGTGAGGCAATGCAAGCGCCCCGTCGGAAGACTTGCGGGACGGACACGGCCGCATCCTTGACGGGAATACCCATTGAACCGTGGGCCATACGGAGAGTTCCCGTGTCCGGTGCAACGGCGCCGGCCGTGCTCGCCCGTCCGCGGCGTCGCAAACGCGAAGGCACAGGCGGGGCCGCTTGCCTCGATTCCATTGTCCGATCGGTCACGGCACACCCCCTGTCAACAAATCCTGCCACCGCGTCCATGGAAACGGAGCCGACGCTACTGGAACAGTGGAACAACTGCTACAACAACGTGCTGAGAACAGGCGTCCGTCGGCCCGCAACCATGCTGCTCTGCCGCGATCCTGTGCACATGGGCTCGACGGCGCAGTCGGACGCCCGATTCCATCCGGTGGCAAGCGATGGTCGACGACGAGAAACTGAGGGCGAAGCTCGCCAAGGTGGAAGCGCTGTTCCGCGGCGCAGGCTCCCCGGGAGAGCGGGCCGCCGCTGGGGCCGCGATGGGTCGGCTGCAAAACCGCCTGAGCGGCCCGGATGAGGACCGCGAGCCGGAGGCCGAACTCCAGTTCACGCTGCCTGACACGTGGTCGGTCAGCCTCTTCCTCGCCGTCTGCCGCAAGCACGGAGTGCGTCCCTACCGCCATGCGCGCCAACGGCGCACGACGGTCATGGTGCGCGTCCGCGAGCGCGCCTTCTACCGGGTGGTGTGGCCGGAGTTCAGCCGGCTTCAGACTGAACTCGAGTTCTACTTCCACGACGTTACCGACCACCTGATCACGCACGTGATGGGTTCGGACGGCGATGACAGCGGCCTCGACCGGTAACTGCCCGGCCCGGCCGTTCCGGCGAAGCGGCGCGTTGCTCAAACTCGTGCCCGGGGGCGTCAGGCATTCCGGCCTGCTAAAGGGGCATGCCGGCAGTCGAGGCTGCGGCCGCTCCTGCCGGCGACGAGACAGGTTCCGTACGTCGCGGCCGCCGCAACCAGGATCGGCGTCGTCGAAGAACGATTCGCCTTTCAACGGCCGGTCGGCTAACTTGAGACACCGTTCCCCACATGTTTCGGCAATGGCCGCAAGCCCACGGAAGGACCAATGAGATGGCGACAACCGCAAACCGCAGAAACACGGCGCTCAAGGAGGCCATGACCAAGACACAGATCCTGGAAGCCCTGTCCGAATCGACCGGGCTCCAGAGGAAGGACGTGGCCTCGGTGCTGGACCAGCTCGGAGCAGTGATCGAGCGCCACGTCAGGAAACGCGCGGTGGGGACGTTCACGCTTCCCGGCCTGCTGAAGATCAAGGTGGTGCGCAAGCCCGCGACCAAGGCGCGCAAGATGATCTCCCCCTTCACCGGCCAGGAGATCACGGTGGCCGCGAAGCCCGTCTCGCGGGCGGTGAAGGTTCAGCCCTTGAGCGGACTCAAGCGCATGACGGAGTAGGCCTGGACCGCCGGGAAGAGAGCACGGTTGCGGAAAGGTGGCGCGACTGCCGCGATGCAAGCCCGTCGCGAACGGTGCCGGATCGAGGACAGCGAGACAGCGATGCGCTCCGATGCGCGGACATTGGATCGAATTCGCTTGCCTTTTGCTTACGGATTTGGAGGGCAAGAATCAGGACAGCCTGTCGAGCTTGGCTTGTTACCCAATTATCGTTTGTTATCGATGGGTTATGGAACCTTCCACTCTTCGACGGGTGTAGGAAATTATTCGTCTACGAATCCGAACAGCTCCGAGTCCCAGTAGACCGTGTCCTTGTCCACCGCCAGCGCCTCCACCGTGCGCTTCGAGATCGTAGCCGTGGTGAGCTTCGCCATGGACTCGTGCCTCCCTCAGACCGCGCCCGGCGGCAGGATGTCCGCCCCGATGCTGCCCCCGACCCGCGCGGCCGAGACTTTCTCCGTGTCCCGCGCCAGGTGCGCATAGCGGGCCGTCGTCCCAACCTTCGCATGACCGAGCAGCGCCCCTATCATCGACAGCCCCTCGCCCAGCGCCAGCGCCCGCGACGCGTACGAGTGACGGCAGTCGTGGAGCCGCACGTCGTCGAGCTTCGCCCGCCTGCGGAGCCTCATCCATATCGCATCGAGGTACGTGAGACGCTTTCCCGGTTTCCGTCCCGCGATCACCCACGGGTTGTCCTCCGTCCTCGGTATCCCCTCAAGCACCGCCTCCACCGCCGGCGTGAGCGGCACGCTCCGCCATCCCGTCTTGCCGTCCCTCAGCCGAAGCTCCCCCGCCGTGCGGTCCACGTCGTCC
>JAJDTQ010000082.1 GCA_022827045.1 Candidatus Binatia bacterium
CGTTTCACGGTTGCCGCAGGCAATGAGCGAGGCTCCCTCGGGAAGCTCGTACTCGCCGACCTTGCGGTCGAGCACCAACTGGTACAGGGCCGCCTGAACCATCGGGACCGCGGAGGGCAGCTCTTCGAGGTTGATGAGCCACCGGTCGGGATCGTCGGACGGAGGCAGGAAGGCGGGCGGCGCCCAGCGGGTGCGGTCGTCGGCGTCGCGCCAGGGGATGCCGCGGAGATCGACGGGGTCGAGCAGAAGAGCCCGGACGTCGACGTACCGGCGGTTCGTGGCCGCGGCCACCTGCTGGGCGATCTGGCTCTTGGCGGCTCCGGGCGGCCCCCATACCACCGCCGGCTGGCGGGCCTCGACCAGGAGTGCGAGCACCGAAGCGAGCTTGCTCGGGCGGAGCGTGTAGTCCGCGGAAATGTTGTCGGGAAGGGGCATGGGCAACCTCCATGATGGGGTAAGATGGAAAACCGAGCGGGCACCCTCCGGGGCCTCGCCGGCGCCCCTCCGCCGCTAACACTCCGGCTTTTCGTGCCAGCGCGCCCGGCGGGCGGATGGTCCGAGGAATTGGCGGGAACGCTGGAACCGTTGGTCACACGGCCGCGAAGGCAGCGCGGCTGTGATCCTCGGTGGGAGTGGTGTAGGCCATGACGGCGACCTCCCGTGCCGGTGGCGTTGGTGAGCCGGCGATTACCTCGCCCTGGCGGCGCAAGAGTGTGTCGCGGAAAGCACCGGGAGCCATGCCCCGGCCTGTGGTTACATGGGCTGAACCCGTGATGTATTATTCGTGGCGGAGACCGCGATGAGGACGGACCTTTCGGAGTGGCCCGGCGGGGTGGAGCCGGTGTGGAGGCTTCTTGAGCCGGAGAGCGTCGTAGCGCTTCGCGCCGAGCCGTCGGCCGCGAACTGCACGCTCAGACTCGCGGCCGACCTTCCGGACGAAGCTCTCGGTGAGTCCGCGTTCGTGCGCAATGCGCTGATCGTGCTCGATCGGGTGGACAGGGACGGGTGGCTGCGGCTCACCGGCAAGGGGAACTTCGGGCGGGATGCGGTCGCGGCAATGCGCGAGTCGATGACCTGGCCCGGGATGGAGGCGACCGAGCATTTCCGCATGGGAAAGGCGTTTCGCGAGGGCGATGTGTGGGAGCTCCATCTGCTGCATCGTCTGCTGGACATGGCCGGGCTGCTGGAGGGACGGGCGGGCGTGTGCCAGGTGACCGCCCTGGGGCGGGAGATGCTGGGGCCGGGGAGGCGGGCGCGCTTCAGGCGATCCTGTTCCGGCACGTGTTCTGGCACGCCGAACTCTGGCGCTTCGTCCAGACGTTTCCTCGCGGGTTGCCGGGTAGATGGCCGCAGGACGACATGGGCGTGATCCTGTGGGGCCTCTCCCACATGGCCGGCGAGTGGCAGAGCGTGAACACGCTCGCCACCCTTTGCGCCGTTCGCGACGACTCGGTGGCGAACATGCACTGGAATGCGGAGGGCACGATGTTTTCGGGACGCGTCCTCGGACCGTTGCGTTGGTTCGGGCTGCTCGAATGGCGGTTGCCGCTGGATTTCCTCGGTGATGCCCGGTGCTGGCGGAAGACCGCGCTCTTCGACCGGTTCCTGTCGTTCGACGTCCGGCTCGCGGAACGTCCCGCCCAGGGTCACTAGTGTGGCGGCTCGATCGTTGATTCGTCTCTTGTTGACAGGGGCCTCCTTGCGCCCCCTCGACACGGCGTGTCTATATCCAAACGCCCGAAGGCGGTAACAACCGCAGGAGGCAACGATGTGGACGCGAAGAAACCATCTCGCACTTCTTGCGGCTTTCGTGTCGTTCGCGTTGACGTTGTCCGGTTGCGGCAGCAGCGGCCGGGGCACGGGGACCACGGCCGATTCGCCGCCGACGGACACGGACGCCGCCAAGGCGCTGGCCGGGGTGCTGAAGGATTCCAACTCTCCCGTGATAGCCCGGTATGGCGCCAGATTGCCTGCTCCCGATGCAGTAACGTGCGAGGCATTGACGATCGGATGCGAGGGAGGGCTCGGGCCGATTCACTACGGATCGGTTCGCGAGTATGACTTCTCCGATTTCGATTACCGCGAACGCCGTCGTGGAGTATCGGTGGCGGAGAGGACGGGGGTCTCAAGCGAGGGAGACGGGATGACCGACCACCGCGCCCTGGCTGGTTGGATCAGCCACAGTCTGTTCGTGATAGAGACGCCGCCGTCCAGAGGTCACGCTGGCAGTTCCTACGGCGCTTTTTCCATGGGAAACACGACAGGCTCGAATCCCGATGTCTTGGTTGACAGCAGTGCAACATGGTCCGGGGTCATGTTCGGTTCGCGGATTTCCGAGCCGGATGCGTTCGTCCATGGCGATGCCCTGGTAACGGTTTCCAATCCGGACGGAGACGGAGCTCTCGTGGTCGACATCGAG
Source organism: Candidatus Binatia bacterium (assembly GCA_022827045.1). Next base: position 2,420 of record JAJDTQ010000082.1, read on the forward strand.
TTCACGAATATCAAGGATGAAGACACGGGTGCCGGACTCGACGATGTGTCCTGGAGCGGGCTGGAATTAAAAGACGGATCCTTCGGAGTCGTTCCTGTTGCGGAGGAATGGTGGCCTGCGAGCCGGCATCCTGCGAGCAGAGGAATCTCCGGCCGGTTCTACGGCCCAAGCCACGAGGAAGTGGGCGGGCTTTTCGCGTGGCCGGAGTTGCCGATGGCGGGAGATGACCTGCTCGCTGGAGACGGCGGGTACGGTGTTTCGGGTGTATTTGGAGCCAAGCGCGACTAGGTCAAGCGTCGGCCGTCAATTCGGATGGTCATGGATGATTCACGAGCCGGATACAGGGTCGGCGCCGAAGCCGGCGGCAACCGGCGGTTCATGGAGGAATGAATGGCTACGGACCTGAAGGTTAGCGTAAGGAGACAGCTTGATCGGCTGAGGAAGGAACTGGCCGCGGCCACAGGGCAAGTTGCCGCGTTGCGGGACGAGATCAAGAGGTACGAGTTGGTCCATGACATGCTGGAGGGACGAAAGGCGGGCAGAAGGTCACGGCAGCGTGGTTCCGAGGTTGGAGCGTTGAAGCGGGGACCACGCGGCGCGATGATCGATTGGAATGCGGTTCTCGCGACTCTACCCGAACAGTTCAGTCTGGATACGATGGTCGCCCACGAGACGGCAGGCCAGAAAACTCGAGTGTACCTCAGGCAGGTGGTCGTGCGGTGGTCGAAGGAGGGGCGGATCAGGCGCACCGGCCGGGGCATGTACGAAAAGACCTGATTCCGAAGAAACCGGACGGGACCGGCGGAGCCGGGTCCTGATCCGTCCATTCGCGCCAGCTGGTTTCAACGGTGCGCATACGCGCATCGCCGCTGCCCGGACCTAGCAGGCCGTGGAAAAACCCACGGATTTGAGTGTTGGTGATTGATGCAAAGGGAATCGGACCTTCGACGGGCTGGGATAGGGGTTTTTCTGGGGCCTTGCCATGCCAACGACGGTGGCGCAGAGGTACGACCCCACGG
>JAJDTQ010000098.1 GCA_022827045.1 Candidatus Binatia bacterium
GCGAATACCGGAGGAGGAAGATTTCGTTCCATCTCCGCCCGGCAATTCTCGGGCGCGGCGCTCAGAGCGACCCGCACTCCGGAGCCGTGCGAGGCATGGACAAACCCGCACAGAGCGTTGACGGCCGAGAAGTCCAGACCCGAGACGGCCTCGAAATCGAGCAGGATGCAGACCGGAGGCTGGTCACGGCTCAGCGACTGCTTGAGCCGGCTGGTCAGGGCGTGGGCGCTTCCGAAGAAGAGATAGCCGTTCAGCCGGTATCCATGGACCCGGTCGCCCTCCGCCAGCAGTATCGCCCGGTCGGCGATGCTGCGGGTCCGGTTGCTGCGGCGCTCGCGCACGGTGAACACGTCCTCGATCGGGTCCACGCGGCTGAGGCGGATCGTGAAGTGAACGGTCGTGATCGCCATCCCGATGCCCGCACCCTCGGCGAAACCAAGGAATATCACGGCGGTGAAGATCGCGAGGACGATGGCGTAATCCAGCCGGGGCAGCCGCTTGCGGCTTCTCACGAGCCATTCGTCCAGCATGCCGAGGCCGACGAACAGCGCCATACCGGCCAACAACGGCACCGGGACCAGTCTCACGAACGCGTCGCCCACCAACAGCACGGAGCCCACCACAAGGGCGGTCAAGACGCCGGTGAGCCGTGTCTCGGCTCCGAACCGGTAGTTGAGCATCGAATACGGCAAACTTATGAGCCCGGGCGGACCGCCGCCCAGACCGGAGATGACGCTGGCTCCACCCGCCGCCTTGAATTCCCGGTCCCAATCCATCTCCCGGTTCGTGGCCACCTCGAAACTGTTCAAATAGATGACCACGCAGAGCAGGGTGATCGCGACCAGGGCCAGCAGGTTGTGAATCTGTCCGGCCACCGCGACCCACTCCACATACGCCAGATCGCCCGGCTGGAAAGGGGGCCAAAGGGTCCCTTCCATCGTGTTCGCGAACAGCAAGCCCGCCGCCCCGGCCTCTTCCAGCGAGATGTCGAGGAGGGGCAGGCTCATGTGGTAAAGCACGGCGCCGAGCACGAAACTCGCCGGCAGTATCCAGGGGCTGCTCCAGCGCTTGGTGAACAGGAACAGGCCAAGGCCATAAACCACGCCGGGACCCCAATTCCACAGCACGGCGGTTTCCAGGAGCGAAGGAAGCGCTTGCCAGCCCGGCGTCGCCTTCATCATCGACAACGCCGCCAGAGTGAGGAGCCCGCCAACGCCGGCGAGAACCCCGCATGCGACCGGATAGGGAACGAACCGGAGCAGATCGGCCAGCCGGAAATACCCGATCGCCGCCAGGCACGCACCCGTTGCGAGCGAGCCGACGATCACGATCACGGCCATGGTCACGAACAGCGCGTTCCCTTCCAGCGGGATCGCGGCGCCGATCGTCGCCAACGCGATTACGACAACCGTCGGATGAGTCGAGATCGTTCCCGAGTAGCTCCCGGTCAGGGCGATCGCCAGGCAGACGGCGAACGAGCCGAACAGCATGATGCCGATGCCCTGGGACAGAAACGGCGCCAGCGGACCTGAAAAGACCAGGGCTCCGAACAAGATCTCGTAGACGATCTGAATCAGGCCCAGGATCACTCCGGCCGACAGCGCCGGCAACAGCTTGCCCGCGCGTACGTCGGCGCGGAGTTCGGAGACCAGGCTCGTGATCGATGACACCGAACGGCCCTCCGTAGCGTAGCGGGAATCGTTGGAGAGATTCGGCCAGGCGAGGCCGGGTTTGTGCTCCGCCTTTGCAATTGCGATTCGGTTTATGGGAACAAAATCCTGGAGCATGTCAATAGCATTGTGTGCAAAATACCGACGAAATCCACAAACAACACGAAGATGAGCCACTATGACACCCGAACCTCACACAGAGCCGTGGTTCATGATGACATTGCTCTCGGAAGGTGAAGTTGTTCGAGGTCGGGAGCGCGCCCGCGTCGAACAAGGGCGCTGTCCCTCAGTTGGTCGAGTCCCGCGGGTCTTCCGGTGTGGCCATGCGGTAGCCGACGCCACGCTCGTTCAGAATGTAGCGGGGGTGGGCGGGGTCGTCGCCGAGCTTCCTTCGGAGTTGCTTGACGAAGGTGCGTACACGGTCGGGGTCGCCGTAGTCCGGCGGGCTCCACATTTGCCGGACCAGCGAATCGTAGGCCAATACGCGTCCGGGGTTCACCGAGAGGATTCGCAGGAGCTCGTACTCGGTGGCGGTCAGCCGCACCGGGTGTCCGGCCATGGTCACCCGGCGCTGCTCGTACTGGATGGCGAGGTCGCCGAGCGCGAAGGGTTCCGGTTCGACTCGCTTGCGCAGGGCCACCCGGATCCTGGCGGTGAGTTCGGTGGGCGAGAAGGGCTTGACGAGGTAGTCGACGGCTCCGCTCTCCAACGCCTTGGCGATGGTCTCGTCCCTGCCGTATGCGGAAATGAAGATGACCGGCAGATCGGCCATCTCGGGAATGCTTTCCATGAGCTCGATGCCATCGACGCCCTGGAGCAGGAGGTCGAGCAGGATCAGGTGGGGCCCCTCGGTCCTGATGATGCGGGACAGCTCCCGGTGCTCTCCGGTGACGATCGGCGAGTAGCCCGCCTCGGCGAGGGCCTCGCGAACGTAGCGGAGAGTATGGGGGTCGTCGTCCACCACGAGGATCGGAACCGGTTCGTGTCCCTTGCCGGGCGAGGGCGCACGGCTCGGGCCGGAGCCGGCCGCGGCAACGGGCTCTTCGGCCACCGGAATGGTGAAGGTGAATTGCGTGCCCTGGCCCGGTCCGTCGCTGGCTGCCCAGATGCGGCCCCCGTGGCCCTCCACCAGGCCCTTGCAGATGGCGAGACCGAGGCCGGACCCGCGAAGCCCGCGGTCCCTGTCGCCGCCCACGTCCGTGTACTTCCGGAACAGGCGCGGAAGCTGCTCCGCGGGCACCCCTCCGCCCTCGTCCGAGACCGAGACCGAGACGTGCAGGCCGTCGCGGACCGCCGCGACCCGGATGGGCGAAGACTCCGGAGAGTGCCTGGCGGCATTGGTAAAGAGGTTGTTCAGGACCTGCACGATGCGCTGCCTGTCGGCCAGCACCCGGGGCAGGTCCTGGGGGAGGTCGATGGCGACCGTGCGCGTGCCGCCGCCGCTCAGGAACGCCATCCTGGCCTGATCCACCACCGCCGCCACCTCCGAAGGCTCGGGCGAGACGGACAACGTGCCCGCGTCGATGCGTCCCGCGTCCAGCAGGTCGCTGATCAGGCCCCGCATATGATCGGCCTGCTCGTCGATGACCCGGAAGAACTGGTCGAGTTCGGCCCGGTCCAGAGCCGGCGAGGCTCCCAGCACGGTCGCGGTGGAGCCCTTGATCGCCGCCAGCGGCGTGCGCAACTCGTGGCTGACCATGCCCAGGAACTCCGTTCGCAGCCGGTCCATTTCTTCCAGCGGCGCCAAGTCCTGCAGGGTGATCACCACCGAGACCACCTCGCCCTGAGCGGAACGGATCGGCGTGACGTTGAGCAGCGTGGTGACGCTCCTTCCGTCCGGAACCGAGAGCGTGATCTCCTCCGCGCGCATGATCTCGGAGTCGACAAGAGTCTGCACGACGGGAATCTCGCTCAGCGAGACCTCCCGCCCGTCCGCGCGGCGGAACGTAATCACCTCCAGTAGTTGTTCCACCGAACGGCCCGGCATGCGCAGCCCTTCGACGATCCGCTTAGCCTCCCGGTTGAACGAAATCGGCCTGCCGGTCCCGGCGTCCAACACCGCCACCCCCACCGGCGAGGTCTCTACCAGGGCCTCGAGGTCGGCCCGCGCCCGCTGCTCGTCCCGGTGCGTGCGCGCGTTGGCGATGGCCGTGGCCGCCTGCGAGGCGAACACCATCAGCACCTCTTCGTCCTCTCCCGTGAACTCCCCTCCGCCCTCTTTCTCGGCAAGGAAGAAGTTGCCCACCTGCTCGTCGCGGTGCCGCATCGGCGTCGCCTGAAGCGTCTTCGAGCACATCAGGTCCGGGGAGAAGCCGAGCTCCCGGACGTAGGCCGGCAGGTCCGTGAGCCTGAGCGGCCCGGGGAGATCGCGCAGGTGCGCGAACAGCCGGGGGCCGTCGGGCCACTCGGCCAACTCGCGGTGCTCCTCGAGCGTGAGCCCGGAGGTGACGAAGTCCCGGACCTCGCCCGCCTCGTCGACGGTGGCGATGACGCCGTAGCGCGTGCCGGTGAGCGCGCGGGCGCTGTCCACGATCTCCTGCAGCACGGTGGCGAGGTCGAGGCTCGCGCTGATGCGCAGGATCGCCGCGCTCAGTGCGGAAGCCCTTTCCCTGAGCGCTTCGATCTCCTGCGTGAGCTCGTGGCGGCTTTTCAGTCGCCGTTCCCGATCCTCGGAAGAATCCTGCATGTCCAGTCGCTTCTATGTCGGCCGCGGGAATCGTTCAACGCACGGAGAGCGGCCACCCGCGTACACATCCAGTTTTTCGTGATTTCCCCATGCTGCCCGAAATTAACACGCGGTCGACCACCAAGCTCACAAAAATCTCATAAAAGCAGCGTAGAATCAACGCCGTCAATGTCTTCGCCGGCCGGGTTTCCGTACCAAACGAGGCCGCAACAATCGGGGTGGAGGTTCGGTGCCCCTGTCATCACAGTTGCCCAGGGGCGCAAGTGTCACGACGGCCGAGCCTCCGCCCCGCCCCACTCCGCCCCGCAAGGTTGCCATGTGGTTCAGGTCCTGGCGGGCGGGGCACCGCTTGGCGCTGGCGCCGAGCGCATGATTTACGCACTGAAACTAGTCGGGGTTTCCTTTGCGGTGCTGCTTCTGGTTGCGGTGGCCGTAGTGTTGTGGTGTGCGTGGAGAGACGAACAGCGCATACGAAAACTGCATGGTGAATTGAGGCGCGTTGAAACCTACGACGCACTTTCCGACTCTTCCGGGAACCACGCCGCGTCTAATCGTTGACACCACGATCCGGATCGAACCACTCACACAACAAGGGAGAACCGAATATGAGGAATCGCAAGCGCACGGCATTGATAATGGTACCCCTGCTTCTGGTGGGGCTCTCCGGGGGCGTCGCCTGGGGCCAGCAGAGCGAAGGCAGGCGGGGCGACGGAGACCGCATCGCCCGCGCCGAAGGGGGCGAAGAGCGAGGGAGACGGCACTGGCGCGGACGCGAAGGCCGGCGTGGCCACCGCCACCATGGCCACGAGGGCCGGCGCGGACACCGCGGCCGCGGGGATTTCGTCAAGCGCATGACCGAGAAGCTTGAGCTGACCGACGAACAGGTGAAGAAGATCAAGAGCTCGCTCACGGACGCGCGAAAGAAGAGGATCGGTCTGCGCGCCGACGCCCGCGTCGCCGGCATCGAGCTCCGGGAGATGGTATCGCAGGAGACCGTGGACAAGGCCAAGGTCGGCGCCAAGGTCGACGAGATCGCCAAGATCCGGGGCGACCTGTTGCGGGCACGCACCGACGCCGTGGTGGCGGTACGGGAGGTGCTGACGCCCGAACAGATCGCGAAGGCGGACGGCATGCTGAAACGCATGTTGAGCGGCCGCCGGGGCCGCGGCCGCCGGTAACGGCACACTTCATCAATCAGGCAAGAGGGCAGCCACCAGAGGCTGTCCTCTTTCTTTTTCGAGCCCCGTTCACTTCATCCGCCCCTGCCTCCCCTTCCGCCGCCCTTGCCGTGTTGCTATGGCCACGTTTGTCAAAGCGCCGGCAACTTGTCTAAAGTGATTGCCATCGCGCCCGTGTACGACGGCGTCCGCACCCATGATCACACCCACGACCTCGCCCGCCCAGGCCCCGCCCGCGTTCGCCGCGCTCCGGAACCGGGACTTCGCCTTGTTCTTCGTCGGCAACATGCTGTCGATGATGGCCGACAACATCGAGCACGTCATCAGCTACGGGATCGTTTACCAGTCGTTTCGCTCCGAGACCCTGCAAGGCTTCGCCGTCATCGGCCACTGGCTGCCGGCGCTCACGCTCTCGTGGTACTTCGGCGCGCTGGCGGACCGCTTCGACTGCCGCCGGGTCATGGAGTGGTCCCAGGCGCTGTTCATCTCGGTGAGCCTCGCCTGGGCCTTGCTGTTCTACACCGGCCGCCTGGAGATGTGGCACTCGGTCATCCTGCTGATGCTTCACGGCATGGCGGGCGCCCTGTGGAACCCGGCGCGCCAGCTCATGATCTATGACGTGGTGGGACCCGAGACGCTGCAAAGCGGCATCCGGCTGCTGGCCACCGGGCGTCAGTTGGGAATACTCTTCGGCCCCGCGGTGGGAGGCGGCGCCCTGTTGTTGCTAAAACCGACTGCGGCGCTATTGGCCAACGCGCTCATCTACCTGCCGCTGGTGATCTGGTGCCGGCTGGTGCCTTACACCGGCCACGGTTCCGGACGGCAGAGCACGAAAGGGACCTGGGCGGATGCGCTTTCGGCGCTGTGGGGCGCCTCGCACAACCGGGTCCTGCTGTCCATGATCCTGCTCGTGGGTTTCTACGCCTTCTTCGTGGGCAACGCGTTCCAGGCCCTGATGCCCGCCTTCGCCCTGTCCCTCGGCGCCGGCGATCTGAGCGTCGGCTACGCGGCGCTGTTCGCCGCCAATGGCGCGGGCGCCGTGACCGGCGGCCTGCTGCTGGAAGTGCGCGGGCTGCTGAGGGCGCGCGCCTCCACGGCGGTGGTGCTGGCCATCTTGTGGTGCGTGGCGATGATCGCCTTTGCCACCGCATCCCACTACGTGCTGGCGCTGCTGTTCCTTTTCGCCGCCGGTGTCCTGAACCTGGCCTTCCTCTCCATGGCGCAGACGCTGGTTCAACTCGAGGCGCCGGTCAATCTGCGCGGTCGCCTGATCGGTCTCTACAACATGGCCGCCCAGGGATTGCGGACCTTCAGCGGCATGACCGTCGGCTTTGCCGGCGCGTACATCGGCATCAACTGGTCGCTGGGGCTCAGCACGCTGGTGGTGATGGCGGTCGCCGCCGTCCTGCTCGTGATCACCGCGAGAGGAGCGAAAACCATGGAACCCGCCGCCGGATGAGCGGCGACACATTAACGCCGCAGGAGGTTCAACCACATGTCCAAACGAGTGAGCATCGAGCTGCCGGGCGTCCCCCACAACGCCCCCATCCCCATGGGGGCCAGGATCGGCAACATCGTCTACTCCTCCGGCATTTCCGGCCGGGATGCCGCGACCGGGGAACTGCCCGCCGACCCGGACAGGCAGGCCGAGGTGCTGTTCGAGAACATCCGCAAGTTCATGGAGCTTGCCGGGGGCGGCCCCGACGACATCGTGCGGATGACCGTCTACCTGAAAGAGGAAGAGTACCGGGACGCCATCAACAAGCCATGGATCGAGATGTTCCCCGACGAACACGACCGGCCGGCGCGCCATGCGATCAAGTCACCCGTGCGCGGCAACATGCTGTTCCAGATCGAGGTGGTTGCGGTGCTGTGACGGCCACGAAGAGCCTACTTGGTAAACCCCCGGACCGGAGGAGAAATGATTAAGCTCACTGTATCCCTGGCGGCAGCCCTCGCCTTTAATGCGTTGCTTGTATCCCCGTCCGAGGCCGAACCCGTACCACAACGGGCGACCGGTATCTGGAGTGAAGCTGAGTGTGGTAGCCGTGGTCTGTCAGTTCTAGTGAACAGGAACGCCGCCCTGATGATCGAAAGCCGGGAGCACGAAACAACGGTCGCAATCGCACGGGCCGAATGGGTGAGCGGTGCTGTCATCGTGATGCTGCGTGGTCAAGCAGACGAACTGGTGCTACCGCCACTTGACAGCCTTGAGCGATGCGATGCTCTACCGACCGCCTTTTCGCTGTTGTTCGCAGAAGCGGTGACCGCATTCGGGCAGTTCGATGATGTCACCGCTCATTGTACGGGCCCCGATGTGGTCGCGACACTATGCGTAGCACTTGTTTTCGACATGATCGATGTCAGTGACGATGGGGTCTTTTCCAAGGCGGAACTTAGCCGAACAATCCGCGCCGCGAGCTTCTTCATCGGATATAGCATTGCCGTTGAGGAATCACAGACTGCCTTCGTGACCCTAGACAAGCTTTCCGTCGCTCCTGTGGTGGCGTCCGTCTTTGCTCCCTTTGTCGCCACCCATCTGATCGACTCGTACGATTTCGATGGTGACGGCTTCTTGTCGCTGAAGGAATTGTTGCAAGACCGCTCTCCGGAGGAAGGCCTACATGGCGTTGCGGCGGGGTTGGCCACGAAGGCGCCGCCCGCGATGACGACTGACCTCATTAATTCCGCGAAGGGCCTGCTCGACCTGCTGCGACGATAGCGGAGGGCTCTCCGATCTATCCGGAAAGAGTTGGATATGGTCATGATGCGATGGTTGCTTCTATTTGGTTTCGTGGCATTGCTATCCGGCACCGCCTTGGCAGACGAAGCGCGGCGGCTGCGCGTTGAGGCGGCGGTGCTGATCCAAGCTGCGGAGAAGACGAGCTCCGATCAGAAGCGGTTGGAATTGCTGCAACAAGCCCGTGGCAAACTACTCGAACTACAGGAACATCACCCTTCGGAGTCCGTGCACCCCCAGCTTTACCTTGGGGGCAAGCGAACCGGTGTGTCGCTAGACGACCTGCGTAAGATGATCGCGACAACTCGCTTGGCCAAACTCGACTCAGGAAGGCTCCGTAGCGTTCTGGGACGGGCGCTCTCCTCGACGACCGTAGACGAAAACGGCTGGACCGATCTTCATTGGGCAGCAGCGCTGAACCTTACCGAACTGGTCGAGGCGCTGCTGGACACGGGGGCAAATATCACCGCGGCGCTGAAGAACGACGGAAGACCGACCGGCGATCGATTGAAACGAGGGTTGAAAGACCTGGGGCTCAACGCGGATTTCACAAGGCGAGGGTACACGCCATTGCATATGGCGGCAGTGAATAACGCCTGGGAGGCCATGGCGATGTTGATTTCACGCGGGGCCGACATCAACGCGAGAGCCCTCGGTAACGGCTTTACACCCCTGCACTCAGCGGCGTGGTCGAACGCCCGCAATGTGGCCGCCCGGCTGATTGCCCAAGGGGCCGACGTTGACGCCAAAACCATAGATGACTTCACACCTCTGCACATGGCGGCACGGAGGAACAGCCTCGACGTAGCAGGCGAGTTGATCGCCCGAGGGGCCGACGTTAACGCCAAGGGCAAGAGCCACTTCACCCCTCTACACATGGCGGCGTGGGGGAACGCCCCGGATGTGACGGCTGAGTTGATTGCCCAGGGTGCCACCGTTAACGCTAAAGCTATGAATGACTGGACGCCTCTGCACGTCGCGGCACAGCGGAACGGTGTGGCTGTAGCGACCGAGTTGATCGCCCGGGGCGCCGACGTTAACGCCAAGCACAAGGGTGGCGAGACCCCCTTGGACATTGCGACGAGGGAAGGCCATGCAGAGCTACAGGAACTATTCGGACATCAGAGCAGTACACCGCCCGGCCGCAGTCTCTAAATCGCTCAGGCAATACACGCGTTACTTGCCCCCTAGGCCGGCGCCGGCGCGGCCGGCGGCCTGGAGAGCGCGAACCACAACGTCGCCACGGCCGCGACGGCCAGTAGCGGGATGCTGCTGAGGTTCACCCATTCCCAGCCGTAGAAGTGCAGCAGAACCCCGGACGACAGCGACACCAGGGCCACGAAGGCGTAGTTGATAAAGCTCATGGCTCCCTGGGTCTTGGCCCGCTCCGCGGGGTTGTAGGCCAGGGTCAGGAGCGAGGTGCCGCCGGTGAAAGCGAAGTTCCAGCCCACGCCGAGGAGCAGCATGGAAAGCCAGAACTCCATCACGCCCTCGCCCGAAAGCGCCACCCCGATGCACAGGACCTGCAGCATCATGCCGGCCAGGATGATACGCACCTCCCCGAAGCGCTTGATCAGCGACCCGGTGACGAACCCCGGCGCGAACATACCGAAGCTGTGCCAGCTTATGACGAACGCGGTGTCGGCGAATTCGAGGTCGGCGTCGAACATGGCGATGGGGGTCGCGGTCATCAGCAGGTTCATGACCCCTTGCCCCATGGTCGCCGCCAGGGTGGCGGCGATGAACACCGGCTGCATCATGATCCGGGTGAGCGGACGCTGGGCGGCGGCGCGCTCGCTCGGGGTGAGATTGGGGATATCCAGAAAGATCAGCACCAGTGCGGTGAGCACCGTGAGCCCGATCAGAAAGAGATAGGAACCCATGAACGCGCCGGTGACGAGGAACTTCTCTCCGGTCTTGGCCAGGTAGGGGCCGACGAAGGCCGCCACCACGCCCCCGGTCAGCACCAGGGAAATGGCCGTGCTCTTGAAGTCCTGAGGCGCGGTATCGGCGGCGGCAAAACGGTAGTACTGCCCAAAAGCAGCGAAGACGCCGTAGATGAGGGTGGCGAGGCACAACAGCCAGAACCAGGTCTGCACGATGGCGACGAGGACCATGACGCCGGAAAGGGCGCCGATACAGGCGCCGATCATGAACCCGAGACGCCGTCCCGTGACCCGCATGAGCATCGAGGCGGGCATGGTGGTCATGGCAGTGCCGACGATCACCAGCGCCGCCGGCATGGTGGCCAGTGCGCCGGCACCCATGCCCACGGCGATGACCGGCGTGGTGGCGATGATGAGCAGCCGCGAAGACCCGAACAGCATCTGGCACGTGGCCAGAACGAAGACGTTCCTGCGGATGGGGGTTTCGGTCGCCATACGCGCCCTACCCTACAGCAATTCATGACGCTGCGCCATCACGGCCCGGACCTCCCTTGATCGACGAGTCGCATATGGAGTAGTGTGCGCGAAGTGGCCGGGCCGTGCGCACGCCAGCCGGCGGCTCCCGGTCGCGGCTTCAGGAACGGTGCCGCAAACCAGCCCCTTGTCTTCAGCGAAGGGGGAGACGATGGCGCGCCCGAGATGGACACCCGAGATCTACCGCGATCTGATGTATCCGGTGGTGGCCATCAGCGTCTTTCTGGCGAGCTGGGAAGCGTACGTCCGCATCAGCGGCATTCCCAACTATATCCTGCCCGGCCCCTCGGAGATCCTCCTTAGCCTCGTCGCCTACGCGGCCACGCTCTACGACCACAGCCTGGTCACGGGATACGAGGTCCTCCTGGGATACACTTGCAGCATCGTCCTCGGCGGCCTGTTCGCCATCATGGTGGTGTGGTCGTCCACCCTCGACAAGGCCCTGATGCCGCTGTTCCTGTTCTCGCAGACCGTCTCCAAGATCGCCGTCGCTCCGCTGTTCGTGGTCTGGCTCGGCTTCGGCTTGGCGCCCAAGGTGCTCGTCGCCTTCCTGATCTCGTTCTTTCCGGTGTTCATCTCCACGACGGCGGGGCTCAAGTCGGTCGAGACCGAGATGCTGGAGCTGATGCACTCCATGTCGCCGAGCACACTCCAGGTGTTCCGCAAGGTGCGTATCCCCACGGCCCTGCCCCACTTCTTCGCCGGCGCCAAGGTGGCGGTCCCCTTCGCCACCGTCGGCGCCATTGTCGGCGAGTGGATGGCGTCGGACAGCGGGCTCGGCTACCACCTCCTGGTCATGCAGGGCGAGCTGGACACGGCCGGACTCTTCGCCACGCTGCTGACCCTGTCGTTCGTCAGCATCGTGATCTACGTGGTGGTGCTGAGACTGGAACGCCTGGCCATCCCGTGGCACGTCTCCGTCCGCCAGGAAACGGGCATGAACATGACGTGGTAACGCATGACGCCCGGAAGCAACATGGAAAGGATTGACAGGGCACGGACCGGATGGAGGCGGTTCTGGACCGCCGAAGTCGTGTATCCCGCCGTGGCCATCGGACTGCTCCTGACCGTCTGGCAATTGACCGTGGTGCTGCTGGAACTGCGGCCCACCTTCCTGCCCTCGCCTGTCACGGCTTTCAGCAAGGTGTTCCGGTCCTACGACACCTTCCTCACCCACGCGCCCGTGACCATATTCGAGATCGTCGGCGGTTATGCCCTCAGCATCGTCGTGGGGGTGGCCACGGCCTTCTTCATGGTGTGGTCGCGGGTGATGGAGAAGATCGTCTCGCCCATCCTGGTCTTCCTTCAGACGATTCCCTACATCTCGGTGGCGCCACTCCTGATCATCTGGTTCGGCTTCAACATCGCGCCCAAGATCGTGGTCAGCTTTCTCATGAGCTACTTCCCCATCGTCGTCGCCACGGCAGCGGGAATGAACGCGGTGGAGAACGACATGATCGACATGGTCCGCTCCATGTCGGCGAGCAAGTGGCAGATCTTCTGGAAGAGCCGCGTTCCCAACTCGCTGCCCTACTTCTTCAGCGGCGCGAAGATCGCGGTGGCCTTCGCCACCAGCGGCGCCATCGTGGGAGAGTACGTGGGCGCGGACTACGGCCTGGGCTACCTGATCGTCCTCTCCAACAGCGACACCAACTCCGAGCTGCTGTTCGCCACCATCATCGTGGTATCGGCCATCGGCGTGGGCTTTTTCTGGCTCATCCACTGGGCGGAGAAGATGTGCATTCCGTGGCATGTGGCCTTTCGCGAGGAGGAAGGCCGGGCTCTGTAGAAAATCTTGGGCCGAAAGGAGGAAGCTATGGGACTCGATACGAGCCATATCAGAAGGTACGGCGTCTGGTTGGCGGTGATGGTGCTCGTGTTGCCGCTGCTGGCGTCCAACTCGTGGGGCAAGGATCTTCGGAAGATCACCTTCCGCTATAGCTGGATCCTGTACGGCCACGCGCCCGCCTACTACTACGCCAAAGACCTCGGGCTCTGGGAGAAGGAAGGCCTCGATGTCACCATCCTGACAGGCAAGGGGTCGGGCACCAGCGTCAAGCTCATGGGGGCCGGCCAGGACCACTTCGGCACCGCGGACTACGGCACCATGATGAAGGGCGTGGTGCGCGGCATTCCCGTCAAGGGGGTGTTCGGCGAGCTGCAGATCCACCCGATGTCGGTGGCGATTCCCGCCAAGCACGGAGCCAGCAAGCCGGCGGACCTCGCGGGAAAATCCATCGCCGTCACCGCGGGAGGAGGTGACCAGGCCATGCTGCCGGCGTTCCTCAACGCCAACGGCCTGCAAGGCAAGGTCAAGGTGGTGCAGCTCTCGTCCAGAGGCGCTAAGCGCGAGGCGCTGCTGCAGGGCAAGGTGGACGGCATCGTCGCCTACGTGAACGAGCAGGTGCCGCAGATCGAGGCCCAGGGCGTCAAGCTCAACGTGCTGAAGTTCGCCGAGAACGGCGCTCCGCTCCTGGGCGTGGGCATCATCATCAACGTCAAGACGCTGGAGGACGGCGACCTCATCCGGAAGTTCCTGCGGGGACTGAGCGGCGGCATCCGGGCGGCCATGAAGAACCCCGACGCGGCGGCGGACTCCGCGCTGAAGGTGTTCAAGGAGCGCAAGCGGGATACCGTCCTGAAGGAGATGCTGGCGAGCTTCCCGCTGTTCCACACCGAAAACTCCAAGGGCAAACCGCTGGGCTGGACGGCAAAGGCCGACTGGGAAGGCGCACAGGAGATCCTGTTCAAGTACGGCGGCCTGAAGAAGAAGATCGACGTCAGCCGCTACTACACCAACGACTTCATCTCGCAGTAGCAAGGGGCGGGCATGGCCGAAACCACCATCCTGGTCGAAGACGTTTCGATGACATTCAGCACCCGTGACGGTGACGTCCATGCCCTGGACAAGGTGAACTTCGCGGCCAGGGAGGGAGAGTTCTTCTCCATCCTTGGCCCCAGCGGCTGCGGCAAGAGCACGCTTCTCCGCATCATCGGCGGGCTGCTGCGTCCCACGGACGGAAACGTCGCGGTCAACGGCTCGCGCGTGACCGGTCCGACACCGGACGTGGGCATCGTGTTCCAGAGCCCGGTGCTGATGAACTGGCGCACGGTGCTGGAGAACGTGATGCTCCAGGCCGAAGTCCGCGGCCTGAACCTCAGGGAGTACCGGGAGCGGGCCATGGGGCTCCTGGATATGGTGGGGCTCGGAGGGTTCGAGGACAAGTATCCGTATCAGCTCTCGGGAGGGATGCAGCAACGGGCCTCCATTTGCCGCGCGCTGATCCACGACCCGCCGCTGCTCTTGATGGACGAGCCTTTCGGCGCCCTGGATGCGCTGACCCGGGAACGCATGAACCTGGAGCTCCTGAGGATCTGGGAGGCGAGCAGGAAGACGGTCCTCTTCATCACCCACAGCATCCCGGAGGCCGTCTTCCTGTCGGACCGGGTGGCGATCATGTCGCCGCGCCCGGGTCACCTCGACGAGATCGCCGGCACCCGCTTGCCGCGGCCCCGCACCATGGCGACCATGGAGGACGACACGTTCGTCAGGACCGTGGGCAACATCCGGCGGTCGCTCAAGCAGGAGGGGAATATCGACTGACCGGAGCCCCACCTCCGCTGGATTCCCGCTTGCCGGACTGTGCCGAACCCCCTCCCTTTGGGAAAGGGTGGCCGAAGACCGGGGCAGGGCTGACGCCGGCCTGCTTGCCACGAGGCTCCCTCACCCCGACCCTCTCCCAGAGGGAGAGGGGGCGAGTCAATCGAAGACCGTAGTGGAGTAGGGCTCCACGTCGATGAAGGCCTCGATGACGCTGGGGCCGTCGAGGTCGAGGCCCCAGCGGATGGCGGCCTCGACCTCCTCGACGCTGGTGGCGCCGCGGCAGGGAACGCCGAAGTAGTGCGGCGGGGGATTGACCCGCCAGCCCAGCTCCACGCCTGACAGCGGAAACTCCCTGCGTTCCTGCTTGACCTTCATGAGACCCAGCCAGCCGTCGTTGAGGACGACGATGGGTACGGCGAGGTTGCGCCGCCGGGCCAGGGCCAGCTCGCCGGCGGTCATCTGGAAGCAGCCGTCGCCTACCACCCCCACCACCGCCCTGTCCGGGTGGACCATCTTGGCGGCATAGGCGGCGGGCATGCCGAAGCCCATGGACGACCAGCCGTTGGTGGCCAGTAGCGTGCCCGGCAGGTCCGTGCGCCACTGGGTGGCGATCTGGTGGGTGTGGGCGCCCACGTCGTAGGCCAGGATGCCGTCGGCCGGAAGGGCCGCGCGCAGGATGTCGAGCACGTGATGGGCGGCGAATCCGCTCCCTTCCGGGCGGAGCTCCCGATCCAGCAGGTCGCGGTGGGCGTGCCACTCTTCCGACGTCCAATCGTTGACTGCCGGCGGCAGGTCCACCCAGCGCCGGAGCGCCCGATCGACATTGCCGCCGCGATTGAAGGCGAATTGGACACGCGGATCCGGTTCCGCGGGTGTCGTGTCCAGGTGGAACACCGGCGTGTCGCCCACCCACTCCTCGTAGTTGATCTCGATGGGATCGTAGCCGACCGCGACGATCAGATCGGCCCGGTCGAGGATACGTTGTACGTCGGTGCGGCGGGCCCGCCCGATCACGCCGGCCCAGTTGGGATGGCTCTCCGGCAAGCACCCCTTGGCGTGCAGGGTGGACACGAACGGCAGACGGTGCTTGTCGATGAAGCGCTGTAGCGAGTCCGCAGCCGTGCACCGCGTAAAGGTGAGGCCGGTGATCACCAGCGGCCGCCGGCTGCGGGACAGCGCCTCGGCGAGCGCCGCTCGGGCCTCCTCCGTAACGTCTTCCAGCGCCTGCGCGGGAGCGGGCTCCGGCGCTTCGTCCGCCGACACCGCCACTCCCACGTCCTCGGGCAGGTCGAGATGCACGGGACCGGGTGGCTCCGCCGTCGCCAGGGCCAAGGCCTCCGCCATCCTTTCCGCCACGTTGTCCGCGCCCAGGGCGAAGGTGGCCTTGGTGAGGGGCCGGAAGAGCGCGTTGTGGTCGATGCGCATCTGGATCCTGCGCCGGAGCCAGGGGCTGGAGACGTTGCAGGTGAAGGCCAGGACCGGCGCGGAGTCCAGCCAGGCGCAGCCCACACCGGTGGTGAGGTTGGTGGCGCCGGGCCCCACCGTGGCGGCACAGGCGCCGGGCACGCCGGTGAGCTGGCCTACCGTGGTGGCCATGAAACCCGCCGAGGTCTCGTTGGCCGTCAGTACGAACTCCACCGGGCTCCGGCCCAGGGCCTCGATCAGCGGCAGCACCGGACCGCTGGGGATGCCGAAGACCCAGCGGACTCCGGCCTGCTCCAGCATGCGGACGATGGTCTCGACGTTGGTCATGGCGTTCCGGTTCCGGCGTCGAATCAGGTGCCGACCCGCACGGGGTCCAGCGCATCCTGAAGGGAGCGGATCATCGACAGGACGGTCAGGCGTCCGGTCCGCGGATTCTCCGTGGGGACGTTCTCGATGCGCATGTTGAGACGGCCGAACTCGCCTTCGGCCTCCACTTCGTGACAGTTCCGCTCCAAGCCCGGCACTGCCAGAATCCGGATGCGCGTCTCGTCCGGCCCCAGCCCTGCGAGACTCACGGCCGCCGACACGTTGACGTTGGCGGGAAAGGCCCGGCAGGCTTCCCGAGCGGTTCCGGAAAAGACCTCCTTCGGCTCGGCCAGGCCCGCCAGCGAGATGCCGTTCTCCACCAGATAGGGAGCGCCTTCAAGGCCGTGCGGCGGTTTCCGGGTGGTGATGGTGACGTGGGCCACTTCTCCCGCGCAGGCCGACTTGATGCCGTCGAGTGCGGCGATGGCGCCGGAGGGCAGCAGCAGCCGGCAGCCGGTCTCGCGCGCCCGCTCGATGATCTCGGGATAATCCAGCAAAGCGCCCACGCTGATGACCAAGAGGTCTTTGCCGGCGTCGAACGCGCGGCGTGCGAGATCCGGCACCACCGCACCGCCGGCCGCTTCCACCACGATGTCGGAACGGGCGATGAGCTCGTCGAGCGGGAGAAAAGGCACCGGCCGGCCCAGGGTGTCCAGGAACTCCCTGCACGAACTCTCCGTACGGCTGGTCACGCACGCGTCCGCGTCCACGGCCCCCGAATCGACGGCCTTCAACAAGCCTTTCCCGATGGCTCCACAGCCGACGATACCGATGGTCTTCATGGCGTGACTCCTGACGGCCCAAACGATTGCCTGCCCTATAGCAGCCCTGGGGGCACGGTTTCAACACGGGGCCTGCACCCACCTCCGGATCCCGGATCGTGTCCTGGATGACGGGAGGAGCCGCGTTACGAAAATGTTACAAACACCGTTTCGAGTGTGGTATGGGTTTCGTGACTCGAAAGTGTCCCAGGGACGCTCAGGCAACGGCGTCAAGAAAGCGCGTCTAAACGATATGAGGAGGACAGCACTATGAAACGTCTCCACCTGTCACTCGTTGCGTTCGCCATCGCGGGCCTCGTGGCGGCGACGGCCAACACGGCCATGGCCGCCGGCAAGTTGACCTTGTACTGCAGCCCGCAGATCGAATGGTGCCAGCTCATGGTCAAGGAGTTCGAGAAATCCACCGGCATCAAGGTCGCCATGACCCGCAAGAGCTCCGGCGAGACCTTCGCCCAGATCAAGGCGGAGCGCCGCAATCCCAAGGGCGACGTATGGTGGGGCGGCACCGGCGACCCGCATCTGCAGGCGGCCGAAGAGGGCCTCACGCAGGAGTACAAGTCCCCTCGGCTGCCGGAGCTTCAGGACTGGGCGCGGCGCCAGGCCGAGCAGTCCGGCTTCAAGACGGTGGGAATCTACGCCGGTGCTCTTGGCGTCGGATACAACAGCGAACTCGCGGCCAAGCACAAGGTGCCGGCACCGAAATGCTGGGCGGACCTGACCAAGCCGGCATACAAGGGCCATGTCCAGATGGCCAACCCCAACTCCTCCGGCACCGCCTACACCACGCTGGCCACCATCGTGCAGGTCTTCGGCGAGGAGAAGGGCTTCGAGTTCATGAAGGGGCTGCACAAGAACATCAACCAGTACACCAAGTCGGGGTCGGCCCCGATCAAGGCGTCGGCCCGCGGCGAGACCACCATCGGCATCGTCTTCCAGCACGACGCGGTGACCCAGGCGGTGAAGGGCTTCCCCATCAAGATCGTCTCGCCCTGCGAGGGCACCGGCTATGAGATCGGCTCGGTGAGCATCATCAAGGGCGGCCGCAATCCGGAAAGCGCCAAGAAGTGGGTGGACTTCGCCCTGGATCCGAAGATCCAGACCATGGCGGCGCAGGCCAAGGCGTACCAGGTGCCGTCGAACGCCAAGGCGACACCGCCGCCGCAGGCGCCGGACCTGAGCCAGATCAAGCTGATCAACTACGACTTCAAGAAGTACGGATCGTCGGCCGAACGGCGGCGGCTGTTGAAGAAGTGGGACGACGAGGTTTCCACGCTGCCGCGTTGAACGTCTGACCCGTTGAGGCGATGAATCGGCCTGCCGCGCTTTGGCTTGCCGTGGGGTGGGGCGGCTTTGCGCTCTTCCCCTGGTACGGCGCGGAGGACGGGTTCTGGTCCTTCGCCTGGCTGTTCGACTACCCGGCCGGGGCCGACGCGGCCCCGGCCCTTCTTCAGGTCCTCCTCTTCGGCCGCTGGTGGCTGGCGCCGATGGTGCTACCGCTGGCGGCCCCTCTGCTGGTGCTGCGGCGCCCGCGTACGGACCCCCTCTTCTCCAAGGTCCTGCTGGCGGCAGGTGGTGTGGGCGCGGTCTTTTTCCTGGGTCAGGGCTTCCTGATCGGCATCGGCGGCTGGGAATACGCCACTCTGGAGGAGCTGTTCGGCCCCCTCGGCGACCGCCAGTTCGGCATGGGCTACGGCGCCTTGTCGGTATCGGCGGCGTTTCTCTTCCTGTTCGCCCAGGGACTCGCCGCGCGCGGGGCCATCAACGGCGACGGCTTCGTGGTCGGCTCCATCGCCCTCGTCATCGCGCTGGTCGCCGCCTTCATCTTCTTCCCGGTGGTCCGCATCCTGGCCAGCGCCTTCCAGGACAACGACTACAACTTCGTTCCCTACCTCTTCGTCGAGAAACTGTTCAGCCACGACATCTGGGGCGTGGGCTGCCTGACCGCCAACGTCAACTGCGGCATCGCCTGGAACTCCCTGTTGATGGCGATCCTGGTGGCCGCCAGCACGACGGTTCTTGGCCTGGCCTTCGCCCTGCTGGCGACCCGCACCGGCTTCCGCGCCAAGCGGCTGCTGCGCCTCCTGAGCGTTCTGCCGATCATCACCCCGCCCTTCGTCATCGGCCTCGCCATCATCCTTCTGTTCGGCGCGTCGGGCACGGTGACCCAGGCCATCGAGGCGATCACCGGCACGACGCCGGGACGCTACATCTACGGCCTGCCCGGTATCTGGCTGGCCCAGACCCTGGCCTTCACGCCCATCGCCTTCCTCGTCCTGATAGGAGTCGTCGAAGGGGTGAGCCCTTCGATGGAAGAAGCCTCGCAGACCCTGCGCGCCAGCAACTGGCGCACCTTCACCACCGTCTCGTTGCCGCTGATGCGTCCGGGCCTGGCCAATGCTTTCCTGGTGGGCTTCATCGAGAGCCTTGCCGATTTCGGCAATCCCCTGGTCCTGGGGGGCAACTTCGACGTCCTGTCGACATCCATCTTCTTCGCCATCGTCGGGGCGCAGAATGACCAGGGCCGGGCCGCGGTCCTGGCGATCATTCTGCTGGCCTTCACCCTGACCGCGTTCTGGGCCCAACATCGCTGGCTGGGACACAAGTCCTACGCCACCGTCACGGGCAAGGGCGACGCCGGCCTTCATGTCCCCCTGCCTCGCCGCGTGGTCTGGCTGGCCTACGGCTCGGCCCTGCCCTGGGCCGGTCTGACAGCAGTCATCTACTGCATGATCATGTTCGGCGGTTTCGTGGAGCTCTGGGGCCGGAATCACAGCCTCACCCTGCGCCACTATATGGACGCCTTTTCCATCACCACCGGGACAGGGGGGCTGGTCTGGTCGGGCGCGGCCTGGAACTCCTTCTGGACGACCATCTACATCTCCCTCATCTCCGCCCCCCTGACCGCGGCGGTGGGGCTGCTCACCGCCTATCTGCTGATCCGCCAGAAGTTCGCGGGCCAGCAGGCTTTCGAGTTCGGCACCATGTTGAGCTTCGCGATACCCGGCACCGTCATCGGCGTCGGCTACATCCTGGCGTTCAACGTGCCGCCCATCGAACTCACCGGCACCGGCATCATACTGGTCATCTGCTTCATCTTCCGGAACATGCCGGTGGGCGTGCGCGCCGGCATCGCCGCCATGACCCAGATCGACAAGAGCCTCGACGAGGCCTCGTTGACCCTGGGCGCCAGCTCCTTCGCCACCGTGCGCAAGGTCGTCCTGCCGCTCCTCCGTCCGGCGGTGATCGCAGCGCTGGTCTTCAGCTTCGTGCGCGCCATGACGGCCATCAGCGCGGTAATCTTCCTGGTCAGCGCCAACTATGATATGGCCACGTCCTACATCATCGGCCGGGTGGAGAACGGCGACTACGGCCTCTCCATCGCCTACAGTTCGGTCCTGATAGTGGTCATGGTGGTGGTGATCCTGCTGATACAATTGGTCGTCGGCGAACGGCGCATCGGCCGCCGAGAAGACATGAACGTCGCCTTCGGCGCGGGAGGAGCGGTGGGATGAACATCGAGGGACAGGCCGCCGCGGTGCGATTCGACGGCGTGAGCAAGCACT
Source organism: Candidatus Binatia bacterium (assembly GCA_022827045.1). The sequence goes on from JAJDTQ010000098.1 coordinate 20,435, forward strand.
ACGGACCGGTCGTGGCGGTCGACCGGATCTCCTTCGAGGTCCAGGCCGGCGACCTGGTGACCCTGCTGGGACCGAGCGGCTGCGGCAAGACGACGACCCTCCGCCTCATCGCCGGCCTTGAAATACCCACGTCCGGCAGCGTCTTCATCGGCGGCGACAACGTTTCCCGCCTGCCGGCCAGCGCCCGGGACGTCTCCATGGTGTTCCAGTCCTATGCCCTGTTTCCCCACATGACGGTGTTCGAGAACGTCTCCTACGGCCTCTCGGTCAGCGGCATCACCAAGGCGGAGATACGGGACCGCGCCGAAGACGGCCTCAAGCTGGTGGGCCTTTCCGGTTACGGAGAGCGTCTGCCGAGTGAGTTGTCCGGCGGACAGCAACAGCGGGTCGCCGTCGCCCGCGCCCTGGTCCTCGAGCCGACGGTGCTGCTGTTCGACGAGCCCCTCTCCAACCTCGACGCCAAGCTGCGCCGCCAGGTCCGGGAAGAAATCAGGGAGCTGCAACAGAGCCTCGCCCTGACGACCGTCTACGTCACCCACGACCAGGAGGAAGCCCTGGCGGTGTCGGACCGGATCATCGTCATGCGCAACGCGGAGATCGCGCAGGAAGGCGCACCCACCGAGCTCTACGAGGCACCCCGCGACCTCTTCGTCGCCGACTTCATCGGCGACGCCAACGTCCTGGATGCCGAGCTGCTCAGCCGCGACGGCGGGCAGGCGACCATCCAGGTCGGCGGTGGGATGGAGCTTCGTCTGCCTCACCGGGAGCTTCCCGTCGGTCCGGTCAAGATCGCCGTCCGGCCGGAAGCGGTAATCCTGGAAACGAGCGAAGATGAGAGTGGATTCACGGGAACGGTGCTGAAGAGCACCTACGTCGGCAGTCACGTCGAGTACACCCTCGACACGGGGCTCGGGGAGATCTTTGTCGCGGACTACCGGTTCGACGCGCCGGTCCCGGCGGGCTCCCGTGTCCGGATCGCGTTTCGCGAGCGCGGCGTGACGTTGCTGGAGAACCGCGCCTAGCCGGACCTCGGGCTACACCCGTATGGATGACCAGGCGCAGGCCCATCGCCTCCGGGCGGCCAAGGACATCGCACGCGAAGCGGGCCGGACCGCGCTGGCCTACTTCCGCAATCCCGATGGGCTGGAGGTCATCGCCAAGGGCCGGCAGGATTTCGTCAGCGAGGCCGATCACGCCGTCGAAGCGCTGATCCGCGCGCGCCTTCAATACCTCTTTCCCGAGGACGGTTTTCTGGGCGAGGAGGGCGGGGCCGCCATCGATGACAAGGACGCCGGCGGCATCTGGGTCGTCGATCCCATCGACGGAACCACCAATTTCATCAACCAGGTGCCCGTCTGGTGCGTTTCCATCGCCTACGTGCTGCAAGGCCGGATAGAGGTCGGCGTCGTCTACGACCCCAACGCGGACGAGTTGTTCGCGGCGCGCCGCGGCCACGGCGCCTTCTGCGGCGAGACGCCGATGGCGACCAGCGCCGCGGACAGCCTCACCCAGGGAACCGTCGGCGTCGGCTATTCGACCCGGACCTCGGGCGCAACGGCGGTTGACAGCATCCGCCGCCTGTTGGAGGCAGGCGGGATCTACCAGCGCAACGGCTCCGGCGCACTGATGCTGGCCTATGTCGGCGCGGGCCGTCTGCTCGGCTACCTGGAGGCGCACATCAACGCCTGGGACTGCCTTGCCGGAATACTGCTGGTCCAAGAGGCGGGAGGCTGGACCAACGATTTCCTCGCCAACGACGGCTTGCTGCAGGGCAACCCCGTCATCGCCGCCGCTCCCGGTGTCGCGGACGCCGTGCGCGCCGTCGCCGGCTTCGACCCGCAGGCCAGGACGCCGGCCCGACGCCGGTCACCGGACGAGCGGACAGGACACTAGACGTCCATCTGGTACAGCATCCAGTAGACGGCGACGCCGGTCACCGACACGTACAGCCACAGCGGCAGGGTCCAGCGCGCGATGACGCGGTGCCTGTCGAACCTTCCCCGCAACGCCCGCGCGAACGTGATCACCACCAGGGGAACGATGGCCGTGGCGAGGACCGTGTGGGACACCAGCACCCCGAAATACACCACCCGGATCCAGCCTTCCCCCTCGAAACGGACCGACCCCACGTTGAAGTGGTAGATGAGATAGGAGGTCAGGAAGAGTCCGGAGCAGACCAGCGCCGCCAGCATGCACCGCCTGTGCGCGTCGACGTTGCGCTGCCGGATGAAGCAGTAGCCGGTGAGGAGCAGAACCGCGCTCACCGTGTTGAGCAACGCGTTGAGGTGAGGGAGCGAGGTAACGGAGAACAACGGAAACGTCGACCGGGTCAGGGCCGGGCCCTCTCAGGCCCGGCCCTGACATACGCGCCGCCTTGAAGTCAGGCCAGCTCCGGGATCAGCATGAAGATAAGGAATACGCAGAGAATCACGGGGATCACGGCGATCCACCAGATCACGAGCCTCTCGAACTTGAGGTGCATGAAGTAGATGGCCACCAGTGACGCCTTCACCGCCGCCAGGATCACGAGCGAGGCCGCGATGAGCAGCTTCGGTATCGGCAGGAAGATCACCCCCACCTCGATTACCGTCAGGACGAAGAGCCAACCGAATACGGCCAGATAGTTGGGCTCCGCGTGCGCTTCGTTATGGGCTGCTGCTGTATCTGCCATGGATGGTCTCCCGTATCCTACAAGAGGTAGACGAAGGTAAAGATCAGGATCCACACGAGGTCGACGAAGTGCCAGTAGAGACCGGCGATCTCCACCACCGAGGCGTTGGCCTGGGTGATGCGGCCGGTCAGGCCTCCCACCAGGATGACCGCGAGGTAGACGACGCCGCCGAACACGTGCATGCCGTGAAAGCCCGTCATGATGTAGAAGGTGTCGCCGAACACCGGCGAGCCGTACTTGTTCGCGGAGATGGTCACGCCGCTATGGATGAGATGGGTCCATTCGTAGGCCTGCAGCGCCAGGAACAGGGCCCCCCCGAGAATCGTCAGGAGCATGAACTTTTTGAACTCCTGCAGATTGCCGCGCTTGATGCCGGAAAGGGCCAGCACCATGGTCACGCTGCTGCAGATCAGCAGGAACGTCATGGCGGCGGTCAGGTTGATGCCCAGCACGTCGGCCGGCACCGGCCAATCGGGCGCCGCTATGCGCATGATGCCGAAGGTCACGATGAGGGTCCCGAAGGTCATCGCGTCGCCGCAGAGGAAGATCCACATGCCCAGCTTGCCCCAGCTTTCCGGGGTGAGCGGAGACTCCGCGGGGTCTCGATGTAACGTCGCTGCCTCGCTCATCTAACATTCTCCTTTTCTTACGATATGAAGCCCGCCCTGCCTGCCTTCGCGCGCCCGGTGCGCGCGCGTGTAGCGATAGACGAGCCAGCCCACGCAGCATGCCACGGTGGCGTAAGGCATCGCCATCAGGAACACGACGGTCCAGTTGAGGGCCTCCACCATCCGCTCGGTCTCCGCCGCGAGGCCCTCTCGCGTCCACGGCGCCAAGCCCATGCTCATGGCCCCCGCGGCTGCCGCGGGCCGGAACACGAACCGGTGGTCCATCGAAGGTTTGTTCATGCGCGCCGCCGATCTCAATACAGGTATACGAGGCCGTAGAGCACCGGCCACAGCGCCACCACGAACATCCAGTACATGGTGCACAACTCGACGCCCGCCGAACGGCCTTCCCCGTAGCGTCCCCGCCGTGCGAGGGTCCACACCACGCCCACCCACGCCAACGCGCCGACGACGTGGAGCCCGTGCAATCCGATGAGGGCGTAGAATGTCGAGCCGTAAAGTCCGCTCCACATGGTCAACCCGAAGCCGATCAGGCGCACCCATTCGTATCCCTGGATGCACAGGAAGAGCGCGCCCAGGACAGCGGTTGCGAGGAGCCAGCCGGACAGCCGCACCCGGTCCGGCAACCGCGCCGACAGCGACGCCCGTTGCATGGTCAGGCCGCTCGCGAGCAGCACCAGCGTGTTGAAACCCGTGATCCATACCGGCAAGCGCGGTTGCGAGGGCGGCGGCCAGACATCGCTGCTCAGCCGCAACACCAGAAACGCGCCGATCAACCCGGCGAAGAACATCACTTCGGCGCCGATGAACATCATCAGCCCCAGTCTCGCGTTGCTGATCACCGGCTCCGGGCGGGACGGCGGCGGCGGACCCCCGCCAAAGGCAGACGACGGCGCCAGCGTTTCCACGCCGTCGCCCTCCAAGACCCTCGCGGTCGCCTCCCGTACCATCAGTGCTTCCCGTCAATGCCCCGTCTCATTCATTCGCATACCAGGACAGGACCCCTCAATAGACCACCAGAAAAACCACGGTCGCCAGGATGTAGCTGACGGCCACAGCGCCGATCACCCATCCCAGGCGGCTGTTTCTCCTTCGATTCCGTCTGTCCACTGTCGATTCCACGTCAGATCGGTATCCTGTCCAGGGCCATGGCGACGAGCAGCAGCGGCAGGTAGAACAGCGACGCGAACAGCAGGTGCCGCGCGCTGGCAACCGACCTCAGAGCCGCAAGCCGCACCGCGTAGACCAGAAAGCCGGCCCCCAGCAGGATGGCCGCGAAATAGTATATCTCGCCCGCGAATCCGGTGAGGGTCGGCATCAGACTCACCACCAGCAACGCCAGACAATGGCTCACGGCTTGCCGGCCGGTGCTTCGCCCCTCCACGTCCACCACCGGCAGGAAGCGGATGCCGGCAGACAGGAAATCGTCGCGGTAGAGCCGGGCGATGGCCAGGTTGTGGGGTATCTGCCACAGGTAAAGAATCCCGAACAGGATGCCGGCTTCCAGGCCCAGGGTGCCCTGCGCCGCGGTCCAGCCGATAACCGGCGGTAGTGCCCCGGGGACCGCGCCGATGAGGCTGCACAGGGATGATTTCTGCTTGAACGGCGTGTAGAGGAACAGATAGGTCACCGAGATAATGGCGGTCAGCAGCGCGCTCAGGACGTTGACGGCTACCGCCAGCAACACCAGCCCGGAAACCACCAGAATGCTTCCGAACAGGACACACTCCAGCGGTTGAACCCTGCCTTCGGGGATTGGCCGGTGCCGGGTGCGCTTCATGGCGGCGTCGAGGTCCCGCTCGAGGGACTGGTTGAGGGCCAGGGTCCCGCCTGCCGCAAGGGCGGTCCCCAGGAGGGTGTGCAACAACACGAAATAGTGCGGGACCGGCTCCGAGCCCATGTAGAAGCCTACCAGGGTGGTCAGCAGGACCATCAACACGAGCCTTGGCTTGGTGAGCTCGACGTAGTCGAGCAGCTTTCGGCCGTGGGTCGAGCCGACGGCGTATGTCGCGGTTCGCGGGGTCACGCCGCGGACCTCTCGGGTACGGCCGGGTCCGCCACCGGAAGGCGGGGCGGGCTGAGCAGCCGGAACGCCCATGACGTCACCACCACGCTCATGGCCAACAGCAACGCGCCGACCACCACGTGGGCCGTGGTAACGGCAACGATCAGGCCCAAGTGCCAGTCGGCTCCGAACGACAGGGAGCGGACCGCGTAGGACCCGACGCCCAGCGCCAACTGCAGCACCAGGAACAGTCCCAGGTAAATGGAAGGCGTCCAGAACACCGGCAGATCTTTACTGAGCTGAAGCGTCCTCAACACTAGCAGACCGGTCTGTACCGCCACCACCAGCGCCATCACGACGTGAAGCGCCAAGGCTTCGCCGTTGTGCCGGATAAACGCTCCCAGCAGGCTCTGCGCATAAATCAGCAGCGTCGCGGAGAGACAAAACCACGGGAACATCGTCGAGCCGCCGGTCGCGGATGATGGACGAACCCCCCGCCACGAACGCGATGTGAACAGCGCCATGGCGACGATGAGGCCGAAGAACGCCTGGGCCAGGGCTGCGTGAAGGATCGCGAGATCCTGTTCCAGCAACACGACCCGAAGCCCGCCGACAACGCCCTGAACCGTCACCAGCAGCAACGCCGCGACGCCCAGCCAGCGCACCCAGGCCCGAAGCTCTTTCAGCCACAGGCACACCGCCAGCACCAGGGTGAGAAATCCGACACCGGACGCCACCAGCCGGTGGCTGTGCTCGTAGAACACGCCGCCTACCATCCCCGACCAGGGGAACAGGAACATGTTGTGTCCGAAGGTGGTGGGCCAGTCCGGCACGGCCAAGCCCACGCCCTTGCTCGTGACCAGCGCGCCCACGAACAGCAGAAACAGGGTGGTCCCGGCGGTGGTCAGCGCCAACCGATGGAGCCAGGCGTTGGCCATCCCAGTATCCCGCCTCAGTGACCCGTTGCGGCGGCGGCGCCGAGCGGCCGGTGCTGCGGAAGCCAGTCTTCTTCCGCGTTCGGAACGCTGTACTCATACGGGCCGCGGTAAACCTGCGGCGTGGTCGCAAAGTTGCCGTGGGGCGGCGGCGAGGGTGCCGCCCACTCCAACGTGTTGGCCTCCCAGGGATTCTCGGACGCCTTCTCGCCGGCGAACAGGCTATAGATGAAGTTCACCACGAACGGTATCTGGGATATGGCGAGACAGAACGCGCTGATGGTGATGAACACGTTCATGTCTCCGAACTGCGCCAGATACTCGTACTGCTCGGGGTTGTAGATGCGCCGCATGTGGCCGCCCACCCCCAGGAAGTGCATGGGGAAGAAGGTCAGGTTGAAGAACACATAGGTGCCGATGAAGTGCACCACCCCCCAGGTATGGTTGGTCATGCGCCCGAACATCTTCGGGAACCAGAAGTAGATGGCGGCGAACATGGCGAAGATGATGCCGGCCACCACGTAATGGAAGTGCGCCACGATGAAGTAGGTGTCATGGATGAAGATGTCCACCGGGGTCGACGCCATGAAGACCCCGCTCAGGCCGCCGATGACGAAGTTGGAGACGAAGCCGATGGCGAACAGCAGAGGCACGGTGAAGCGGATGGAGCCGCCCCACAGCGTACCCAGCCAGTTGAATGTCTTGATGGCCGACGGCACCGCGATCACCATGGTGGTGAGCATGAAGGCAGTTCCCAGCAGCGGGTTCATGCCGCTGACGAACATGTGGTGGCCCCACACGATCCACGAGAGGAAGGCGATGGCGATCATGGAGTAGGCCATGGCCCGGTACCCGAAGATGGGCTTGCGCGAGAACACCGAAAGGATGTCGGAGGTCACGCCCATGGCGGGCAGCACCAGGATGTAGACCTCGGGATGGCCGAAGAACCAGAACAGGTGCTGCCAGAGGAGCGGCATGCCGCCCGCGGGCAGGAAGAAGTTGGTGGCGAAGACGCGGTCGAAAAACAGCATGCCCAGGGCCGCGGTGAGAACCGGCAGCGCCAGCAGCAGCAGGATCGCGGTGACGAACAGGGACCAGATGGACAGCGGCAGGCGGAAATAGGTCATACCCGGCGCACGCATGTTGATGAGGGTCGTGATGTAGTTGATGGAGCCCATGAGCGAGGAGAAGGCCAGCACGAACAGGCTCAGGACCCACAGGTTGATGCCCCAGTTGACTCCTGTATACACCGCTGCCCCGGTGAGCGGAGTGTAAGAAGTCCATCCCCCGGAGGCAGCGCCGCCGACGACGAAGAAACTCGCGACCATGAGCACGCCGGCTACCGCCCCTACCCAGAAGGACAGCATGTTGAGCACCGGGAAAGCCATGTCCTTGGCGCCGATCATGATGGGGATCAGGAAGTTGCCGAAGCCGCCGACCATGATGGGCATCACCACGAAGAAGATCATGATGGTGGCGTGCATGGTGAACAGCATGTTGTAGGTGCTCGGCGGGATGATCCCTTCGTACATGGTGGGCTCCGGCACCCAGCCGAGCCCCGGCACCTCGGTTTCCGGCCACGCGAGCTGCCAGCGGATCAGCATGGCGAGAATCCCGCCGATGATCAGCATGAACAGCCCCAGGAACAGAAACTGCCGCCCGATCATCTTGTGATCGGTCGAGAAGACATAGTGCGACCAGAACCCCGCGGGCTCGTGGGCTCCGTGATCGGCGTGTGCCGCTGCTTCGCTCATCCTTGATTTTCCTCCTCCGCTTTCAGGGACGCGCTCTCGCTGGAGGCCGTCCGCGAATCGGCGGGTTCAGCTCTGATTCTGGTTTTCCTTGAGGAATTTCTCGTAGTCTTCGGGCGTGTGGGCGAACACCCATCCGAGCATGCCCGAGTGGCCGAAGCCGCACAGCTCGGCGCAGGGAAGCTCGTATTGCCCGGGCTTGGTGACCTCGAACCACACCAGGATGTTGCGTCCCGGGACGGCGTCCTGCTTGACCCGGAACTGGGGCACGAAGAAGCTGTGGATGACGTCCGACGCCTGGAGCTGGACGTGAACGACCTTGTCCACGGGGACGTGGAGCTCGTTCTCGATCTTGATGTCGTCCTTGGTGCCGAGCTTGCCGTCGGGTCCGGGATGGAACACGTCCCAGTTGAACTGTTTGCCGACGACCCTCACTTCATACTCGGCGGGAGGGGCGTATATCTTGATCTCCCCCCACGTGGAGATGCTCATGAAGGAGAGCATGAGGAGGATCACGGCGGGAACCACCGTCCAGGTCACCTCCAGGGCGGTGTTGCCATGCGAGTAGACCGCTTTCCGGCCTTCCCTCTGGCGATACATGATGAGGAAGGCCACCATCACGACCGTGACCAGAATCAGGGCGGCAGCGGTGATGTAGTAGATGAGATAGAACAGGTAGTCGATCTGACCACCATAGGTAGACACGTTCTCGGGCAACCAGCGCATCATGGCAAGTCAGGAGCCTCCCTCGTGGAATTCGCTCTTTGCTAACACAAGTGCCTTGGCGTATCAAGGCGGCACGGACGGACCTCGTACCAGTCGGTGCGCCGGGCAGGGCTGGAAGAAGGCGCGCATCCAGGAAGAAGCGGCCCGTGCAGGCACGGGAACCCGGTGCGACAGGACACTGGCGGCAACTGGCCCGGTCCGATATAAACCTCCGGGATTCGGAGGTTCACGCGCATCGGAAGGAAGTACACACTTGCAGCCTCTCGTACCCTGGCTCCACATCATGTCCTTCAGCGTTTGGCTCGGCGCCAACGTGCTTTTCTTGGGTATGCTATTGCCCGCGAGCCGCACGTTGCCGCCGGCCGAGCAGGCGAGTACGCTGCGCCGGGCCGGACGGGCCTTGAACGTCGTCGCCGCCGCCGCCGCGCCCGTGGCCGTGCTCTCGGGCCTGGGTGGCATTTTCCTTCCGGGAGCGTCCGCGCAGGTCACGCCCGGATCGGGCGCCTTCCTGTTGCTCGTGGTGAAAGCCGTTCTGACGGCGGTGATGGCTGTCAACCACGGGCTCCAGGCGTTCCGCTATCACGACTTTCTGGAACACCCCGGCGACAGCCGGCACCCCTGGACGTGTCTCTTGACGGCCAACGTGATCCTGGGAATCATCGTGCTGCTGCTCGGCCTGGGCATGCGCCGGGTGGCCATGTGACCGGGCGCGGGCGGGTTTGGTGGGGCTGTTGAAATCGATCCCCGGCTATGGCGGAATGGGCGAGATTTCCTGCCATGTGTTCGGAACGGACGGAAAGGAGACGGAAGATGCCGATGAACGAACCCAAATGGACCAAGGTGGGTGATGTCGACACGCGCTATTTCGAGGCCGGCGAGGGCGAGACCGTGGTGCTCTTCTATGGCGGGAATTTCGGTTCCACGGACGGTTCGAACTGCGCGATCGCCTGGGACCGCAACTTCGACGGTCTGGCGGCGAACCATCATGTGGTAGCGCCGGACAAGCTCGGACAGGGCCATACCGGCAACCCGATCAACGACGACTACACCATAAACGCGGTCGTCCATCACGCCGCGGCCTTCATCGATACCGTCGGTCTGTCCAACGTCCATCTGGTCGGGCATTCGCGGGGAGGCTACCTGGTCACGCGGCTGACGCTCGAATTCCCGGAACTCGTTCGCTCCTGCACCATCGTCGACTCCGGCACCCTCGGCCCCGGCGTCGGGCTCAACGAGATCGTTCATGCCCAGCCGCCCCACGAGCCGCTCAGCCGCGAGTGCCAGCGCTGGACATACGAGAAATACTCCTACTCCCCCGACCACATCACCGACGGCTGGCTCGATGCCGTGGTCGAAGTCGGCCAGCTTCCCAAGACGCGGGAAGCGGTCCGGAAGATGGAGGAAGAGGGCCTCAAGGGGGCCCTCTTCCTGCCCGAGTTGGCGCGTCAGAAGGCGGAGACCCTGCGCTGGATTCAAGACCGGAAGATGAAGCGGCCGACCCAGGTGGTGTGGGGTTACAACGACCCCACCGCGCCCCTGCGACAGGGCATTCCGCTTTACGAAATGATCGCCGCCGGCGAACGGCAGGCCTATTTCCACATCATCAACCAGGCCGGGCACTTTCCGTTCCGCGAGCATCCGGAACGTTTCAACGGGATCGTCCAAGGGTTCATCTCCAGCCTGAACTGACGATGGCCACCGCCTTTGACCCACCGGAACCCATCGCCCGCGAGGAGAGGGGCGCCCGAGGAACACTCCCGATGGGAACCCTCCCGGCCATGGTCCCGCTATGGGAAGGCGCGATCTCCGGCGAACATTCTCGATCCAGGGAGACATGACCATGCCTATGACCGATGCCAAATGGGCGGATGTCGACGGAATCCGCACGCGTTATTTCGAAGCGGGCTCCGGCCCTCCCCTCGTCCTGGTGTATGGCGGAAATTTCGGGTCCGACGAGGCGGCATCGAGCGCCCTCGTCTGGAACAGGAACTTCGACGCGCTAGCCCGGCACTTCCACGTCGTCGCGTTCGACAAGCTCGGACAGGGTCACACCGACAACCCCGCGAACGACGATTACACGATGAACGCCGTGGTCCAGCACGCCAAGGCCTTCATCCGCACACTGGGGCTCTCCGATGTGCATCTCGCGGGTCATTCGCGTGGCGGCTATCTGGTCTGCCGCGTGACGCTGGAGCAGCCCGATCTGGTCGCGTCCTGCACGATTATCGACAGCAACACCTGCGCGCCCGGGCGCGGCCGCAACGACGTCGTGCATGCCGGCGCGCCCCGGCCTCGGCTCGGCCGCGAGTGCCAGAAATGGGTCTACGAGCACTACGCCTACAGCCCGCACCACATCGACGAAGCCTTTCTCGACGCGGCGGTGGAGGTGGCGAACCTGCCCAAGTTTCAGGAATCCGTCCGGAAGATGGAAGATGAGGGACTCAGGACCAGGATGTTCCTGCCGGGGCTGGCAAAGGACAAGTCCGAGATGTTCGCCTGGATCCGCGACCGCGGCATGGGGAAGCCGACCCAGATCATCTGGGGCCGCAACGACCCGACGGCGCCGCTGGAACAGGGTTATGCGCTGTTCGACCTGATCGCCGCCACCGAACCGCGCTGCCAACTCCAGATCATCAACCGCGCGGGGCACCATTCGTTCCGCGAGCAGCCGGAGATCTTCAATGAGATGCTACGCGGCTTCATCCAGGCTCTCTAGGCGCGGGGGGCGGGTCATGAACCGAGAGGCAGTTTCCATGAAACTACGGATCGAGCACGCGTTGATCGTGACCATGAACGATCGAGACCAGGTGATCGAGGACGGGGCCGTGGTGATCAACGGCAACCGCCTGGAGTACGTGGGGCCGGCCGACGGCTGCCCCCGCCAGGACGGCGACCGGGTCATCGACGGAAGCCGCTTCATTGCGATTCCCGGGCTGATCGACGCCCACAACCATTCGCCCGCCAACATCTTTCGCGGCCTGATGCCCGCGCGGCCGCTGGAGATCTGGCGCGCGTACTGGCGCGCCGCCCTGAGGGCGTGCGGCGACGAGATGTTCTACGTGAGCGCCCTGCTCGGGGCCATGGAAATGCTCAAGACCGGCTGCACGACCAACGTGGACCACTTCTTCGGCAACCAGGCCAGCCGCTATACCGGCGCCGGTGAGGCCATCCGCGCCATGCGCGACCTGGGGTTGCGGCACGTGGTGGCCCTGACCGTTACGGACCGGCCTTACGAGGCCACTATCCCCATCGAAGCGCCCAAGGGAGAGACCAACGACGAAGTGATCCGGATGACCAGCGCGGAAACCAAGGATACCCAAGGCTGGCTGAATGAGATCGAGGCCTTCATCGACGAACTGCACGACCCCGACCGTTTGACCACCTGCTGCCCCGGGCCCTCCGCGGTGCAACGCTGCACCGATGAGCTGCTTCAGGGCGTCGCCGCCATCTCGGAACAGCGCGGCCTCCCGCTGCACATCCATCTAGCCGAGACCAAGTCCCAGTCGCTCATGGGGCCAAGGCTCTACGGGACCACCCTGCTGAAGCACCTGGACGACCTGGGCGTGGTCAGGCCCAACCTGTCCACCGCCCATTCGTTGTGGATCGAGCCGGAGGACGTGGAGATCATCGTGGAAAGGGGCGCGACGCCGGTGCACAACCCCGCCAGCAACCTGCGGCTGGGGAGCGGCCTGGCGCCGATTCCCCATTTCCTGGCCGCGGGCGGCCGGGTGGCCCTGGGCGCCGACGGCGCCTGCTCCAACGACAGCCAAAACATGTTCGACGCCATGCGCCTGGCCGCCCTGATCCACAACACCCGCGACCACGACTTCAACCACTGGATCACGGCGCGCCAAGCTCTGTCCATGACCACCCGCTGGGGCGCCCGCGCGTTCGGCCTCGACTGCGGCGTCCTCGAGCCCGGCCGCCTCGCCGACGTCGTGCTCCTGAAACGCGACACGCCCGCGTTCACCCCGCTCAACGACGTGATCACGCAGATCGTGTTCTGCGAGAACGGCAGCTCGGTCGACACGGTGCTGGTGAACGGAGAGGTGGTGGTGGAAAGTGGTCGCCTCACCAAGATGGACGAGGCCGAGGTCCTGGCCGAGGTGAGCCGCCTCTACGACCCCCTGCGCGCCGCTATCGAAAAAGAAATGCAGGACGCCGCGGTCATGGAACCGTCTCTCGCCGACATGTACTTCCGGGTCTTCGGGTAACGCGTAGGGGGCTCAGAGGATCACTCGTCCTCGTACTGCTCCTTCAACTGGGCCACCACCGCCGGATCGGCCAAGGTCGTGGTATCCCCCAACGTCTTGCCGTCGGCGATGTCGCGCAGCAGCCGGCGCATGATCTTGCCGCTCCGGGTCTTGGGCAGCTCCGCCGCGTAGTACAACTCGTCGGGCCGCGCGATGGCGCCGATCTTCTTGGCCACGTGGGCGCGCAGCTCCTGCACCAGCTCTGGCGTGTTGTCGACGCCGGCTATGAGTGAGACGAAGGCGCAGATTCCCTGTCCCTTCACCTCGTGCTGCTTGCCGATGACCGCCGCCTCCGCCACCGCCTGGTGGTCCACCAGGGCGCTCTCCACCTCCATGGTGCTGATGCGGTGCCCGGAGACGTTCATGACGTCGTCCACCCGGCCCAGGAGCCAGAAGTAGCCGTCCGTGTCGCGCTTGGCGCCATCGCCGGCGAAGTACATGCCGGGGAAACGGCTCCAGTAGGTCTCCACGTAACGGTCGGGATCGTTGAACACGGTGCGCAGCATGGCCGGCCACGGCCGCTTCAGCACCAGGTAGCCGCCGCCGCCCAGCGGCACCGAGTTGCCCTGCTCGTCGACGATGTCGGCCTCGACCCCGGGGAACGGCTTGGTGGCTGAAGCGGGCTTGAGCGTGGTCACGGCCGGGAACGGCGTGATCAGCGGGTGTCCGGTCTCGGTCTGCCACCAGGTGTCCATGATGGGGCACTTCCGGCTGCCGATGTGCTCGTGGTACCACATCCACGCCTCGGGATTGATGGGCTCTCCCACAGAGCCCAGGAGCCTCAGGCTGCTCAGGTCGTGGGCGGCGGGGAACTCGGTTCCCCAGCGCATGAAGGTGCGGATGGCCGTGGGCGCGGTGTGGAAGATGGTGACGCCGTACTTCTCCACCATGCGCCACAGGCGGTCCTTGTCCGGCCAATCGGGGGTGCCCTCGTACATCACCTGGGTCACGCCGTTGGCCATGGGGCCGTAGACGATGTGGGTATGGCCGGTGACCCAGCCGATGTCGGCGGCGCACCAGAAGACGTCGTCTTCCTTCATGTCGAAGACCCACTTGTTGGCCAGGTAGACGCCCAACAGGTATCCCGCAGTGGTGTGGACGATGCCCTTGGGCTTGCCGGTTGTGCCGCTGGTGTAGAGGCTGAAGAGCATGTCCTCGCTGTCCATCCGCTCGGGCTCGCACCACAGCGGGGCATCGGCCATGAGCTCGTGCCACCAGTGGTCCCTGCCCTCCTTCATGACCGCCCCGGACTCGTTTCCCACGCGCTCCACCACTACCACGTTCTCGATGGAGGGACAGCTCTCGACGGCCTCGTCGGCGTTCTTCTTCAAGGGGACGATGCCGCCCCGCCGGTAGCCGCCGTCGCCGGTGACCAGCACCTTGGCCGAGGCGTCGTTGATGCGGTCGCTCAGGGACTCGGCGCTGAAGCCGCCGAACACGACGCTGTGCACCGCGCCGATGCGGTTGCACGCGTGCATGGCGATCAGGAGCTCCGGCACCATGCCGAGATAGAGCGCCACGCGGTCGCCCTTCTGCACCCCGAGACCCTTGAGCACGTTGGCGAACTTGTTGACCTCGCGCCAGACGTCGCGGTAGGTCAGCACCCGTTCGTCACCCGGCTCTCCCTCCCAGATGATGGCGGCCTTGTTCTTGCGCGCGGTTTTGACGTGCCGGTCGAGGCAGTTGTAGGAGACGTTGAGCTTGCCGCCTATGAACCACTTGGCCCACGGGCAGTCCCACTCCAGCACCTTGTCCCAGGTCTTGAACCAGTCGAGCTGTTGCGCCTGCTCGGCCCAGAACCCCTCCGGGTCCTTGTCGGCCCGTTCCCACACGCCCGGGTCGTTCAAATTTCCCGACTGCTTGAACTCGTCCGGCGGCGGAAAGGTCCTTCCTTCTTCCAACAATACTTCGATTGCATCGTCAGCCATGATCCCTCCTTGACGAGCGCCGCCGGCGTCCCCGGGGCATGCGTACCGGAACGCCGCGGCGGAGCGGATTTCGAACTTCAACGGTCAACGGATTTTATGCAACGGCCTTCGGGTTGGCAACAGAAAACCCCGGGGAACCAAACCTACTCCGCGCTCAGCAACACCACCGCCATGGCGGCCATGGCCTTTCCCTCACCGATGGAGCCGAGGCCTTCCATGGTGCCGGCCTTTACGTTGACGGCCGCTTCGGGCACCTCGAGAAGCTCTCCCAGGCGTACCCTGATGGCGCCGAAGTGGGGAGCCAGGCGCGGACGCTGGGCGATGACGGTGACATCGGCGTTGACGATGCCGAAACCCGACTCCCGCATGAGCCCGAGCACATGGCCGAGAAGGTTTGCGCTCGAGGCCCCCTCGTATTCCGGATCCGTGTCGGGAAAGTGGGTTCCGATGTCGCCCTGGCCCATGGCGCCGAGCAAGGCGTTGATCAGCGCGTGGAGGAGCACATCGGCGTCGGAATGACCGGACAGGCCGGTCTCGTGGGGGACCCGGACGCCGCCGAGGATGAGCTCCCGGCCGGGCACGAGGCGGTGGATGTCGAAGCCCTGGCCGACCCTGTAGCTCCCGCTCAGAACCCCATCTCCTCTTGCAGCCAACGCTGGCGGTGATCGAGCAGGATCGTGGGGGCGTGGCTCCCCCTGCGCAGCACCGTCTGGTCCTCGCGCGCGACGATGAGTCCCTGGGCCAGCGACAGCGAGCGTAGCACCCCGGAGCTCTGGGTCCCGGTGCTCGACGCCACCAAGCGGCCGTTCTCCTCCTCGATGCGGCACCTCACGAATTCCTTGAGGCCGCGCGCGGTCTTGATGTCATGGGCCATTCTGGCGCGCACCACGGGCATGAAGAGCCTTTCATGGCCCATCATCTTGAGCAGGGCGGGGCGGACGTAGAGGATGAACGATACCAGCGACGAGACCGGGTTGCCGGGAAGGCCGAACACCGGCCGCGGGCCCACCCGCCCGAACGCCATCGGATGCCCGGGCCGCTGCGCGACCCTCCAGAACAGCATGCGCATGCCGGCGTCGCCGAGGGCGTCCTTCACGTAGTCGTAGTCGCCCACCGACACGCCGCCGGAGGTGATCAACGCGTCGCACTTCAACGCCCTTTTGAAGACACCGGCCAACCGCTTGCGGCTGTCACGCACGATTCCAAAGGACTTGGGCACGGCGCCGATCTCGCGGACCGCTGAAGACAGGGTGTAGCCGTTGCTGTTGACGACCTTTCCCCGCGCCGGCTTGTCGTCCACCCCGATGAGCTCGTCGCCGGTGGCGATGATCGCCACCACCGGCCGCCGCCGCACGGTTACGGCGGCCTTGCCGATGGACGCCATGAGCCCGATGTCCGCCGCCCCCAGCAGCTTGCCGCGCTCGAGGACCAGCTGGCCCTTGCCGATGTCCTCCCCCGCCGGACGGATGTGACTCCCCTTGCCATCGGTCCGGGACACGGCGACGCGGTCGCCGCGCATCTCGGTGTACTCGACCCGGACGATGGTGTCGGCTCCTGCCGGAACCGGAGCTCCGGTCATGATCCGGATGGCGGTTCCCGGAAGGACGCGCTTACGCGACACCCCGCCGGCGGCGACCTCCCCTCGCACGGCGAGGGATGCCGGCGCGTCTGGCGAGGCGCCGGCCAGGTCGCTCCAGCGCACCGCGAACCCATCCATGGCGGAGTTCGCAAACGACGGCACGTCACGCCCCGAACGAACGTCCTCGCACAGCACGCGGCCCAGGCTGTCGGCGACCGGGACCTTTTCGGAGGGAAGCGGCGAGACGTTGTCGAGGACGAGCTTCACTGCCTCATCTACGGTGGTCATGCGGTTCATCATCACTCGAACGCACGCAACAATCAAGGAGCCCTCACCCCAACCCTCTCCCAGAGGGAGAGGGGGTCGGAGGGGACACATTCACGGAGGGGGAGGGGGTCGGAGACGAAAGAAAGGCCCGATCTCGAAAGATCGGGCCTTTGAAAAATCCCGGCGGCTTCCTACTCTCCCATGAGGGGACCCCATAGTACCATCGGCGCTGGAGGGCTTAACGACCGTGTTCGGGATGGGAACGGGTGTGACACCTCCGCTATCGCCACCGAGAAACTCTGGAAAGCCGCGCCGTCATCCGACGCGGCCTCTCGTTAACCTGATGAAACTGAAGAAAGGTAGAAACTGCGGAGTACAACTGCGGAGTAGCATTGGTGAATATGGTCAAGCCGCACGGCCAATTAGTACCGGTAAGCTTCAACCATTACTGGCCTTCCACATCCGGCCTATCAACCTCCTAGTCTAGAAGGGGCCTTCAGGGGTCTTACGACCCGGGATACTTAATCTTAGGGTGGGCTTCCCGCTTATATGCTTTCAGCGGTTATCCCTTCCGCACGTAGCTACCCGGCGATGCGGCTGGCGCCACAACCGGAACACTAGAGGTGCGTCCATCCCGGTCCTCTCGTACTAGGGATAGCTCCCTTCAGGTATCCTCCGCCCACGGCGGATAGGGACCGAACTGTCTCACGACGTTCTGAACCCAGCTCGCGTGCCACTTTAATCGGCGAACAGCCGAACCCTTGGGACCTACTTCAGCCCCAGGATGTGACGAGCCGACATCGAGGTGCCAAACACCCCCGTCGATGTGAACTCTTGGGGGGTATAAGCCTGTTATCCCCGGCGTACCTTTTATCCGTTGAGCGATGGCCCTTCCATGCGGGACCACCGGATCACTATGACCTGCTTTCGCACCTGCTCGAGATGTCTCTCTCGCAGTCAAGCCGGCTTTTGCCATTACACTCGACGGCTGGTTTCCACTCAGCCTGAGCCGACCTTCGCGCGCCTCCGTTACA